>DHHV01000084.1:8627-8800 GCA_002403455.1 Hyphomonadaceae bacterium UBA4763 | reverse complement strand
ACTTCTGGTTCAGGACACGAGCGCGGCGTTGAAACAAGCGGCCGCCGAAGCGGCCTTGGCCGAGGTGCGCTCTGGCATGCGCCTGGGGCTTGGCACCGGCTCGACGGCGGCGTTTGTGGTGGAGGGCTTGGCGGCGCGCCTTGCCGACGGGCGCTTGCGCGATGTGGCGGGGG
>DHHV01000084.1:0-8306 GCA_002403455.1 Hyphomonadaceae bacterium UBA4763 | reverse complement strand
GGCGGGGGCGCCGACTTCGCGCGCGACGGCGGCGCTGGCGCAGAAATTGGGCGTGCCGTTATTGGACCTCAGCGCCGTGCGCCGGCTCGACCTTGCATTGGACGGCGCGGACGAGGTCGGGCCCAATCTGGGGCTGATCAAGGGCGGCGGCGCAGCGTTATTGCGCGAGAAGATCATCGCGGCGGCGGCAGATTGTTTCGTTGTGGTGGCCGATAACAGCAAGCGCGTCGACATGCTGGGGGCGTTCGCGCTGCCGGTCGAAATTGTTGATTTCGCCGCCCCGATCACGATTGCGGCAGTGCGCGCTTTGCTCGACCGCTTGCGTCTGCCCTCGGACCGCGTCGCCTTGCGTAAAAGCGCGGCTGGCGGGGCTTATCTGCGCACCGACGGCGGCAATTTGGTGCTCGACCTTGCATGCAAGGCGATCCCCGATCCAGAGGCTTTGGCGGCGGGGCTCGCCCATATTCCGGGCGTGGTCGAGAATGGTTTATTTCTCGGATTGGCGCAGCGCGCTTATATCGCCAGCGCTAACGGCGTGGACTGCGTCCGCGTTTGACCGCCCCACCTAAAGGAGACCCGCATGGCTTATGATTTCGACCTGTTCGTCATTGGCGCAGGGTCGGGCGGGGTGCGCGCGGCGCGCATGGCGGCGCAAACTGGCGCGCGCGTCGGCATTGCCGAAGAATACCGCATCGGCGGCACCTGCGTCATCTGCGGCTGCGTGCCGAAGAAATATCTCGTTTACGCCAGCGAATTGGGTCACGCGATTCACGCCGCGCCCGGCTATGGCTGGTCCTTGCCTGGCGAGGCAACGCTCGATTGGGAGCGGTTGCGCGACAATATCCAGATCGAAGTGGGGCGGCTTTCCAGCATCTATACCCGCAATTTGCGCAATGCCGGTGTGGATATATTTGAAAGCCGGGCTGAATTACTGGACGCCCACAGCGTTCACCTGACCGGGCTCCACAAAACGCTGACGGCGGACAAGATCTTAATCGCCTCCGGCGGACGGCCCTATCGCCCGCTCGAGCTGAAAGGTCAGGAATACGGGATCACCTCCAATGAGGTGTTCCATTTAGAGCGCCTACCCAAACATGTGATCGTTGCCGGCGGCGGCTATATCGCGGTCGAGTTCGCCTCGATTTTCAACGGGTTGGGCGTTGAGACCTGCCTGCTTTATCGCGGCGATACGGTGTTGCGCGGCTTTGACGAAGACGTCCGCGTCCATATCCATACCGCCCTGAAAGAACGCGGCATTCGCGTCATCACCCACGCGGTGTTCTCCGAAATCGCTAAGACCGCCACCGGTTATCGCGCGACGCTCAGCAACGGCATGCATCTCGATACCGAATTGATCATGTATGCGATCGGGCGCGAGCCATATGTCGAAGGATTGGGGCTGGACAAGGCTGGGGTTCGATTGACCGAAAAAGGCGCGATCGCGGTCGATCGCTTCTCGCAAAGCTCGGTTCCGAATATCTATGCGGTCGGCGACGTCACCGATCGCGTGCAGCTGACGCCAGTGGCGATCCGCGAAGGCGCGGCCTTCGCCGAGACGGTGTTTCGCAACAATCCCACCGCTTTTGACCATGCGACGATCCCCTCGGCCGTCTTTACGCAGCCGCCGATCGGCGTCGTTGGCTTGACGGAAGTCGAAGCGCGCAAAGCCTTTGGCCAAGTTGATATTTACAAGACGACGTTCCGGCCGATGAAAAACATGCTGACCGGCGATACCGAGCGCGTCTTGATGAAGCTGATCGTGCGCTGCGCTGACCAGGTGGTGGTCGGTTGTCATATTGTCGGCCCGGACGCGCCGGAGATGATCCAGCTGGCGGCGATCGCCGTCAAAGCGGGCCTCACCAAAAAGCATTGGGACGACACCTGCGCGCTGCACCCGACGCTGGCCGAAGAGCTGGTCACCTTGCGTGAGAAATGGACTCCGCCGGAATTGAAAGCGGCGGAGTGAGCGCCGCCACACCGCCGCAACGCTTCAGCCCGACGGTGCAGGGGGCGGCGTGGATGTTGGCCTCGGCCGCAGCGTTCACCTTGTTTGGGCTGTTCGCCAAATTGTCGGGTGATCGGCTCGGGCCGGCGCAATTGGCGTTTTGCCGCGTCTTGATGGGTGCGATCGCCATCTCGCCTTGGATCCTGCGGGCCGGCGCCAGCGCCTGGCATGCGCCGCGCCCCGGCGCGGTGCTGATGCGCTCGATTTCCTCGAGCCTTGGCTTTGTGTTGAGTCTCTACGCCTTTTCGACCCTGACGCTTGCCGACGCCAATGCGATTACCTTTTCGCGCACGCTGATCATTGTGCCCTTGGCCTATTTTCTGTTGAAAGAACCGGTCGGCCCGCGTCGCTGGACGGCGGCGGCGGTCGGCTTTGCTGGCGTTTTGCTGATGTTGCAGCCGTCCGGCGCGTTTGAGTGGGGCGCCTTGGCGGCGTTGGGCGCGGCGTTTTCCTTTGCCTGGTCGATCGTCACGGTCAAGGAATTGACCAAGGACCACAGCGCGCTGACGATCCTGCTCTATGGCAATGTGCTGAACGCCTTGTTGCTGGCCGCGCCGGCCGGGTTGACCTGGATCGCGCCGACCGGCGAAGAATGGGTCTTGCTCGCGGCGATGGGCGTGTTCGGGATGATCGCGCAAGCCTGCTATATCAAGGGGATTGGCCTTGCGGACGCGTCCGTGCTGGCGCCGATGGATTATGTGCGCTTGCCGCTGGCGGCCGGCCTGGGCTGGCTGATCTTCCAGGAGGCGCCCGGCTGGCGAACCTGGGTCGGCGCGTTGATCGTCGTCAGCGCGGCGCTCTACATCACCTTACGCGAGGCGCAATTGGCGCGGCAAAAGCCGCCCATGCCGCAAGGGTGAGCGGTCCGGTGCAACCAAGAGCTCCACTACGCCTTTGATAGCGATTGCTTTCCGCCACGCTAAAACATTTTCAAGTGTAGCAGGACACGGTGTGCGCCAAGAATATATTCAACAACCAGAATTCAGCGCATTTTTACCGACTTGGATTACCTTGAAGAAGCGCTAAATCGCTCCCTTATTTCACAACAGCCATCGGCTTGTCGGTCATCGAATTTTGCCCACGTTCGGGGTTCGGCTCGATCGAGACGCCCAGCGCTTTGCCCAATTGATCGGCGCCGCCGACATAATGGCCATCGATCCAGATCTGCGGCACGGTGATCGGGGTCTTGGGCCCGACCAAGGGTTTGACGCGCGCCAGCATTTCATAGAGCGCCGCCGGCTCGCGCACGACGTCATGATAAGCGAATTGAATGCCGGCTTGCGCAAAATAGCCCTTGCCGCGCACGCAATGCTTGCAATTGGTTTTGCCGAACAAATGCGTGCCTTTCAGCGGCGCGCGTTTGGCGTAGGCGTCGATCACCGCTTGGGTCAGGAGCCCACGGTTGAGCGCTTCGCCCTCGCAGACTATAGCGCCTTCAACAAGCACGATCGGGGCGTGATAGCCCCGCAAGGGGAACAATTTCAGAGGCTTCCACCATTCCGACAGCCATTCGCGGATATCCAGCGTGACCGGAACGCCCTTCAGCTCGTTTTCCAGCGTGTCCTTGATGACATCGACGGTCAGCGCGCATTCCCCGCAGGGAATTTTCACCTTGAACGGCCCCCATTGCCCCGCCCAACGATAGACGGTGATGTTGATCGGCGCGATCGTGGTCGGCGCGTCAAAAGCCATGATAAAAATCTCCGTGCAAAATCGGCTGCAGGAGATGTCGGACTTCAAACGGGTTTTCGCAAATCGCCTTTGCGTGTGGGCCAGTTCGTCCGCGCGTCACCGGCCTGCGCGCGACACGTGATCGGCGATCAGCCGGTCCAGGCGCGCCGCCATGTCGCGCAGGGCCGCCTCGGCGCGCGGGATCGTCCCGAACGACACAAAGCCATGCGCCAAGCGGTCATACCGAAAATGGTCGACCGCAACGCCCGCCGCGCGCAGCCGTTCGGCATAGTCATCGCCCTGGTCCACCAGCACGTCAAAGCCCGCCGTCGCCACCAAGGCCGGCGCAAGACCAGCCAGGTCCCCAGCCTTGCCCGGCGATAGCCGCAGATCGGCCCGATCGACCGGCCCGCCGGCATAGCGGCGCAGATAATGGCTCATGAACCAATCGACGAGATCGCGCGTCAGCGGGAAAACGTCGGAAAAGACGTCCATCGAGCCGGTCTCGGCCGTAAAATCGGTCGCCGGATAGACCAATGCCTGAAAGGCGGGCTGCGGCCGACCCGCCGCGCGCAAATCCTGACAAAGGATCGCGGCGTAATTGCCGCCCATGCTGTCGCCGCCGACGCCAACGCTGTCAGGCGCTGCGCCAAATTCCGCCGAATGGGCCAGCAGCCAGTCATAGGCGCCCGCCATGTCCGCCAACCCGGCCGGCCAGGGATGTTCGGGCGCCAGCCGATAATCGATCGACACGACCGGCAGTCTGGCGGTCTTGGCGATGATGGCGCAAAATTGCGCGCACCAATCCATGTTGCCGGTCACGCCGCCGCCCGAATGGGCATAGAGCATCGCCGGGCGCTGGGGGTCTTGCGTCGCGGCGCGGTAAAGCCGGGCGCTCATCCGTCGCCCGTCCAGCGGGATTTCCAGCTTGGTCTCGGCCACTCCCGGCTCGGTCTTGCCGCGCAAGAGCTGGATCGAGGCGTCGGACAGTCTGCGCATCACCGTCACCGGCAGATCTTGCGGGCGGCGCTTGTCCGCCCGCGCCCGCCGCTGCAGCCACTGGAACCGCGGGTCGAGCAAGCGCCCGGCCCGCGCCAGGATCGGCTCATCCAGCTTCGCCGCGACCGCCGCGTCCGAGCCTTTAAAGGTCTGGCGCAAATAGGCCCGCAGCGCGGCGCGCAGCATCGCTTATTTCACCCCGAGTTTTTTCTGCAAATCGGTGGACGAGGTTGTGTATTGAAAGCGCAATTTCTTTTCAGGGTAAACATAGCGGAAGGCTTGCTGGGCCATCAGCGCCGCTTCGTGAAACCCCGATAAGATCAGCTTCAATTTTCCCGGGTAATAATTGATATCGCCGATCGCGAAAATGCCGCTCGTCGAAGTCTCGAACTTCTCTGTATCGACCGGGATCAGGTTTTCATGCAAATTCAACCCAAATTCGGCGACTGGTCCCAATTTCATGGTGAGGCCATAAAACGGCAAAAACGCGTCGCAAGCGATGTCGAACTCGCCTTGTTCTTTATTCGCCAGCGTCACGGCCGAGAGGACCGGCGCCGCGCCTTTCAACGATTTGATGTCGGCGATGTGCAAGTCCATCGCGCCTTTTTCGACCAAAGCGCGCATTTGCGCGACCGAATGGGGCGCGGCGCGGAAATCATCGCGCCGGTGGACGAGCGTGACGCGCTCGGCGATCGGGACCAGATTGAGCGTCCAGTCGAGCGCCGAATCGCCGCCGCCGGCGATGACGATCTTCTTGCCGCGAAATTGCTCCATCTTGCGGACGGCGTAGAACACGCTGGTCCCTTCATAGGCTTCGATCGCCGGGATCGGCGGTTTTTTCGGCTGAAACGAGCCGCCGCCGGCCGCGATCGCGATCACCGGCGCTTCCAGGCGCGTGCCCTGATCGGTGGTCAGCAACCAAGTTCCCGCCGCCGTCTTCTCCAGCGCCACCGCCATTTCGCCCAGATGAAAGGTCGGATTGAAGGGCAGGATTTGCTCCATCAACTTGTCGGTCAGTTCCTGCCCCGTCACGATCGGATAGGCCGGGATGTCGTAGATCGGCTTTTCGGGGTAAAGCTCAGCGCATTGCCCGCCCGGCCGGTCCAGAATGTCGACGAGATGCGACTTCACATCCAACAGGCCCAATTCAAACACGGCAAACAGCCCCACGGGGCCGGCGCCGATGATCACCACATCGGTTTTGTAATAATCGCCGGCCGGCGCGCTCGCGGGGCGCGACACCGAAGCAAAAGCGGGGGGAGCAGAACCGTCGTGCATCTTAATCCTCATCTCGGGCGGTCAGCGCGGCGCGGCAAAATTTGCGCTGCGCGCCGCAATACCGGCGCTCGAGGTCACGCCATCGCAGCGCTTGACCCCAGGCGGAAGCGCCTATAGGGCGCACCTGTGCGTGCTGCATCAGCACGCGTTTTGCTTCACTGCAAGCCCCAATTATGGCATGGCCGGGGTCGCATAGCGTCAAGACGTTGCGGTGCAACGTACGCTTGGCCGGCCTTGCGACGGCGTCGACGGGATAACAATGACGCGATCAGACGAGCAGACGCGCGCCGCGCAGGATTGCCAGACCATGGCCGAGGTGCGCCAGCAGATCGATCGGCTCGACCGCCTCCTGGTCGCGCTGATCGCCGAACGGCAAAGCTATATGGACGCCGCCGCGCGCATCAAACCAAGCCGCGAGCTCGTCCGCGACGAAGCGCGCATCGCCGACGTGCTCGCCAAGGTGGCGGCGGAGGCCGACCGGGTCGGGCTTTCCTGGTCGATCGCCGAGCCGACCTGGCGGGCGATGATGGAAGCCTGTATTGCTTATGAATTGACGACTTTTGACCGGCTGCGCAGCGAGCTTAACGCCAAATCATAATCGCATTGCGCAATCGCTTGCAGGGTCTGGTCGAGCACTTCGCGGATGATGGCGACGCGGGCGGCGCGCTCGATCCGGGTAAAGGCTTGCCCTGGTTTGACCTCTGCGTTTTCGCAGGCTTTCGCCAGCGCCCAGGCGCCTAGTCCACGCGCCGAGCCCTTTAGGCTATGCACCGCATCGGCCCACGCGCCTTCCGGCGCGCCGGCGTCCAGCAAACGCCCCCATAATTCGGCCTGCGTGCGGAACAAGCCGAACAGCTCGCGCTGCAATTCCAGATCGCCATCGGCCATCATATCCAGATGATTACGATCAAGAATAAGTGTTGGGACGGCCATTTGAGCTCCACCGAATTGGCGCGAGCTTAAGCCCGCAAGTTTGACCCAAGCTTAACAATCCCAAGAAACTGCGGAAATTTGTTGGTGAGAAGGCGCGATCGCGGCGTGATTGCGGTAAATGCGCCTGAACGAGCCGTTCATCCTGCGTTGCCCGGCTTTGGCAATGGTGGTCAGCGGGCAGGTGATTTCGGCGCGGCGATCACCATGTGATCAAAAGCCGGAATGTTGAGAAAGGTAGAGCGCATGAAGACGTGGTTTTCGGGCTTGGTAAAATCGGTGATGAGCATCGCCGCTGCTTTGGCGTTCGTCGGATTGGCCGCGCCGGCGCAGGCAAAAGTCAAAGTCGGCGTATTCATTCCGCCGGTCGTGATTACCACGGGCGGCTTTCATGGCGGGTTCCACGGCGGCGGGTTTAACCGATTCCACGGTTCGCGCTTTCATGGCGGCTTTGGCCATCATGGCTTCCACTCTGGTTTCCATCCCGGTTTTCGGGGCGGCTTCCATCCGGGCTTTCATTCCGGTTTTCGTGGCGGTTTCCATCCCGGTTTCCATGGCGGCTTTAATCGCGGCTTTGTCGGCTCGCGCTTTCACCCGGGCTTTCGATCCGGGTTCCGCTCCGGCTTTGGGACCAGCGTGGTGATCGCCCCGGGCTTTCGCGGCGGGTTCAATCGCGGCTTTAACCGCGGGTTCAACCGCGGCTTCGTCGCCGGTCGCAGCTTTAACGGCGGCGCGCGCTTCCACAGCCCGCGCGGCGGTCGCTTCGTTCGCCGCTAAAGCATTTTCAAGCGAAGTGGGAACCGGTTCGCGTTAAGAAAATGCGCGGAAACGAAAAAACCAGCGCATCTTCGGCGACCCGGATTAAGGTGAAGATGCGCTAAATTCCGATAACGCCCAGTACGATCCCGGTCAGCATGACCGGGATCAGCGCGGCCGATAGCGTCATCGCCGCCACGCGGCTGACCTTTTTCTGGCGGCGCACATAGACTTGCCCCGTCGCGTCTTTGCGGCTTTGCACTGGCAGGCGCGCCAGCAAAAAGCCGAGCCCCACGCAGCCAAAGATCACCGCCATCGCGACCGCTCCGCCGAAGACGGCGGCGACCGCAGCGGCGAACGCCACACCCGCCAAAATCGGATTGGTCAACAAGATCGCGTTGCGCGCAAAGCGGTCGGCGCGCCCATAATCTTGCATCTCGAACACCAAAGGCATGGCGACCAGGCTCAACACGGCGCCGCCGCCGCAGGCAATGCCGCTCAAGATCAACGCCATCGCCAAAGATAAGGATTGCAGGTCCATGCGCGCCTCCGCCTTGCCGCCTTATGGCGAGATTCGCACCGTTAAAGCATAGGGCGATTTATCGAAATCGCCCTAGTGTGGCGATTCTTAAATTCGCCCCATAATTGTGGCACGCTCTGAGCGAAT
>DHHV01000045.1:23940-24429 GCA_002403455.1 Hyphomonadaceae bacterium UBA4763 | reverse complement strand
GCGCTCCGCCACCGGCCGGCCGGCCTTGGCCGCCTCGCGGGCGCGGAACGCCTCCGGACCCAGGCGCTTTTCATCGGCGGCGCGGGCGGCGGCTGCTTCCGCTTCCCGTTGCGCCTTGGCCTCTGCTTCGCGCCGCGCCGCCTCTTCCGCCTGCCGTTTGGCTTCCTCGGCCGCCCGTCGGCGGCGCTCCAATTCCGCCGCAAAGGCCTCCTGCCGGGCTTTGGCGGCGCGCTCCATCACGGCATTGGCCATTTGCTCCAACGCCGGAAAGCTTGGTTCGCGCAAAAACGCCGCGATCGCCTCTGGATCGGTCTGGTCAATCGCCGCCCAGGCCGCCAGCCGGCGGCTGTGCCGATCGGCCGGGATCACCTCCGGCGTTTTGGGGAAATGCGCGATGAAGACGCGATAATCCTCGATATCCAGGCTGTCGGCGATCTGCGCAAAGGCTTGCGCCGACACCGAGACTGGCGGGGGGGGGGGGAGCGGGGG
>DHHV01000045.1:14125-23614 GCA_002403455.1 Hyphomonadaceae bacterium UBA4763 | reverse complement strand
GGGGGGGGGGGGCGCGCCGCGCTTCCCCGCCCCGCCGATGATGTGCGCCGGCTCCGGCGCCTCCTCGATCTTTTCATTGCCGCCAAAGGCGGCTGCGCCGACCCGCGTCGCGGCGATCTGGTCGGCAAAGTCTTGATCGACCGGCATATTCGCCCAGGCCATTCGGCCAAAGCGCCCCCAGTTTTCCGATTGCGC
This sequence comes from Hyphomonadaceae bacterium UBA4763, assembly GCA_002403455.1. Lineage (GTDB taxonomy): Bacteria > Pseudomonadota > Alphaproteobacteria > Caulobacterales > Aquidulcibacteraceae > UBA4763. Next base: position 23,419 of record DHHV01000045.1, on the reverse strand, counting down.
CCGCAAGCCCAGATAAAGCGGCGCCGCCGCGCGCCCGACCTTCGCCGCGATCTGATCCATCAGCCGGTCCAGCCCATGCCCGCGCGGATCGCCGTCCCAGCGCGACAAATCGATCGTGTCATCGTCGATAAAGGCCAGCGGCAATTGGATTTTTTCCAGCCATACCGGCGTATAGGTCCCGAGCGTCGAAGCGAGCGTTGCTTCCTTGCGCACCCATTTGCTCTGCACCGCATAGCTGCACCAGACGACGATCACGGCGCGGGCGGCGCGCAATTCGCGCTCGATCTGCTCGTCAAATTGCGTTCCCGACAACAGCCCATAATCGAACCAGACGCTAAAGCCGTGGTTTTCAATCGCTTGGGTTAAATGCTGCACCGCCGGTTTGCGCAGCGAGCGATAAGAAATAAACACATCCGCCATGCGTCAGCCCCTTTGATGCTGAGTTCTATCAAAGCAAGCCGTCATTGTCATGGCCGCGCGCGCGGGGCGCTCCACACCACCGCGTCAATATCGGGCGCGCCGACCGCCAGCATGACCAGCCGGTCTATGCCGAGCGCGACGCCCGCCGCCGGCGGCATGTGGCCAAGCGCGGCGAGGAAATCCTCATCGATCGGCAGATCCGCGCCATAGCGGCGCTGCCGTTCGGCGCGGGCGGCAAGCAGGCGCGCGCGCTGTTCGACCGGGTCGGTCAATTCGCCATAGCCATTGGCGAGCTCGATCGCGTCGATATAGACCTCAAAGCGCTCGGCAAAGCGCGGATCGGCGGGCAGGCGCCGGGCCAGCGCCGCCTCCGGGGCCGGATAATCGGTCAACAGGGTGATGGCGCGCGCGCCCAATAGCGGCTCAATCCGCTGCGTCAGCAATTTGGCGAAGAGATCGGACCAGTCATCATCGGCGGCGGGGCTAAGCCCTTGCGCTGCGGCGAGGGCTTGCATGGGCGCGAGCGCCCCCGTCCCGTCCGCCGCCAGCAAGGAGCGCAAATCGGCGCCCAGATGGCGGGCGAAGGCCGCGGTGAGGCTCAGGCGCTCAGCCGGCTTGGTCCAATCGCATGTCCCGCGCGGGGCAAGGCCAAACCCGGCGGCGATGCGCTGCGCCAGCCGCGCGATCGCCAGGCAATCGCGCTGGATCGCCGCAACGCCTTCGCCGGCGCGGTAAAATTCCAGCAGGGTGAATTCGGGCCGATGGCGCGGGCCGCTCTCGCCGCCGCGATAGACCTTGCCGAGGAAGTAGATTTTCGTCTCGCCGGCCGCCAGCAGTTTTTTCAGCGCAAATTCCGGCGATGCATGCAAATACCGCCCATCCGCCGCGATCGGGTCGATATGGACTTCGGCGCCGGCGGCGATGGCGAGCGCGTCGACATCGGCCTCCACAAAGCCGCGCCGCTGGAAATAACCGCGAACGCCCGCCAAAATCGCGCTGCGCGCGGCAAGGAATGCGCGGCGGTCTTGGTGGCGATCGGGCGCCCACCAGGGTGATTGCGGCTGCGACATGGGTGATGTCTGGGTCCCTTGCACGACTTGGCGCGAAAACCGCCGGATTTTGCGACAAAAAAGCTGACAAGCCGCGTTCTTTCGCGCAAGAGCGCTGCTTTCAAGAATCGAATGCTGCCGACGCGCAGCCCACTAAAGGATTATTCTCGTGGTTAAAGTCATCGCCAGCGATGTCCGCAAGGGCAATGTGCTCGAACTCGACGACGGCAAGCTCTATGTCGTGATGAGCGCGGAAAACTTCCGCCCCGGCAAAGGCACGCCGACGACGACCGTGGTGATGCGCCGCATTACCGATGGGGTCAAAACGACCGAGACCTATAAAACCACCGACGCGCTGGAAAAGGTATTCGTCGAGCAGGTCAATCATAGCTATCTCTATGCCGATGGCGAAGGCTATGTGTTCATGAACCCCGGCTCGTTTGAGCAGATCACGCTGACGAGCGAGATGATCGGCGAGCAACATGTCTATCTCGAAGAAAACATGGAAGTCGTGCTGACCATGCATGACGGCGTCGCCTTGTCGATCGAATTGCCGCAGCGCGTCACGCTGGAAATCGTCGAGACCGAGCCGGTCGTCAAAGGCCAAACCGCCTCGTCCTCTTACAAGCCAGCGAAATTGTCGAATGGCGTGCGCACAATGGTGCCGCCGCATGTCGGCGTCGGCACCCGCGTTGTCGTCAACACCGAGGACGGGGCCTATATGGAACGCGCCAAGGATTAAGCTTTTAGCTTCGCTGGTCGCTGTCGGCCGTTAGCCGCGGGAATTGTCGGCGCGCTGCTGCGGCTGGAAGTTCAGCGTTTCAAGGCGGGCGATCAGCGTGTCGACATTGGCGCCTGGCTGCTCCAGCAGCGCCTGAAATTGCGCGCGCGTTTCAATGGCGAGCCATAGGCCAAACACTTCGAGGTCAACGACTTTCCATCCGGCGCCGCGATCGATCAGCCGCCAGGACAGGTCCAACGCGTTGCCGCGCTTCGGCGTCAGGCGGGTGCGGACAATGACGTCGTTCGGCTTGCGGGTGATGGTCTCGCGTAATTCCACCCGCGCATCGCCATAGGTGCGCAATTGCGCCTCCAGGGTGCGGAACAGATAGCCGCGCGCGGCGGCCTCGAAGCGCGCGTAATCGGCCGGCGCGATGCTGCGCGCATGGCGGCCCAGCGCAAAGCGCGTCACGGCGGGCACATCGACCGATTGCAGCAGAAACTCGGCTTCGGTGCTGGCCGGGGCGGGCTCTTCAAAGATTTTCGCCGCGGTGGCGCGGACGAGGTCCTCAGCGCTCGCTTGGGCAAAAGCCGGCGCAGCGCTCAGCAACCCAGCGGTAATTGCGACGGCGGCAAGAAGGGATCGCATGCGAACGCTCCACGGCGGCAAAGGATAACGGCCGGTTAGGGAACACAGCCGTTGCTTGTGTTTGACAAAGGTAAGCGCGTCTTTTGCGGGCTCAAGGGCCGTTCTTGTTCATGTTTTTCACGCTCGCGCGAGGTGGGCCCCTCCCCTCGCAAAACGGCCGGGGATTGCTCCCCGGCCGTTGCGTGTTGATGATCTGATCTGCGCGCCGATCAGAAATTATAGCGAATGCCCAAACGCGCGCTCCATACAGAGCCGAAGGTGAGGTCATCGCGCTCGATGATCAAGCTTTCCAGCGTATCGACGGCGGTGATAACGAACTGGTTCGTCGCCGGGTCGAAGAAGCCGTCGGCAATCTCCTCGCGGATATCAAACCGGGCGATCATGCTGCGATTGCGGTCGATCAAATTAAGCAGGTTCCGAATATCCGCCGTCAGCGACAAGCGGCCAAATTTGACCGGGATGTCTTGCCGGAAGCTGAGGTCGATAATGTTCGATGGCTCGGCGCGCAATGCGTTGCGCGGAATGAACCCGCCTTGGAACTCCTGCAAATTGAAGAAGTTGACGATGTCGAGCAGGTTCTGCGCGTTCTGCGCAACTGTCGCATTGACCTGCGCGTTGACGGCGCCCGGCGGGTCAATGACCGTCGGAATGAACCGCACAAACGGATCGGTGGTGCCGTTTGGATTGGTCGGGTCAATATTGCTTGGCAGAAAGAAGTTCAGGCGATCGCGCGCCGTGGTGCTGAGACCTGGCTGGATGCGCTGCAAGCCATCTGGGACGCCCAAGGCTTGGAACGCCGCCTGCACCGCCGCCGAGCCCGATTCGCCTGGAATGGTGACCGGGTCGTTAAAGGTGAAGGAGGTGGCGCGGCCTGACCGGAATTCGCCGAAAATGCCGATCCGCGTATTCCAGCCTTTGCCCCAGCGGCGGGTGAAGGAGAAATCATAGATGAAGCGGTTGCGGCCCGATTGAATATTCTGGTCGCCGAGGCCCGGATCATTGATGTTGACGAAGGCGCCCGTCTCGAACACGTCGCGGGTGTCGTCGGTGTCATTGGCTGGCGAGACGTCTTCGTTATCGGTGAACGCATAGCCGATCCGGCCCGCCAACTCGCCCCAGCCAGTGAAATCCCAGGTCTTGTCGATCGAGAACGAGCCGACGATCGAGCGGCCCAAGCCGGTATTGGTGACGAGGAAATCGCCGGGCGGGTCGCCATTGGCGCCGAAGCCAGCGCCGGTGACCGGATTGAAGGCCGGATTGCCAGCCGGGATCGCCGGTCCGAAGGTCCGGGGATCAACGCTTTGCGGCGGCAGCGTGAAGCGCGGATCGCCGGTCGGCAGGCTTTGCGCCAATTCGACCAGGCGCAAATCTTGGAATTGCAGCGCATTGCGCGTGAACGAGCCGATGAACTCGAACGTCGCGTTAAAGCCCTTGCCGATGAAGGGGATGTCAAAGCGCGTATCGACCGCGACATTGACCCGCCACAATGACGGGATCTCGAAATCGGGGTCGAGCGCGGTGACATTGCCTTCCGTCGCCGGATTGGCGAGCGCGCCTTCCAGCGCCGTGACGATTTGCGGCGGGGTGTCGAACGGATTGACGCCGGTAAGGCCGTTCACCGTTGCAGAGCGCGTCGTCACGCCATTCTCGTCAAAGGTCTGCGAGACGAAGGACAGCGGGAAACCGCCGGCAAAAATGCCGCCGCCGCCGCGCACCGTCAGCCAATCGGTGGCGCGATAATTGAATCCAAAGCGCGGCGCGAACACGTCCAGATTGTCGAGCGTTGCGGTATTCGGGAACCCATTGCGCAGCGCGAAGGCCTCGTTGAGCGGCGGGGTTTCGCTGATGCCAAAGCGCTCATAGCGCAGACCGATCAACACCGACAAACGGTCGGTGATGTTGATCTCGTCTTGGACGTAGAACGAATTCTGCGTCAGGTTGAAATTGGCGGCGGTGTCGGCGGCGACCCCGGTGACCGAGGTGTTGAACACGACATTTGCAGGCCCGCCCGCGATGAAGGCGTCAAGGCCGGTCAGCGGACCGCCCGCGTCCGGATCGTTGAAGGTGAATATGCCTTCCGAGCCGTCGAGCAGGATCTCGAACACATTACGGGTGTCGCGCTCGTACCCAGCCGAGAAGCGGTGGCGGCCCACTTCATATTGGGCGCGGAATTTGTACTGGAAGCGCTCCAGGTCCAAAATGTTGTTTTGGACGTTGTTTTCCGACCCCAATTCGATCGTGGCGATGAACGGCGAGCCGGTCGCCGGATTATTGGCGCCGTTTAGGCCGTTGATCAGGATCTGACCAATCTCAAAGCCGGCGACAGGGATGGTCGCTTGCGTCTGCTCTTGGAAATTGAATCGGAATTCAGTCGACAACCGATCCGTCCAATTGGAGAACAATTGGAACGAATAGCTTTGCGGGATCGAGCTTTCGTTGTCCGAAAAGGTCGACGGGGCCGCGAGGCCATTGGCGCCGTTGGCGTCCGCATCGCCTTGGCCAAACGCCCGCGAGATCGTCCGTTGGAAGGTCAACGACGCGCGGTGATCATTGGTGATGTTCCAATCAAGACGGCCGAGAATTTTCCGCTCAAAATTCGGCAGGCTGTTGAAATCGGCGAAATCGCCGGGATCAAAATCGAACGTGTCGATCGAGGCTTGGCGCACCTGGTCGAACAATGCGAGCGGTACGGCGTCCTCTTCATTGCCGCAGCCAAAGCCGATGGGGCATTCATTGATGCCGTCAAATTGGCGGTTTTCTTCGTAATTGACCAGGAAGAACAATTTGTCCTTGATGATCGGACCTGAAATCGTGATCGCCCAGCGGTCGGACGCATCGCGGCGGTTGAAGTCTTCCGGCCCCGCCCGGTCGCCCGACAAAATCGTCCCGCCAGCGCGGCTGTAGAAGGCGCGCACGTCCAACTCATTGGTCCCGGAGCGGGTGACGATGTTGATCTGACCGCCGGTGAAGTTCGAGTTCTGCACGTCGAATGGCGCGGTCTCCACGGAGAAGCTTTCGATCGCGTCCAACGAAATCGGCGAGCCCGAGGTCGCCAAGCCGGAGAAAGTCGTTCCGAAGCTGTCGACCAAGCTGATGCCGTCGACGACGACATTGTTGAAGCGCGTGTTGAAGCCGAGCAGCGAAATACCCTGATCTTCCAGATCATCACCAAGATCGACGAACGCTTTTGGATCGAGGCGGGCGATCTCTTGCAAGCGACGCTCTTGGGTCGCGGCGTCTTCGATTTGCTGGGCCGAGAAGGTCGACACCGTGCCAGTCTCGATCGTCTGCAAGCGATCGCCCGACACCGTGATGGTCGATTCAACCCGGGTTCCGACCGGTTGCAGGCTCAAGCTTATTTCGAACGGACGACCCAAAGCGATGAAGATGTTCTCTTCTTCGCGCGGCGCATAATCAGTGGCGGTGACGGTCACTTTATAGGGGCCGCCCGGCCGCAAATTGTCTGCGGTGAAGCGGCCTTGGTTGTTGGTGCGGTCGCGCGAGACCGTGCCGGTCGGCACGTGAATGATGCGCACGTCAGCGCCGCTGACCGGATTGCCGACGAAGTCGGTGATCACGCCCGTCATCGCCGAGGTCGTCGACTGCGCGAGCGCTGGCGTTGCGATCGTCATCGCGGTGGTCATCGGGACCAAGCCCGAAAACAGCATGAGGCCGGCCCGCAAGGCCGACCGGAAGGTCGAATGTCTCACCTGATGTTCTCCACTCTCAAACGCTTCGTCATGCGTTGCGCATCACGTCCGGGAGGCGGCGGTAGAGCGGTTTGATGACGGCTCGTTGAAACTCACATGTCGGAATTATGAAAAATCTGAAGGAGAACAATCGGTTACGAATGACGCAAGCTGCCGTGTAATCGGCAGCAACCCATTGAAAATAGGTGCTATTTTAGCTTTATCTCTCTATCCATAGCTAGAACATATGACTGCAAAGTCATGCATTCATGCATGGAACCAATGAAATTGTTTCGACCACGAGCTAGAAACAACTCGGCGGTGTGGCTCAATAGTCACAGTGCCGAGGCTGGCGCGTCGGCGCCGTTATTGGCCTAAAACGAAAACGCCTCGGCGAAGCGCCGAGGCGTTCAAAATGCTCTCGGGACGAGTCGAAGCTTACTGGCCGCTTGACTTGATATAGGCGACCACATTGGCGCGATCTTCGGGCTTGCGCAGGCCTGCAAAAGCCATGATCGTGCCGGGGATTTTGGCGCGCGGATTTTCGAGGTAATCGAACAAGGCTTGCTCGGTCCATATGATGCCAGAGCCCTTATTGGCGGCCGAATAGCGGAAGCCTTCGACGGTTCCGGCGGTGCGCCCGATCAAACCGGCCAAGGATGGACCGACGCGGTTAACGCCCGCTTCAAGCACGTGGCAGGCTTGGCATTGGCGGAACACCGCGCGACCGGCTTCGGGATCGCCTGTCATGGCTTGGCCGTTGAATGAGATTTCGAGGGGGATCGCGCCTGCGGCTGCTGTGGTCGGCGCAGGGCCGGCCTCCGTCGTCGGGGTCGTCGTCGCAGCCGGCTCAGCACTTGCCGCAGCGGCGGGGTCGACAGCCGGCGTCTCGGCTGGAGCGGCGGGAGCTTCCGCCACCGCAGGCGCTTCAGGCGCCGGCGCGTCCGACGCTGTGGCCTCTGTGGTCGCGGCAGGCGCGGCCGCAGACGTCTCCGATGCAGGCGGCGCGCCTTGCGAACACGCGGCCAACGCCAGCGCACCCAACAATCCAGCGAAAATTTGTTTTTGCGTCAGCATGATCATCTCCAAGGATTTCATCGAAAGAACTGGACCCGTTTACGCGAAAAGCAATTGCGGCGCACCATCTGGCAAGGTCGAAGCCCGCTTTTTTTGGCAGGCGATTAATCACGCCGGCGCCGCAACGGCGTCGATCCCCGGCCGTCGCAGCAATCCCTCCCATTTGGCGACGACCGCGCAGGCGATGGAATTGCCGATCACATTGGTCGCCGAGCGGCCCATATCCATGAAAGCGTCGACCGCCAGCACAAGACCGATCGCCTCCGCGGGCATGCCAAAAATCGGCAAGGTCGCCGCGATGACGACCAGCGAAGCGCGCGGCACACCGGCAATGCCTTTCGAGGTCACCATCAGCAAGAGCAGCATCAGGATTTGCTCGGTTAAGGTGATCTCCACGCCCAGCGCTTGAGCGATAAACATTGCCGCAAAGGTGCAATACATCATGGAGCCGTCGAGATTGAACGAATAACCAAGCGGCAGCACAAAGCTGGCGACGCGATTGGCGACGCCATATTCTTCGACCTTGGCGAGGACGCGGGGGTAGGCCGCTTCGGAACTTGCGGTCGCAAAGGCCAGCACCAGCGGATCGCGCAGCGAGCCGATCAGCTTGCCGACCGAGGGGCCCAACACCACGAACCCGGCGCCCACAAGCAACGCCCACAAGATGAGGAGACCGATATAAAAACTGCCGACCAGCCGGCCGTAGTCAACGAGAACGCCCAGCCCTTGCGTCGCTACAACAGCCGCCAGCGCGGCAAACACTGCGACCGGCGCAAACGTCATCACATAGCCGGTGATCTTGAGCATGACGTGGCCGCCTTGCTCGAGCAATTCAGTGACGAGTTTGGCCTTCGGCCCCATCGCTTGCAACGCTGTGCCGAGAAACAGCGAAAACACAACGATCTGCAGGACTTCGTTCTTGGCCATCGCCTCGATGAACGAGGTAGGGAAAACGTGCGACAAAAACTCGCGCAACGAGAAGGCGGCCGTCGCCAGCTTCGGCGCCTCATCGACAAGACCCGTTGGATCAAAGCCCGCGCCGGGCGCCAATAGGGTCGCAATCAACAGACCCAGCGCCAACGAGACGAATGAGGCGGTGATGAACCAGGCCATGGTGCGCGCGCCGATCCGGCCCAAGGCTGCGCCGCCGCCGACATGGGCGATGCCGGCGCTCAAGGTCGTCAGGATCAACGGCGCGATGATCATTTTGATCATTCGCAAGAAGATGTCAGACCCGATCTTGATATAGCCGGCAATTTCGGCCGCCATCGCTGTGCTGACCGAGCCATGGATGATCGCGCCGACCACGATGCCGGCGATCATCGCAATGATCAACGCTATGAACAAGGCGCGCTGCATAACGGTCGTCTCCCCGCTTGACTTGGTTTCGGTTCTGGTTAGAGGCCAATTTCTCCTGCAGATAAAGGCCTAAAGCGCCATTTGCCGGGCTTTTCGGGGCGCCTTTCGCCATTGCGAGCCGGCATTTGACATGCTAGCGCCCCCTTCTTTCACGCCATGCGGGCGGTTAGCTCAGAGGTAGAGCGGCGGTTTTACACACCGTTGGTCGGGAGTTCGATCCTCTCACCGCCCACCATTTGTTACCGAAGGATCTGCTGATGCGCCGCCCTATTCCCTTCGACATTGGCCCGGCGCATTTCGTCGGCATTGGCGGCATCGGCATGTCGGGCAT
>DHHV01000045.1:13145-13819 GCA_002403455.1 Hyphomonadaceae bacterium UBA4763 | reverse complement strand
CGGCATCGGCATGTCGGGCATCGCTGAAGTGATGATGACGCTTGGGTCGGCGGTGCAAGGTTCGGACATGAAAGCGAGCGCCAATACCGACAAGCTCGAACGGCTTGGCGCCAAGATCCATATCGGCCACCGCGCCGGCAATGTAGGCAATGCCGGCGTCGTGATCATTTCGTCTGCCGTCAAACCGGACAATCCGGAAGTGCAGGAAGCGCGCGCGCGCGGCGTGCCGGTGATCCGCCGCGCCGAAATGCTTGCCGAATTGATGCGGTTGAAATGGACGGTCGCTATCGGCGGCACGCATGGCAAGACCACCACGACCTCAATGGTCGCGAGCTTGTTGGAGGCCGGCCAGCTTGACCCGACGGTGATCAATGGCGGCATTATCAACGCTTATGGCGGCAACGCCAAATTGGGCGGCGGCGATTGGATGGTGGTCGAAGCCGACGAAAGCGACGGCACATTCACCAAATTGCGCGCAACCTGCGCGATCGTCACCAATATGGACCCGGAACATCTCGACCATTACGGCACGGTCGAGGCGATGAAGCAGGGCTTTTTGACCTTCGTTACCAATATCCCGTTTTACGGCTTTGCGGTGCTTTGCGTCGACCATCCCGAAGTCCAAGCCATGGTCTCGAAAGTCGTCGACCGGCGGGGGATCACTTATGGCTTCC
>DHHV01000045.1:0-12823 GCA_002403455.1 Hyphomonadaceae bacterium UBA4763 | reverse complement strand
TGGCTTCAACCCGCAAGCCGATGTGCGGGCCGTCAATTTCCGCAGCGATGGCGAGGGCAGCTTGTTCAACGTCGAATTGCGCGCCCGCGCCGCCGGCCTGACCGCGCGGATCGAGGATTTGCGGCTCCCGATGGCGGGACGCCACAATGCGCAAAATGCGCTGGCGGCGATCGCTGTGGCGCGCGAGCTCGGCGTCACCGCCGAAGCCATTCGCGCCGGCCTTGCGGCTTTTTCCGGCGTCAAGAGACGTTTTACCACCACCGGCCTTTGGAACGGGGTGCGCATCATCGATGATTATGGCCATCACCCGGTTGAAATCGCCGCCGTGCTCAAGGCCGCGCGCGAGGTGACCGACAAGAAAGTCATCGCCATCGTGCAACCGCACCGGTTCACGCGGCTGCGCGATTTGTTCGACCAGTTTTGCACCTGCATGAACGACGCCGACATCGTTGCGATCGCAGATGTCTATAGCGCGGGCGAAGCCCCGATCGATGGGGTCGACAGCGGCGCATTGGCGGAAGGGGTGCGCAATCACGGCCACCGCCATGTCGAACGCTTAGTCGATCTGGCCGATCTGCCCGCCTTTGTGCAGCGCGTTGCCGAGAGCGGCGACGTGGTTGTCTGTTTGGGCGCCGGCGATATTACCGCCCACGCTAATGCTTTGCCGGCCAAGCTGCAGACGATGAGCTGACGCGCGATATTGCCTTGGCTTACCCCTAATACAATTAGCGGCTTCACAGACAAAAATTTTGTTTCTCGGACAATCGGTCAACGCTTTATCAATATCCGGGCGTCATTCTTGGACAAGAATAGAAAATATTTCAAAACCTCTGCATTGTTTTAGGTATAAATTATCTATAAATATTGGGCTTGTTTTAACAGGCCGGTGTTATTGTCACAATGTATCGGAGGAACATTGTGATGAGCGTAGAAAGCACCCCATCCATGGCTGCGTCCGGCGTCGAAAGCGCCTGGGATCGGTTGCCGCCGGCCGACACCCAACGTTGGGTGGCGCGGCGCAAAGCTGAAGTCGTGCGCGCGGTCGAAGCGGGCCTGGTTTCCGTCGCCGAAGCGTGCGCCCGCTACAACATCAGCGAAGAAGAATTCGATTCCTGGCGCGCCCGTATGAGCCGCCATGGGGTCCACGCGCTCAAGACCACGCAATTGCATTATTTCGAAAAGCACCGTCGCAAGAAAAAAGCGAAGGCCTAACTCGACCGCTGCGCGCTCGCGCTAAAACAGCATCCCGGCAAGGCCCTCGGCACGCGAGACGCTGGGGCTATAGCCAAGATCGGCCGCCGCGCGATCTCCGCGCAAGGTGCAATGGCGCCGCATGACCATGACCGCGTGCTTGGTCAAGGGCGGGGCGGTGCGAACGCCAAAGGCCCGCCACACCATTTCATAGCCAGCCGCCACGGCGTTCGCCAGCCAGCCGGGGATGGAATTGCTCGGCAGCTCGACGCCGCGCGTTGCCGCCATCGCGGTCAGCATGTCGCGCATCGTGCTTTGTTCGGCGTCGAGTATGTAATAGGCCTCTCCGGCGGCGCCTTTCTCCAACGCCAATAAAATAGCGCCGGCCAGATTATCGACATGGGTGGTCGAGGTGCGCGCCTGACCGCCATCGATCCACGCAAACCGCTTGGCGTCCACCATCTGGATCAAGGTCGGTAAGATCGTTTGATCGCCATCGCCCCACACAAACCGCGGCCGCAGCACGATCGTCTCGAAATTCTCTTCCGGCGCATTGGCGGCGCGGACGGCGCGCTCGGCAAAAGCTTTGCTGCGGCAATAGGGAAAGCGCGATTGAAAAGCGAGCGGCGCTCTCTCATCGCCATCGAGAACATCCTGGTCATCGATCGTGGCGGCTTCGGAGCTGATATGGATGAAACGGCGAACGCCGGCTTCACGCGCCGCGGTCAACGCCCGCTGCGTTCCCACCACATTGACCTTTTCCCAAATGCCGGGCGGCCCCCACGCCTGGACGAACGCCGCGCAATGCACAAACGCCTCGCAGCGATTGATTTGGGTTGCTTCCAAATTGTCGAGATCGCAGCGCACCACTTCAGCGCCCCGACCCTCGAGCCAAGCGTCGGTCTCAAAACGCCGCGACATTGCAACAACGTCTTGCCCGGCGCGGCGGAGCGCGCGAATAGCCGCCCCGCCGACAAACCCTGAGCCGCCTGTCACAAATACCCGCATGCGCCCTGCTCCTTATCGATGCCGACCGAGCTTGGGTCAGCCCGCGCTTGCCCGCTCGGGCCGCGCAAATTCCGCAAACCCCATGGTGACCAAATCATAGACGCGGCGCTTGAACGGCACAACCAGAAGCGCGGCGTCAGACAACGGCCGCCATGCCCATTCAGAGAATTCCGGCGTGTGCAGGTCCAACCGAATATCAGAATCCTGGCCAATAAAGCGAAACGCGAACCATTTTTGTCGCTGGCCGATATAGCCATGCGTGCGCCGCCCCATCAATTCACGCGGAAAATCGTAAGACAGCCAAGCGCCAATTTGGCCGATCAGCCGCGCATGGGCCGGCTCCAGCCCGACTTCTTCGCGCAATTCGCGCCAGGCGGCGGCTTCCGCCCCCTCGCCGCGATCGATGCCGCCTTGCGGCATTTGCCAAGCGTAATCCTTGAATGCGCCGACGCGTTTGCCGAGAAAAACATCTCCCGCCGAGTTAAACACCGCTAAACCGACATTAGGCCGATATCGATGAAATAGCGGCGAACCCTCTTCGAGAATGGTCATTGGAACTCTTTGCTGCGACGCGCTGCGTTGTCATCGCAAGAAGCATTGCAACGCACAAGAGCGTGACTTCTTGTTAGAATATTTGGTCGATTTGTCCATTTGGACAAAAATAGGTGAGTCGCAAAAGGCTGCACCGCAAAGTTACTCTGGATGCAGCACTCTTAGCCGCTTTTCGACGCGTCCGACTGACGCCCGATCGCCGAGGCCGGCACAATCGCAAACCCCTTCAGAGCAAGGCCATCGACCCATTGGCGGATTTGCTCAATCGTTACCGGATAGGCAAAGCCGACGCCCATCGAGGCGCCGCGTTCGAGCGAAAGCGCTTCAAGCCGCAGCAATTCCTCATCGATTGCTTGCGCATTTGGCGTTGAATCGACAAGGCGATCGGCGATCGCATAGCGCGCCGAAGTTGCTTGCGCGGCTTGCGCCACATTTGAGCGCGCCGCACTGCCGTCATAAACGACATCGAGCCCCATCCCCGTAACCGCTTCCATGACCGCGGTCAGCGGTTCGCTCGCCGTTACGAATTTGGCCCCTTCATAATTGATGACGCCGTAATAACCTTGCGCGCGCGACAACACCCAATCCAAGCGCTTGCGATTTTCCGCCTTGGTCGCGCTCGTCAACAGCGTATGCGGACCTGGATCATTGTTCGGATAGTCAAACGGCTCCATCGGTGTCTCGATCAGCACTTCATGGCCATCGGCGCGGGCCAGATTGATCCAGTTTTGCAAATCATTCGTGTACGGCGCAAAGGCCAGCGTCACCGCGGATGGCAATTCTTCAATGGCGGTTTTGGTGTTCAACGCATTCAACCCGAGGCCGCCGATCACCATGGCGATTTTTGGGCCAGCCCCGATGCCGGCCGTTGGTCTGCGATAGGCTTGCGAGGGCGTTTGCCCATCGCGCGCCACGGCTGGCAGCGGACCAAAGGGCCCGGCGATGGAAAATCCCGCAATCGGCGCACGCGCCAGCGCTGCTTCGGTGGGCGCAGCGGCCGAAAGCGACGTTGCAGCCTCGGCGCCAGCGCCGTCTTCAACCGCGCTCTCCTCTGATCCCCCCAAAGCCAAAGCGCCATCCACCAAGTCGAGGCGCGGCTCATTATTCAACGTCACAACGTCCGGCGCCGGCGCGAAGATCGGCGTCACCAACAAGGGCTGACCCGCATCGGGATCGCCAAAATGATGAATCAGCGCCGCTCCCGCCCCAGACACAAGAGCGACGAGACCGAAACTAATCGTAAAATGCTTGGTCCAAATGACGACCGGCGATTGCAGCGACGCTGGATTGGCCATTCGAGCTCCTGGAGAGGCGTGTACAGTACTGACACCTCTTGTCGGTCTGATTGGTTAAGGATGTCGTAACCCTGCCCGGAGTCGCAATTTGCGGCAAATACCATCTTGCGCATCAGAGACTGCTCGCGTATGGACCGGCGCTCTAATTTTTGGATGCGCCGCAAGGGCGTAAGATAGCGTGATCGAGACGGCGCCATGAAATCGCAAGGCCATCCTGATTATCATTTCATCACGGTCGTCATGACCGACGGCTCGAGCTACAAGACGCGTTCGTGTTATGGCAAAGAAGGCTCTGTCATTAATCTTGACATCGACCCGCGCACGCATCCGGCCTGGACGGGCGGCGGCACGCAATTGCTTGATCGCGCTGGCCGCGTGAACAAATTCAATGACAAGTTCAAAGGCTTTTTCAAACCGAAAGCCTGACATATTGGCCGGACCCAAGGTACACGATACCTCTTTGGTCGAATTATTTGGCAAGGCCCGGACCAATCCATCACGGCCGCAGGTCAGGATCCGCCTTGGCAAAACGAGCGCGGGCCAATCCGACTTCGTCTTTCGCAAGATGACCCAACATCTCACGCGCACGGCTTTGCATGACGATCGCCAATGAATCAGCCGGCGCGCGCGCCAGGGCGGCCTCAAGCAAGACTCTCGCTTGGTCTTGATCGCCACGGTCGTCTGACCCAAGCAGTGCGTAGGCCTCTTGCACATACATAACCGGGTCGATCGCCCCGCGCGCTTCCCGGGCGTTTTGAAAAGACCGCCGCCCTTTCGCCAGCGACGCGCCGAGAAGCCGCGCGCCAAGCGGCCCTCCGCGGCGACGCACTTCAAAATGCCATGCTCCGTCAAGCGCCCATGCCCAGGGATTTCGGGGGTCGATCGTCAGCGCCTCATGAACCAGCCCGCGTCCTTTTTGCGCGATGCCCGACCGTAACGCTTCAAGCCGGGATTGTCGTGCGCCGATCAGGCTAAGGGCCACCGCCCATTGCAAGCGCGCTTCGACGTGGTTTGGATCAATGGCCAAAGCGTTCTGGCAGGCGCCGATTGCTTGCGCCGTTAGGTCCTCGATATTACCGCCAACAACAACCGCTTGCGTCAGCAGCGCGCGCGCCGCCAGGGCCAATAAACCTGGCTCATGTCCTGCAAGACCAACGCGCGCCGCAGCAGCATAATCGCCGCTTGTAAACAAGCTCAGCGCCGATGTCGTTGGAGCCAACGCAGGCGCTTGAGATGCGGGCGAAAGTTGCGCAGCTTCTTGGCTCGCCGCAGCGATGGGGCTACCCGCACACCATAGCAAAACCACGACAATGCGCCATTGCTGAAAGGATGAACCGCTCTGTTTAACGCTTGACGCCCGCATTTTGGCGATTGTGGCGATTCGCGACGCGCTCGTCGAGCCAATATTTTGCGATCATCAAGCCTCAAAACGACGATTTCAAGCCACCCGACGTCGACCCGAGGCGTGTCGTTCGGTTTTCTTGATCGTACAAGCGTCGAACGCCGCCCGAATTGACGGCGCATCAAACGGCGCCGCGAGGATCGCATCGATCCCATAATGCGCTCTCTCGGCGTCCGCCGGCGTCTCGGATTGAGCAAAAATGGCGGCAATTCCGATGTCGCATAAGGGTCGCGGCAACGCCCGCATGTTGCGCAAGGTTTCCACGCCGCCCAAATGCGGCATGCTCATATTGATCAGCACAATTTCAAACGGCCGCTGCAGCAGCGCCGAGACAGCCATCGCGCCGTGATAAACCACGACAAGCTGAATATCCTCCTCGGCAGCGATGGCTTCAATAGTCGAGCGATGGACGTCATTATCGTCGACCAGCAGCGCCCATCGTTGCAGGACCGCCGGGTCCGATCCAATCGCCACCAAATCGCGCTGCTCTGAACCTGCCTGAAAGCTAGGATCGGGCGCGGCAAACGACGCCGCGATTGACATCTCTGAGCTATCGCGCTCACCCCCGACCGGATCGGTCGGCGCCTGCATGTCCGACTTTTCCAACGGCAATTGAACGACCACGCCGACCCGAAGGTCGGGAAATTGTTCGATCTGCATCACGCCGCCCAGCAATTTGGCCAGCTTTTGGCCGACCAGATAGGCAAGGTCGTTGAGGCCGTTGCGGTCCTCGATACTGAGATCGCCATGACGCGCGCGGTTCAATAAGATCGCCGCATGCTCGCGCGACATGCCGCCGAACACGCGGAACGATAGCACGCTCTGGTTCGGCTCGGCGCCGGCCAATACCCGCGTTTCAACATGCAGATCGTTCAGTGATTTAACGCCGCAAATCACATTCACTGCCGTCGTTAGGCATTGGCGCGCTATTTTCGCGTCGGTAATGACCATGATATCGGCCGTTTGGCTGTCTGCATCATCAATCGGCACATCACTTGAGCGCGCCCGCGCCTGCGCCAAGGCGAGGACATCGCTCAAAATCGGTTTAAGCCGGACCTGTTCGCGTTGGACGCGGACGTTATCGGCCTCCAACGAAGCGTGATCGACAAGATCGTCGACGGTCGCCGCCAGGACGCGCGCGGAGCGCGAGGCCAGGTCCACGATCTCGGCCGCCTCTTTGCTTAATTTCATCTCGGCGAGAATGTCCAACATTCCCAGAACGCCCGTCATCGGCGTGCGCAATTCATGCGCGGCGAATTGAATGAACCCCGATTTTTGGCGTTCTGCTTCTTTTGCTGAGGCCAAAGCCAGTTTCAGCCGCCGCCCGCGCTCGCGGTTGATGGCGATAAAGCCATAGGCGCTGGACGCCGTGGCGACGCTGGCGGTCGCGGCGCATAACAAATGCAAATGCATGCGGTTCTCTAACGCGCCAAACGTTATTCCGCTGAGCGTGATCGCATAAAGCGACAACAGGCTGATCACCACGATCACGGTCGCGTAAATAAACGCGCGGCCGGTGAGCAAGAAAGCGGCGATCAACGGCGTTGCAGATAGGAAAATCACGATAGGCGCGCGGATCCCGCCGCCGGGAATAGCCACCAACCAGATGCCGCCGATCAGCGTCGCCAGGTAAATCACCGCAACGGTCGACACCGAGCGCAGCTTCAACACCAAGAATGGCAAAGCCATGAAAAACAGGATGGACGGCCAGCCGACCAGTTTGCCAAAAGAAAATTCCGGCACCGACAGCGCGTCTTCAACCGCGAGCGCAAGGCCGCTGACCGCGTGAATAACGCTGAGTAAGACAAGCACGCGCGCGCGCAAATAGACATCGAAATGCTGCTCGGGGTCGAGCCGCAGAGCCGCTTGCAGCGCCGCCTGATAACGATCAAGAAGACCAGACACAAATCGCCGCATGCAGCCCGCCGGAAAAGGTTCACAAAACCTCTTCCCTATGATCGAAAGGGCTCAATTTTTGGTTGATCTGATGGCGAAAATTGCGCGTTTGGCGCGATATGGGCAGACTGCTTGCCTTAGACGATCGTCGCGCCGCCATCGACGACAAAGGCCTGGCCCGTAACATAAGACCCGGCCGGGCTCGCCAAAAACACCGCGCAACCGGCGATTTCGTCGGGCTCGCCAATGCGTCCCAAAGGCGTTGGGCCAAGCGCGCCTTTCAAGATCTCTGGATTTTCCCACAGCGCGCGCGCAAAATCGGTGCGGATCAGCCCCGGCGCGATGCAATTGACGCGCACGTTTTGTTTGCCAAACTCGACCGCGAGATTGCGCGCCAATTGGAAATCCGCCGCTTTGGAAATGTTGTAGGCGCCGATCAGGTCAGAGCCCTTCAGGCCGCCGATCGAGGAAATGATCACAATCGCGCCATCTCGCCGCTCCAGCATTTGCGGCGCGACCATGGCGATCAGCCAATGGTTGGAAATGACGTTGTTCTGCAAGATCTTGCTGAATTGATCATCAGCGATGCCGGCCATTGGCCCGAAATAGGGATTGGTCGCCGCATTGCAGACCAAGATGTCGATCTTGCCGAATTGCCGATTGGTTTCATCGACCAGGCGCTGCAAATCCTCTTTGGCGGAGATGTTCGCCGCGATCGCGATTGCGCGCCCCGGGCCAAAGCGCTCATTGATCGAAGTTGCGACCTCTTCGCAGGGGCCGGCTTTGCGCGAGGAAATCACCACATGCGCGCCATGTTCGGCGAGCCGCTCGGCGATCGCTTTGCCGATCCCGCGCGACGAGCCGGTGACGATCGCGCTTTTGCCGGAGAGATCAAACAGGGCGCCCATGGCGATGACTTTCTTAATACGGATGAGGCTGCGGCGCGGGTCAGGCCGAGGCGCGGGCGGCGCTATCGGGCTCCGTGCGATCGGACGGACGCTTATATCCTGCCCATAGCACCAGCGGCGTTGCAATAAAAACCGTCGAATAGGTGCCGATGATGACGCCAACGATCATCGCGGCCGTAAAGCTGCGGATCACATCGCCGCCGAAGGCGTACATCCCGCCAATCGCGATCAGCGTCGTCACCGAGGTTACGATCGTGCGCGGCAGCGTCACATTGATCGACAAATTGAACAATTCGGTCAGCGGCATTTTTTTGTATTTGCGGATGTCTTCGCGAAAACGATCGAAAATCACCACCGTGTCGTTGATGGAATAGCCGATAATGGTCAGCAACGCCGCAACGGTCGACAGGTTAAACTCGATCTTGGTGACAATGAAAAAGCCGATCGTCACCATCACGTCATGCAGCAAGGACGCCATCGCGCCCAATCCAAAATGCCAGGAATCAAAGCGAAACCAGACATAAACAAGCATGGCAAGCAGCGCGAAAGCCAAAGCCATGACGCCGGCTTGGATCAGTTCGCCTGACACCTTGCCGCCAACGGTTTCAACGCGGCGAATATCGACGCCCGGCGCAATCTTGCGGAGCTCTTCTTGCACCTTGGCGCCGGCGATATTAGCGCCGTCCTCGCCGTCCTGCCCCTCGGCCCGGATCAGCACCAAGTCCGGCGCGCCGAATTCTTGGACGCCGACATCGCCGATGTTGAGCGCGCCGAGCTTGGATCGGATGTCGGTGAGATTGGCCGGTCCTTGCGTTTGCGCTTCAATCAACGCGCCGCCGCGAAAATCGACGCCCAAATTCAACCCATGCAGCGGAATGAAAATCGCGGTCAGCACGATCACCGCCAGCGAGATCGCGGCTGCAATGAACCGCCAGCGCATGAAATTGACGTCGAGCTTTTCGGGGAAAAGGTTCAGCGCCATCACGCAGCTCCAGCGGCGGCTTTTACAAGGCCAAGGCGCTTGGGCCGAGCCGCCCGCAACCAGGTCGCCAGCATCCAGCGGCCAAGCCACACTCCGCAAAACACCGACGTGAAAATGCCAAGGCCCAAGGTCACCGCAAACCCGCGCACCGGGCCGGAGCCGAATTGGAACAAGAACGCCGCCGCAATCAGCGTCGTGATGTTGGCGTCCATAATGGTCAGGGTGGCGCGCTCAAAAGCGGCGTTGGTGGCGACGACCGGCGTGCGGCCGGCGCGCAATTCCTCGCGCAACCGCTCGAAAATCAACACATTGGCGTCCACCGCCATGCCCATGGTCAGGATGATGCCGGCAATGCCGGGCAAGGTCAGCGCCGCGCCCATCCCGGACAGCGCGCCCATCAACAACACCAAATTGATGATCAGGCCGACATTGGCCATCAGCCCGAGGATGCCGTAGAACACCAGCATAAAGATCAAAATGCCGACAAAGGAGACGATCGCGGCGATCCAGCCGGCGCGAATGGAATCGGCGCCCAATTCAGCGCCGACGGTGCGGCTCTCAACGACCGCCAAGGGCGCGGGCAGCGCGCCGGCGCGCAACAGCGCCGCTAGTTCAGCGGCGCTTTCGGGCGTGAAATTGCCGGAGATTTGGCCCGATCCGCCAGTGATCGGCTCGTTGATCGTCGGCGCCGAGATGACGCGTCCGTCCAACAAAATCGCGAAGGGCTTGCCGACATTATCGATCGTGGTCCGACCAAAGGCGCGCGCGCCGGGCTGATCGAAGCGGAAATTGACGATGGCGCGATTGTTCTGGTCAAAGCCCGGCTGGGCGTCGATCAGGTTTTCGCCTGTAACGATCGCCCGGCGCTTGACCGCCATGAACGGCGTAAAGCCATCATCCGAGGGGACGATTTCCGATCCCGGCGGCGCAAAACCGGCCTGGATGTCTTCTGCACGCGCCGTTAAATCGACCAATTGGAACGTCATTTGCGCAGTTTTCGCCAGAGACGCCGCCAATTGCGCCGGGTCGCTGGCGCCGGGCGCCTGAACGACAATGCGGTTGGCGCCTTGCCGTTGCACGGACGCCTCCAGCGTGCCGAATTCGTCGATCCGCTTGCGGACAATTTCCATGGTTTGGTCGAGCGCCGCGCGGGCTTTCAGCTGCAACGCCTCCGGCGTCAGCGTCAGCACCAAGCGATCGCCATCCATCGCCGCGCTGAGATCGGGGCGCCCGCCAATGCCGCCGACTTGTCCGCCAATGGTTTGCGCCAGATCGCGGGCGCGCTTCAGCGCCTCGTCCGCATCGCTTGGGTCGCGCAATTGCACGCTGACGCTGTTGTCATCGGCCGCGCGCGCCGAAAATCCGATGCGCGGGCTGCGGGCCAAAGCCGCGGTCAGTTCCTCGGACAAATCCTTGACGCGCTGCTTGCCGAGCGCGTCGACATCGACCTCGAGCAATAGATAGGAGCCGCCGCGCAAATCCAGGCCAAGATTAATGGGGCGTTTCGGCGCCCACGCGGGCAAATTGGCGCGCACCGCCTCCGGCAGCACATTGGGAATTGCGAAAACAAAACCGAGAAGCACCGTCAGGAAAATGACGGCGAGCTTCCACGGAGCAAAATGCAACATCGAGCAGGTCCGCTATTATTTAGGCGCTTTTGGTGTCATTGGCCGGCGCCGGTTCCGGCTTATTGCGCACTTCGGCAACCATCGAGCGCACGACGCGCACCTTCACATTTTCGCCGAGGTCAATTTTGACTTCGGTCTCGTCGACCTGGGCGACTTTACCGATCAATCCGCCGGAGGTTACCACCGTGTCGCCGCGCTTTAAATTGGAGATCATGTCGCGATGATCTTTCATCCGTTTTTGTTGCGGTCGAATGATCAGGAAATAAAAGATCACGAAAATGCCGATCAGCGGCAAAAACTGCAGCAAAGCCGACGTGGTCGGATCGCCGGCCGGCGCCGGCGCAGTGGCGGCTTGCGCAAACGCGTTGCTGATGAACATGTAAGACAACCTTTAGATCTGCGATCGCCCCTCGACCGCCAAAAGCGCGGCGACATTATCGTCGGCGAACGCCTTTGCAAGCGTCGTTTTCGCTAAGCTGAACCCAGTGGCGGCAGGGACGACGGGGCGCCATGGATAAAATCGGCGTTTTTCCGATCCAGTCATGGGGCGGGCTATTGCGCCCCCCTGCCCTCGGCGATCAGGCGATCCGACGCCGCCTCCAGCCGCGTCTGCAATTCAGCCATGAAGTCCTCCGTCGGCAGCCCTGGCGGAATCGGCGGCAAGAACTCAAACAAGATTTTTCCTTTGCGCCGCGCCCAGGAATTATGCGGCCAGACAATTCCCGTATTGAGCGCCAAAATATAACAGGGCTGGCGCAATTGCCCGTAGAGCAGCGCGATACCCGTCTTGTAATCCGGGGCAGAATCAACCGGTTTGCGGGTGCCTTCGACAAAGACGACGAACTGACGCCCGTCGGCAATGGCGGCTTTGGCGCCCTTCAACATGGTCCGCAAAGCGGCGCCGCCGGCGCTGCGGTCGATCGGCACGCCCAAGCGTTTGGCGTAAAATCCAAATACGGGCAGGCTTAACAACTCGCGTTTCAATACAAAGATCGGGCGCGGCAGCAAAGAGAACGGCGCAACCGAATCATAGGTGCTTAGATGCTTGGCGGCGACCAGCGCGCCGCCGTCTGGGCAGTGCTCCAGCCCGCGCACCTCGACCCGCACGCCCAGCATCCAACGCATGCCAAAGCGAAGACAGCGATCGAGGGCGCGGCCCGCAGCCAAGGCGGCGGCGCTGGAGCTTACCGCCCAGGGCGATAAGGCAACACCGATCGCCGTCATCGACGCGTAGAACCAAAACGCCGAGAAGATCGCCACCATGCTGTTCAAACGCGGCCCCCCTTTTTCGCCATGCGGCGCGGAAATTCGTCCCGATCACAAGGAGATAGCCAGGTTTGCCGCAAGATCAATCCGACGACGCGGACGCCGAAGGCGCGGCGTTGCCGGGCGGCACAGCCGAATGATCTCTCAATTGCGGCACTGTATCGCTGATCCCAGGAAACAGCCCCGCAAATTGCGCCAGATTCCATTTGGCGTATTCAGCGCCCAATTTTCGTAATGGGGGCAGTTTTTCGCGATCGCGGGCCGGCGCAAAAGACAGTTCCGGCGCGATGCGGCTCATTTCAAAACGACTGCGCGGCATGTGGTAGCCGGCGGTGACCAGCAGCAAGCGTTGAAAGCCGTGCTGCGCCGCCCAGGCCTTGACTTCACGCGCATTGCCGATGGTCGAGGTCGCTTGCCGCCCCAAATCCACGCAGCAAGCCATGTTCGCCGCCGATATCGTCCCTTGCGTGGCGATATCCTCGTCCGGGACGCCCGGATGCACGCCAGAAACGAGCAGCCGCCGCCCCAATCCCAATTCCAGTAATTGCGCGCCATGCGCGATGCGCCCGGCCCCGCCGGTCAACACGACGATCGCGTCCGCCCGCGCCGGGGCCGGCGCTGGCCGTGCGGACGTCTCGACATAAAGTAAAAACCCGCCCAAGGCGGCAGCCGCAAATGCGCCCGCCAGAGCCGCC
>DHHV01000137.1 GCA_002403455.1 Hyphomonadaceae bacterium UBA4763 | reverse complement strand
GGCAAGGGCTTTGCCGGCGCGATGAAGCGGCACAATTTCGGCGGCTTGCGCGCCACGCACGGGGTGTCGGTGTCGCACCGCTCGCATGGCTCGACCGGCAACCGCCAAGACCCGGGCCGCGTCTTTAAGAACAAAAAAATGGCCGGCCATATGGGCGGCACGCGCAACACCACCCAGAACCTGGAGATCGTGCGCGTCGACGCCGAGCGGGGGCTGTTATGGGTGAAGGGCGCGGTGACCGGCTCGGCCGGCAATTGGGTGGAAGTGCGCGATGCGGTCAAGGCGGCTCTGCCGGCCGACGCCGTCGCGCCGGCCAAACTGAAATCGGAAGGCGCGCAGCAATGAAGACGGTTGTGAAAACCTTAGCGGCGGGCGATGCTGGCGAGATCGACCTCGATCCGGCGATTTTCGGGCTCGAGCCGCGCAAGGACATCCTTTATCGCGTCGTGCGCTGGCAATTGGCCAAGCGCCGCGCCGGCACGCACAAGGTCAAAACGCGGGGCGAGATCAATCGCACCAAGAAAAAGATCTATGCGCAAAAAGGCACCGGCAACGCCCGTCACGCAGCGGCAAGCGCCCCGATCTTTCGCGGCGGCGGCGTCGCCCATGGTCCGGTGGTGCGCGATCATTCCCATGATCTGCCGAAGAAAGTTCGCGCGCTCGGCATGCGTTTTGCCTTGTCCGCGAAAGCCAAAGCCAATGAGCTGATCGTGCTCGATGCAGCGGCTTTGGCCGCGCCGAAAACGGCGGAGCTCAAGCAATCGCTCGCCAAATTGGGCGTCGCCAATGCGTTGATCATCGGCGGGGCGGAAGTCGACCGCAATTTCGCGCTCGCCGCGCGCAATATTCCCAATATCGACGTGCTGCCGAATGCCGGCCTCAACGTTTATGACATTTTGCGCCGGCGCAATCTGGTGCTGACCCGCGAAGCGATCGCCGCCATCGAAGCGCGCTTTGCCGCCAAGACCGAGGAGGCCTGATCATGGCCATTGCCGCGCGTCATTACGACACGATCACCGCGCCGTTGATCACCGAAAAGGCGACGCTCCTGACCGAGCGTAACCAAGTGGTGTTCCGCGTGCCGCTTACCGCCACCAAGCCGCAGATCAAAGAGGCGGTCGAGGCGTTGTTCAAAGTCAAAGTCAAAGCCGTCAACACGATCCGCGTTGAAGGCAAGACCAAGCGTTTCCGGGGCGTTCCCGGCAAGCGCCCGGATATCAAAAAAGCCATCGTCACGCTCGAAGAGGGCCAGACGATCGACATCATGACGGGCGTGTAAGGGGTCAGCCATGGCGTTACGCACCTATAATCCTACCTCGCCCGGACGACGCCAATTGGTGATCGTCGATCGCAGCGAGCTGCACAAAGGCGAGGCGGTGAAAAAACTCACCGAGGGGCTCACCAAAAAAGGCGGCCGCAACAATACCGGGCGCGTGACCATGCGCTGGATCGGCGGCGGTCACAAAAAGCTCTATCGAATCATCGATTTCAAGCGCCGCAAATGGGGCGTCGCGGCGGTGGTCGAGCGGTTGGAATATGACCCGAACCGGTCGGCCTTTATCGCGCTCGTCACCTATAAGGACGGCGAGCAGGCCTATATCCTGGCGCCGCAACGCCTGAAGGCCGGCGATGAGATTATCGCGGATGAGCGCTGCGACATCAAACCCGGCAATGCGATGCCGCTCAAATCGATGCCGGTCGGCACGATCGTCCATAATATCGAGATGAAGCCGCTAAAAGGCGGGCAGATGGCGCGCACCGCCGGCTCGTTCGCGCAAGTAGTCGGACGCGAGTCGGGCTATTGCCAATTGCGACTGCCCTCCGGCGAATTGCGCCGCGTGCTCGACAGCTGCATGGCGACGGTTGGCGCGGTCTCCAACCCGGACAATATGAACGAGAATTGGGGCAAGGCCGGGCGCTCGCGCTGGCTGGGCGTGCGCCCATCGGTGCGCGGCGTCGCGATGAACCCGATCGACCACCCGCATGGCGGCGGCGAGGGCAAGACCTCGGGCGGCCGCCACCCGGTCACCCCTTGGGGTAAAAAGACGCGCGGTCCGAAAACCCGCAATAACAAGTCGACGGATCGCCTGATCATCCGTCGTCGCCACGCGAAGAAAGGCTGAGCCCATGCCGCGCTCGGTTTGGAAGGGGCCGTTCGTCGACGGCTATTTG
Organism: Hyphomonadaceae bacterium UBA4763; assembly: GCA_002403455.1. GTDB lineage: Bacteria > Pseudomonadota > Alphaproteobacteria > Caulobacterales > Aquidulcibacteraceae > UBA4763. The sequence goes on along the minus strand of DHHV01000137.1, from coordinate 1,467 downwards.
TTCAAAAAGGCCGACAAGGCCCATTCGGGCAAACGCGAGCCGATCAAGACCTGGTCGCGCCGCTCGACGATCATGCCGGACTTCGTGGGCCTGACCTTTCAGGTCCACAATGGCAACAAATTCATCCCGGTTCTCGTCTCCGAGGAGATGGTCGGGCACAAATTCGGCGAGTTCGCGCCGACGCGCACTTATTACGGCCATGGCGCCGACAAAAAGGCCAAGAGGAAGTAAAATGGGCAAGGAATCGCGCGCGCGCGCATTGCCGGACAACGAAGCCAAAGCGGTTTTGCGGATGCTGCGTATCAGCCCGCAAAAGCTCAATCTGCTCGCGCAGCAGATTCGCGGGCTGCCGGCGCACCGCGCCTTGGCCGAATTGGAATTTTCGCCAAAGCGGGCGGCGCGGGACGTGCATAAATTGCTGTCCTCGGCGATTTCGAACGCCGAGAATAATCATGGCCTGAATATCGACGCCTTGGTCGTCGCCGAGGCGCATGTCGGCAAAAGCCTCGTCATGAAGCGGATGGCGACGCGCGCGCGCGGCCGGTCGGCGCGGATTTTCAAACCCTTCGCGCAAATCACCATTGTTGTTCGGGAAGTGGAGGCGGCCTGATGGGTCAGAAGGTCAATCCAATCGGGCTGCGCCTTGGCGTCAACAAGACCTGGGATTCGCGCTGGTTCGCGCGGTCCGAGTCCTATGCGCGGTTGCTGCATGAGGATCTGCGCATTCGCAAAGCGCTGAAAGAGCGCCTGAAACAAGCGGGCGTCTCGAAAATCGTCATCGAGCGGCCGTTGAAGAAGTGCCGCATCACGATCTATGCGGCGCGTCCAGGGGTCATCATCGGCCGCAAGGGCGCCGATATCGACAAATTGCGCAAGGACGTCTCGAAATATTCCAAAGACGGGGTGTTCTTGAACCTCGTTGAAGTGCGCAAACCCGAAGCGGACGCCGCTTTGGTGGCCGAATCGATCGCCCAGGCGCTGGAGCGCCGCGTTTCGTTCCGCCGCGCCATGAAAAAAGCCATGCAGAGCGCCATGCGGCTTGCCCAAGGCATTCGCGTCAACGTTTCGGGCCGCTTGGGCGGGGCCGAGATCGCGCGGATGGAATGGTATCGCGAGGGCCGCGTGCCGCTGCACACCTTGCGCGCCGAAGTCGATTTTTCGCTGGCCGAAGCCCAGACCGCTTATGGCGTCATCGGGGTCAAGGTGTGGATCTACAAAGGCGACATTCTCGAACACGACCCGATGGCGACCGAACGGCGCATGGTCGAGGGCGAGACCGGCGGACGCCCCGGTGGGCGTGAGCGCGGCGATCGCGAACCGCGCGGGGATCGCGAGGCGCGCGGCGACCGTGACAATCGCGGCGATCGCGAGAACCGTCCGCGGGGACGTCGGCGCGGACCGCCGGGCGGCGGCGCCGGTCGGGCGCCGGGGTGAGCGGGGAGGTGAGTTAAGAGGATGCTGGCAACG
>DHHV01000116.1:1988-30689 GCA_002403455.1 Hyphomonadaceae bacterium UBA4763 | reverse complement strand
CCTGCACGAATGGCGTAACGACTTCCCCACTGTCTCCAGCGCAGACTCAGCGAAATTGAATTCCCCGTGAAGATGCGGGGTTCCCGCAGCTAGACGGAAAGACCCTGTGAACCTTTACTGCAGCTTCGCAGTGGCGCTATCGACGGCATGTGTAGAATAGGTGGGAGGCTTTGAACCTTGGGCGCCAGCTTGAGGGGAGCCACCGTTGAAATACCACCCTTGCTTTCGGTGGCGTCTAACCGCGGCCCGTGATCCGGGTCCGGGACCCTGCGTGGCGGGCAGTTTGACTGGGGCGGTCGCCTCCTAAAGAGTAACGGAGGCGCGCGATGGTAGGCTCAGGACGGTCGGAAATCGTCCGGCGAGTGCAATGGCATAAGCCTGCCTGACTGCGAGACTGACAAGTCGAGCAGAGACGAAAGTCGGTCATAGTGATCCGGTGATTCCTCGTGGAAGGGTCATCGCTCAACGGATAAAAGGTACTCCGGGGATAACAGGCTGATCTTGCCCAAGAGTCCATATCGACGGCAAGGTTTGGCACCTCGATGTCGGCTCATCACATCCTGGGGCTGGAGCAGGTCCCAAGGGTATGGCTGTTCGCCATTTAAAGTGGTACGTGAGCTGGGTTCAGAACGTCGTGAGACAGTTTGGTCCCTATCTACTGTGGGTGTTGGAAGCTTGAATGGATCTGTCCCTAGTACGAGAGGACCGGGATGGACGCACCTCTGGTCGACCAGTCGTTCCGCCAGGAGCGCAGCTGGGTAGCTATGTGCGGACGGGATAAACGCTGAAAGCATCTAAGCGTGAAACCCACCATGAAACGAGGCTTCCCTCGAGAGCCGTGATAGACCATCACGTTGATAGGCTGGATGTGGAAGCGCCGCGAGGCGCGGAGCTGACCAGTACTAATCGCTCGATTGGCTTGATCTCACAAGTTCATGCGCGGTGATGGCCGCGCGGCTTGCACAAACGATGTCATTTTTGGCGTGTGTTGCGCCGACCTGGTGGCTATGGCGGAGGGTCCCCACCCGATCCCATCCCGAACTCGGCCGTTAACCCCTCCAGCGCTGATGATACTATGTCCTAAGGCATGGGAAAGTAAGTCGCCGCCAGGTCAGCCCAACACACGCAACCGCCCTTTTGATTTATTTGCACTGTCGCCGATCTTGGTCGTGGCGTGCTCATGTCGGGATATATCGGTTCTAGCGCGCGACCGGTGGTTTCCTTCCCGGCGATAACCCAACCGCTTCGCCAAAGGTCGCTGGGTCCTGCGCAATCGCCAACAAAGCGAGCGCCACATCGGCGCGGGGGATTTGTCGCTCGGTCCAGGCCCATGGCGCGCCGGTCGACGCCGTTGCGTCGAGGGCCTTGCCTTCAGACGCGCGCGGCCCCCACGGACTATGCTCAACCACAAAGGCGCCGCTCCCGGTCGCATGGGTCAAGGCGGGCGGGCGCACGATCGTCCAGTCCAACCCGCTCTTGCGCACCAAAGCTTCCTGCCGATCCTTGTCGGCGTAGATCCGTTGCAACAAGAGCGGAAAAACCAAACGGGCATAGGCAAAGCCGCCCCGCCCTTTGGTCTCGCCGGCGCCAATGCCGGTGACGACGACCAAACGCTTCGCGCCCGCCTCGCGCATGGCGCGGATCGTCTCGAATGTGGCTTGGGAAAAGCGGAAAATCGGCTCGCGCGGCAAAAATCCGACATTGCGGGCGATTTCGGCGGCGGCTGCGCCGCCTTTCGCCAATTCACTAAAGCCAAGCGTGATAAAAACCTGATCGGCGCCCGTAACGGCTTTCGCAACATCGCGCGCATTCAACGCATCGCCGGCGATCGGCTGTAGGCGGGAGTGTTTCAACTCCACCCGGGTCATCGACCGCGCCAGCGCTTGGACGTTGTGGCCGGCGATCAAGGCCGCCCGCGTTAGCGCAAGGCCAAGGCCGGCGCTGGCGCCGATCACCGCACTTGTAGTCATAATCGTCCTTTAAATTGATCCCCTCAGGATAGACTTACGGCGCGCGATAAAGGCTGGCAAGCTTGGCGGCTTGGGTGCGCAACGTCTCGGCGTCGGCCTTTTGACCCTGACCGTGCCGGCCCATCGCCAAGCTGTCATAACGCGGGATAAGGTGAAAATGCAGATGAAAGACGGTTTGGCCGGCTGGCGCCCCATTGAACTGGGTAAGGATGATCCCGTCGGGCGAAAACGCCTCGACGACAGCTTTGGCGGCGGCTTGAACACGCTGCATGACCGCGCCGAGCAGCGGGGCCGGGATATCGAGCACTGTTGCGCCCGGATGGCGGGGGATGATCAAGCAATGACCCGGCGATTGCGGGTAAAGGTCCATGATGCCGATCGCCACGTCGTCCGAAAAAACCATATTGGCCGGCAATTCGCCGCGCAGGATTTTGGCGAAAACATTGTTGGCGTCATAGGGGATCGAAAGGCTCATCGCCGCCTCCAAATTGCGGATCGCACAGAACTGCGCGGCAGGTAAACGAGATTGGCCCGTCTCGCCAACCAGACTTTGGCGGATTGCGTCATTCACTCCGATTTTTTGAACGGGGTGTAGCTCGCCAGCGCCTCCACCTGATCGGCGATCGCCACCCGCTCCTGATCAAGATAGGCGCCGACAGCTTGGCGCAGGCCCGGATGGGCGATCCAATGTGCCGAATAGGTCAAGGTCGGCTCATAGCCGCGCGCCAATTTGTGCTCGCCTTGCGCGCCCGCCTCAACCCGCGCGAGCCCGCGCGCCAAGGCGAAATCGATGGCCTGGTAATAACAAAGCTCGAAATGCAAAAACGGCCGATCCTCGATCCGTCCCCAATAGCGCCCGTAGAGCGCCTCCGAGCCGATCAGATTGAGCGCGCCGGCGATCGGCCGATCGCCGTCATAGGCGAACACCAGCAAACAGCGCTCGGCCATCCGCTCGCCGAGCAGCGAAAAAAAACGCCGGTTCAAATAAGGCGAGCCCCATTTGCGCGCGCCGGTGTCCATGTAAAAGCGAAAAAATGCGTCCCAATCGCGCTCGGTGATGTCCGCGCCAGTCAAATGGACAATTCGAAGGCCCTCGACGGCGCGGGCGCGTTCTTTGCGCAAATTCTTGCGCTTTTGCGACGCCAGCGCGTCCAAGAAATCGCCAAAATCCCGATACCCGCGATTGAAGAAGTGGAATTGCTGATCGGTGCGCTGCAAAAAGCCCATCGCGCCCAATTTTACCCATTCCGGTTCCGTAACGAAGGTGACGTGAACGGAGGAGAGCCGGTTGTCGCGGCAGACGGCTTTCAGCGCTTCGGCAAGGGCGGCTTGCAGGCCAGCGCGATGGCGGTGCGCGCCAACCAAAAATCGTCGGCCCGGCGCCGGAGTGAAAGGCACGGCGGCCTGCAATTTTGGATAATATTCGCCGCCGGCGCGGTGAAACGCGTTCGCCCAGGCATGGTCGAAGACGAATTCGCCATAAGAATGGCTTTTGACATAAAGCGGCATCGCGCCGATCAGCGCGCCGGTCGCATCATAGGCCAGCAGCGGCTTGGGGTCCCAGCCTTGCGCGGCGCTCGCGCAGCCGGCGCGTTCCAGCGCCTCCAGAAAATCCCAGCTTAAAAAGGGGTCGAAGGGTTCTTCGGCGGGATTGGCGATCGCATCCCAGGCGGCGCGTGGGACGGCGCCAACGCCCTCGGCCAGAGCAAAGCGCAAGCCCAAACGCTTGACGATCCCGTCTTCGAACCGCTCGCCTTGCGGCTCGGCGGCGGGGGCATCGAGGCTCATCGCTTGCCTTTGTCGTGCGCGGCGCTTTGCATGGGGGTAACATGGCGTTGGCGGCGCGGCGCGTCCAGCGCGCTGACCAGAAATCTCACCGCTTTGACCAGGCAAAAATCGCTTATTTCAGCCGAATTTCGCGCAAGCGCTCGTCCAAAAATTCCTGCGCCGTGATCGGCGTGGAATAAAGATCCGGGGCCCCCGGCCCGAGGCAAGTCGGCAGCGTCTTAATGACGAAATCGGGTCTAAAATGCAAAAAGAACGGCATGGAATACCGTGCAAAGCCGGCGCGGTCTGCGGCCGGATTGACGACGCGATGGGTCGTTGACGGGAGAGCGTGATTGCAGAGCCGCTGCAACATGTCGCCGATATTAACAACGGCGGCGCCTTTTTCAGGGTTGATGTCGAGCCAGTCGCCATCTTTCGTCCGCACTTGCAGGCCCGCTTCTTCGGCTCCCAGCAGCAAGGTGATGACATTGATGTCTTCATGGGCGCCGGCGCGCACCGATCCGGGCGGCGGCGGCGTTTGTTGCGCTGGATAATGCAAGAGTCGCAGGATCGAATTGCCGTCCCGGCAAGCCGCGTCGAAATAATCGAAGGCAAGACCTAAATGCGCCGCGATGGCGCGCAAGAGCTGCAGCCCGAGACGGTCCATCGCCTCGAATAAGTTATAGGTTGCGGCGTCGAAATCGGCAGGATGATCAACGGCTATATTGGCCGGCATATAGGTTTCTAGCGGATGGCCGTGGGGGAGGCGCCGTCCCACATGCCAAAACTCTTTTAGATCGCTGGCCGCCGCCCCTTTGGCGGCTTCGACCCCGAACGGGGTATAGCCGCGCTGGCCGCCGCCGCCCGGGACATGATAGCGGCGCTTGTCGGCTTCCGGCAGCGCAAAAAACGCCTTGGTGGCGGCCAAGGCGTCGGCGATGACGGCCTCGTCCAAACCATGGTCGGTGATGATCGCAAAACCGGTATCGCGAAAGCTAGCGCCAAGCGCGTCGGCAAAGCCGGCGAAATCCCGCTCGGCGCGCTGCATCGACAGCGGCGCCAGCCGCTCGCCCACCGCCATCGCGCTCATCGCGTCGGCTCTTTGGTTTGGACGGGGCGCCGCTCCATCGCCCAGATCGCAAAGGCATATTCCTGCGCGGTTTCCCGCAAGCGGTTGAACCGGCCCGAGGCCCCGCCATGGCCGGCGTCCATATTGGTCTTCAAAAAATAGGGGCCGGCTTTGGGAGCGTCATGGCGCAGCCGCGCAATCCATTTGGCCGGCTCCCAATAGGTTACCCGCGGGTCGGACAGGCCCGCGGTTGCAAAAATCGGCGGATAGGGCCGATCGGCGACATTGTCATAAGGCGAATAAGCCGCGATCCACTCATATTCCTCAGCGCTTTCGAGTGGATTGCCCCATTCGGGCCATTCGGGCGGGGTCAGCGGCAGGCTCGCATCCGACATGGTGTTGATCACGTCGACGAACGGCACCGCCGCGATCACGCCAGCAAACAGTTCCGGCGCGCGATTAGCCGCTGCGCCTACCAATAGCCCGCCGGCTGAGCCGCCTTGCGCGACAATGCGACCACGCTGGACATATTTCTTGGCGACCAGCGCTTCACCCGCCGCGACGAAGTCTTTGAACGTGTTCTGCTTTTTATCGCGCTTGCCGTCGAGATACCAGTCATAGCCCTTGTCTTTGCCGCCCCGGATATGAGCCCAGGCGACCACCCAGCCGCGATCGGCCAGCGACAGCCAATTGCTGCGAAACCCGGTTGGTATCGTTGCGCCATAAGAGCCATAGCCGCCGAGCAAAGCCGGCGCGGTTCCATCCAACATCATATCGGTGCGGCGCAGGATCGTCACAGGCACTTGCGCGCCGTCTTCGGCGATCGCCTCGATCCGCTCGACGATATAGTCATTCGGATCATGGCCGGAGGGGATTTCGCGCGTTTTGCGCAGCAGCCGCGAGCGCGCCGCCATGTCGTAATCCCAGACCTGATTGGGGGTCGAGGGTGAGGAATAGTCAAAGCGCAGATTGGCGCTGTTGAACTCATAGCCCGGGATCGCCGCGAGCTCATAAGCCGATTCCAAGAACGCAACCTCGTGTTCGGTCCCGCTGGCGCGGTCGCGGACAATGAGGCGCGGTTTGGCGTTGACCAATTCTTCGCGAACCAGAAAGTCTTTATAGGCCAGCATGCCTTCGATCAGTACGCCGGGCTGATGCGGGGTGAAGTCGCGCCAGTCGCTGCGGCTGCTCGCGCTATAGGGCGCGCGCATCAATTTGAAGTCCTTGGCGCCGTCGGCATTGGTGCGGATGACAAACTGCCCGTCAAAATCGGTAAGGTCATATTCGACGTCGCGCTCGCGCGCGGCGATCAGGCGCGGCGCGGTTTGCGGGGCGTCGGCTGGGATGACGCGATGCTCGGACGTCGTGTGGTCATTTGCGCTCAGCAGAATGAAGCGGCGCGATTCGGTCACGCCCAACGACAAGAAAAAGCCGGGATCGCTTTCTTCATAGACCAGCACGTCTTGCGCCGCATCCTCGCCCAGCACATGCCGGTAAATGCGCGAGGGGCGGTTATTGTCGTCGCGCCAAACGTAGAAAATCGTCTTGGAATCAGCCGCCCAGACAAATTCTCCATAGGTGCGTTCGAGGACATCGGGCGCATCTTGCCCGGTTTTCGCGGCGCGAAAGCGGATGTCGTAAAATTCCGAGCCCTGGTTGTCGGTCGCATAGCCGAGCCATTGATGGTCGGGCGAATGCGCCACGGTTGCAAACGCAAAATAGGCCGCCCCCTCGGCCAGCGCATCACCATCGACGAGGACTTCCTCCGGGCCGATGACTTCGCGTCGTTGCGGCTCAAAAGCGGCGCGCGCAAAGATCGGATATTGGCCGCCGGTCTTGAACTTGCGGTAATAGGCAAACGCGCCATCAGCCGAGGGGACGGTGGCGTCATCTTCCTTGATGCGGGCCTTCATCTCGGCGAACAGCAAGTCTTGCAGGCTTTGCGTTTCGCCCAACACGGCTTCGACATAGCCGTTTTCGGCCTCCAAATGGCGGCGGATATCCTCGCGCAGCACGGACGGATCGCGCATGACGTCCTGCCAGGCTTCGTCCTTCATCCACGCATAAGGGTCATTGCGCGTGCGTCCGTGCACCGTGACGCTGCTCTCCAGGCGCTTGGCGACCGGCCCGCGCGCTTGGGGGATGAAGCTTTGATCGTCCATGATGATCCAGGTCCCGATAATCAGGGCGGCGAGCGCAAGGCTCGCGACCACAAATCCCCGCGCGCCAAGGTGTTTTGTCTCGGCCATGCCGCGTTTCTCCCCGCTTTTTCACTTTTGGGGAGGTCTGGCGCTTATCGCGGTCGGAAGTCAAGCACGGCGCCGTTTATGCAATAACGCTGCCCCGTCGGCGCCGGGCCATCGGGGAAGACATGGCCCATATGGGCGCCGCATTGATCGCAATGGACTTCGGTGCGCGGGTAAACCAGCTTGAAATCGGTTTTCTTGCCCAAAGGCGCGCCATCCGCCGGCTGCCAGAAGGACGGCCAACCGGTGCCGCTGTCGAATTTATGGGCGCTGTCGAACAGTAAGACGCCGCAGCCAACGCAATGATACGCGCCGGCGCGCTTTTCGTCCTGAAAATTGCCGGGGGTGAACGCGCGCTCGGTGCCTTCGTGGCGGGCGATCCGATATTGCTCAGGGGTTAGCTTGGCGCGCCATTCAGCGTCGGTCTTGGGCAATTTCAGGGTGTTTTCCGTCATCGTAGTCTCGTTTCTACCAAGAATTCGACGTTAAGTTTGCGACCAATAGCGATCGCGCAAGAGCCGTTTGAACAATTTTCCCGTGGGCATGCGCGGTAATTCGGGATCAAAATCGATCGATTTCGGGCATTTGATCGGGCTGAGCGCGCTGCGGCAAAAGGCGATCAATTCCTCGGCCGTATTGGCGTCGGCGTCCGCCCAATTGACCGGCTGCACCACCGCCTTGACCGCTTCGCCGAAATCGGCGTCCGGCACGCCAAAAACGGCGACGTCAGCGACCTTGGGATGGGTAATCAAGACGTTCTCGACTTCTTGCGGATAGACATTCACTCCGCCGGAAATAATCATGAAGGCTTTGCGATCGGTGAGATAAAGATAGCCGTCGGCGTCGAGATGGCCAACATCGCCGAGCGTTGTCCAGCCGGCGGCGCTGCGCGCCTCGGCGGTCTTGTCTGGGTCATTGTGATATTCAAAGGCCGGACCATTGGCGAAATAGATCATGCCGGTCTCCCCGGGCGCGGCCGCCGCGCCGTCCTCACGCAAAATGTGCAATTCGCCGAGCACCGCGCGCCCGACCGAGCCCGGATGGGCAAGCCAGTCTTCCGGCCCGATCCAGGTCAGGCCATTGCCCTCGGATCCTGCATAATATTCATGCACGATCGGTCCCAGCCAATCGAGCATTTGCCGTTTGATCTCAACCGGGCAGGGCGCGGCGGCGTGGAAGCAACAGCGCAGCGAAGACACATCATAGCGCGCCCGCACCTCAGCCGGCAATTTCAACAGCCGCACGAACATGGTCGGCACGACTTGCACATGCGTGACGCGGTGGCGTTCGATCAGCGCCAGGAACTCCTCCGGATCGAAATTCTCCATCAGAACAACCGTGCCACCGACTTTCTGGACCGTGATCGACCAGCGCAACGGCGCGGCGTGATAAAGTGGGGCAGGGCAGAGATAGACCGTGTTCTGGTCAATGCCGCAGAAAATGCTCGCCAGCAAGCGCAAAGGGTTGTCGGCGTCGATGGCTTGGCCAACCGCCGCCATATTGACTTTGACGCCTTTCGGCCGGCCGGTCGTGCCCGATGAATAGAGAAGGTCCGCACCCGACAGCTCATCGGCGATTGGCGTTGCGGGCAGGCGGGCAGTGTGGGCGGCGAACTCATTCGGCCCATCGCCCACCCGAATTTGCGGCAGATCGGGCGCGGCTAGCGCCAACGCCTCGGCCAGCGGCGCGAAGGCGTCGGCGATCAGCAGCAGTTTGGCGCCACAATCGCGCAAAATATAGAGCGCTTCGTTTGGCGTCAGCTTGGTCGACAGACAAGCATAAAACAGCCCGGCGCGTTGGGCTGCCCAAGCGATCTCAAAAAACCAGCGATTATTATCGAGCACAACCGCCACAACATCTTGCGGGCCCAAGCCGTGCTGGCGAAACAAATGTGCGGCTTGGTTGGAGCGCGCCTCGAGCTCAGCAAAAGTCGTTGTCTCGCCGGTCCGCGCCATGATGGTCGCCGCTTTGGTCGGCATGGACGTCGCGTGATGAAATATATGCACGCACCCTCCCGTTTTCTAAGCTTTTTCGGCCGGAAGGTCGCATGGGCGAAGGGACCGCGCAAGCCGCCCCCAGCCTGATCCTACGCCGGCTTTGGCCGATCCATTCGCCAGATCGGGGTTTGCGTCGCCATCAGTGCGATCATAACCGCAAGCCCGATCGCCGGGATAATGGCCGCACCCTGCGGGCCGAACTTTGCAGTTGCAAACCCCATCAGGATTGAGCCGATCGGCGCGCCGCCCATAAAGCCAAGCTGATAAATCGATAGCACCCGCGCCAAATGGGTCGGCGGGGCGGCTTCTTGCACGATCGCCCGGCTTGTCGTCACCGACACCCCGGCCGCCAGCCCCCAGGCAAAAATCGCCACGAGAAACAACCAAAATGGCGGTTGCAGCAGCAGCGCGGAAATACAGGCAACGCCGGCGCTTTGCGCGATCAACATCAGCCGGCCTGGCCGCGCGACATGGGCAATGCCGGTCAGCGCTGCGCTCGACACAAAGGCGCCGGTCCAAAAGGCGATGAACATCAACCCAAGCCCGGTCGAACGCATGTGATAGACGTCGCGATTGAGGATCGGCAGGACAACCAAAAAGCTCCCGATCACGAACACCCCGATCGCCAACATCGACAAGGTCATCGGGGCCAGCACATCGGAGCGGCGAACGATCGCCAGGCCCTCGCCAATCGCTTTCAGCGGGGGCGTACGGGCGTCATCCTGCGGGCGCGGCGGCGGCTTGCACAGCAATTTGGCGCCGAGCGCGCCAATGCCGAGGCAAAAAGCTTGCCCAACCAAGAGTGGCGCCGGCCCGACGACCGAGGCAAGCCCGCCAAGGCCAAGCCCCACCACTTGCGCGCCGAATTGGGCGAGCGAGGCCATGGCGACGCCTTGCTGCAGCGTCAGCGTTTTGCCAAGCCGCATGCGGCGGGCGATGATCTCCGACAAAATCGCGTCGCGCGCCGGCAGAATAAAGGCCCCGATCGTGCCCATGACGAGGCCATAGGCGATCATCATCCAATAAGCGAAATTGTCCCGCGCCAGCATGGAGGCCAGCACGATCGCCGGGATCCAGGCCATCGAATGCAGCGTGATCATCAACCGGCGGGGGTTCCATTGCTCGGCAATTACCCCGCCGAACAGCAAAAACACCAAAGACGGGGCCGATAGCGACATCTGCGCAACGCCCAGCAAATCCGGTCCGACCCGCAAGATATTGGCCGCCAAATAGGGAAACAGCACCATTTGCAGGCCAAAGCCGACGAACCACGCCGCTTGCACCGCCAGATAGGCCGGCAATTCGCGCTTGACGCGGCCCAAATCCGGCAAAGGCGCGGTCGGGAGATGCGGCGGCTCGGGCGCTGGCGCGCTTTCAGGCGCCAATGGCGGGTCGTTGTCGATGGGGTGAGGGAGCGCCTGCGTCACAATCTGCAAAATCCATGCTCAATCGGCAGACCAAGCCACTTAGCTTACGCGTCCGCTCGCGGCGACAATAAGGCCGCAGGGCGGATCGACAATCTCGCCCAAACAAATTTTAAAACAACTCGATGGCATCGTCGCGGGCCGGCGCAATGGCGCGCGGCGCCGATTGGTTCATCCGCCGACTTTCGACATCCTGCAGACGCGCGGCGTCACGCTCCGGCGCCAGCCGCACAAAGGCGCGCCCGCTCGCCGGATGAAACATCACCCGCCGCGCCCTCGTCCCGCCCAAATCGCTGGCGACCAGGGCAATGCCTTCATCCTTCAAGAATCGCCGCGCAAAATCGCCATTGCGCGCGCCGATATCACCGAGCGCCGCCAAGATCTTGCCGCCGCCAAACAATTTTGCCGAGAGGCTTTCGCGCGCGCCCTTGGTTTCGCGCAAAATGGCGTTGATCAATTGCTCCATGGCGAAGGCCCCAAAGCGCAAGCCGTCTTCGCCGCCATTGTGCGCCTCCGGAAGCAGAAAATGGTTCATCCCGCCAATGCCGCGGCGCGGGTCCCACAAGCAGGCTGCGACGCACGACCCGAGCAAGGTCGTCAAGCCGATCTGAGGATCGATCGCGACCCGGCATTGCCCTTCTACAAGGCTTTGCAGGCGCAAAGACTGAAACGGATCGGCGCTCGGCTCGGCGTTTTGCGACAACATCATTCATGGTTTATTGCACAAACCTGTTTACGACCGATTGCGATCGCGACAAGCCGCGAGGATTTTTCCGAGCAGGAACGAGGATGAGCGGGTCGGAAACAATGTTTTGGGCGGCGATCGACGCGGCGTTGGCTGAAACCGCTGCGTCTTTCGAGGAATGCGGCGTTGCGCTGGTTCCACTGGCGGGGCAGTCGGCGCAAGCCAGCGCCGCTGTGCAACGTTTTGACCATTTGGCGCAACGCTTGGACGCATTGCGCGCGGTCCTGTCAGCCTATGCGAGCACGAGCGGCAGTGACGCGCGGATCAGCGCGGCGGCGACAGCGATCGACGCGTTGGGCCTGGAGGACGTGCAGGCGACCTTTAAGATGGGGCGCGGGGCGTAACAAACGACCAGCAATCCGACGTCATTCGCCGTGATCGGGCCGGGCCCGCGCCGTCCAGGCCGGCGAAATATCCGACAATGTCACGTCGACGCACTCGACCTGAATACGGATCTCGGCGCCGCCGGCGAGCACCAGATGCAGCGCGCCGCTGGGATCGCTCCCATCGCCGTCGGCGCCGTGAAATTGCAGCGCCAGGATCTGCGCGACCAAATCGCCCGGCCCCAAGCGAATTTTGCGCGATTGAATGCTCAATACGCTGTCGATCGCGAGGACGCTTTGCACGCGCTGGCCGGGCGCCTTATCCGCCGCCGCCTCGCGCCGAAAGCGGTTCAGCACCAGGCTCAATCGGCGGGCTTTCGGATCATGCGACAAATCGCCGACCTTGAACACGCCATCCTGCAACGCCGCCGAAATCACCAAGAGATCATCGCGATCTTCGGCGAGCAGCTTCAGCGGCTTGGAATCTTTGCGTCGGTTAAACAATGCTTGGCGCTTCCCTCAGCCCGCCGCGCGACGCACATCTGCGCCGACATCGGTCAGCTTGCGTTCTAGATCCTCGAACCCGCGATCGAGGTGATAGACGCGGTTCACCACAGTTTGCCCCTCGGCGGCAAGCCCGGCGATCACTAAACTAACCGAGGCGCGCAAATCCGTCGCCATAACGGGCGCGCCTTTCAGCTTTTCAACGCCTTTGACGATCGCTTCGCGGCCGCGCACGAAAATGTCGGCGCCGAGCCGCGCCAATTCAGGGGCGTGCATGAAGCGGTTCTCGAAAATAGTCTCGGTGATGATCGATTGGCCGTCGGCAAGCGTCATCAGCGCCATGAATTGCGCTTGCAAATCGGTCGGAAAGCCGGGGAAGGGCTCGGTCTCGATATCGACCGGCGCCAATTTCGCGCCATTACGATAAACGCGAACGCCGTCATTCCTTGGCGTGATGTCGATGCCGGCGACGCGCATGGCGCGCCAAAGAGCCGTCAGATCATCACCGCGCGCGCCGGCCAAGAACACATCGCCGCCGGCCGCCGCCGTCGCCAGCGCGAAAGTGCCAGCCTCGATCCGATCGGGCATGACCATGTGCGAGGCGCCGGTCAGCGCAGGCGCGCCTTCAATGACGATGCGCCGCGTTCCGGCTCCGGCGATCTTCGCGCCCATGGCGTTGAGGCACATGGCGAGATCGACGATCTCCGGCTCGCACGCGGCATTGTCGAGCACGGTTTCGCCGCGCGCCAAGCTCGCCGCCAGCATGGCGTGCTCGGTCGCCCCAACCGAGACGAAGGGAAAGGCGATGAACGCGCCGTGCAAGCCGCCAGCCGGCGCTTTGGCTTTGACATAGCCGTCGTCGAGCACGATCTCCGCGCCCATCGCTTCAAAGGCTTTCAGATGCAGATCGACCGGGCGCGCGCCGATCGCGCAACCGCCCGGCAAGCTCACCGTCGCTTCCCCAAAACGCGCCAGAAGCGGCCCCAGCACGTTGAACGTTGCGCGCATTTTGCGCACAAGGTCATAGGAGGCGAAGGTTGAGGTAATCTCGCGCGCCTGCAAGGTGAGCCGTTTGTCCGCTCGGTCCCAGTCAACCGAAACGCCCAGAGTTTCCAGCAATTGGGCCATGAACCTTGTGTCGGCAAGATCAGGCATGCTCGACAAGTTCAGCGGCTCGGGCGTCAACAGCGCCGCCGCCATCAGTTTCAGCGCCGAATTCTTAGCGCCAGAAACAGGGATGACGCCGTCCAGGCGCTTGCCGCCCGTGATAATGATCCGATCCATCAGGGTTTCGCATTCTCAATAAGTTTGGATGGGCGTCGCCCGCACCATCATTCGATGCGCTGGCGATAGCAGGAGTCGGCCTGTCGCCAAAACCGCTTTGTGGCTAATCGCTAAGATTGCAGATTTGCGGCCGGAATGAGACGCAAGAGCGCCGCGCGCACGCCAAGTCCTGCCACGACGCCCCCGCCCGCCGCCAAAAACATCGAAAGGTCCCACCCAGTTTCCGGCAAAAACAACGCGCAAGACGTTCCGACGAGCGCGCCATAGAGCACCACCGCGCCACCGGCGCCCCAGCGGTGCAGAATGGGCGTCGACCAAACGGCCAGAGCGATCACGGCGCTCGCCAACGCCGCCAACATTGCAATCTGCGCGCTTTGCGACAAGGAGATAAGCCGCTCACCCGCTCCTTGGCTGATGCAGGCGCAAAGATAGCGCACGGCCGTATAACAGGACGGACCGACTGCCGCGATCGCCCCGAGGGCGGTTGCAAGGATGTCGCGCGTGGCAAATGAAAGCATGCGCATCATTTGCCTTTCAATTTCGCCGCGATTTTGGCGCGTTCATCTTCGTCCTCGCTGAGGTCCAGCGCCGCCCGCCAGGCAATTCGCGCCTCCTTTTTCTTGCGCATCGCCCAATAGACATCACCCAAATGGTCCTGAACGACCGCTTGCTCGGGATCAAGGGTGGCGGCCTCCAGCAGCAAATCACGCGCTTTGGCAAAGTCGCCGCGTTTGAAATGCGCCCAGCCAAGGCTGTCGACGATGAAGGCGTTCCGGTCGAGCGCGATGCCGCGTTCGAGCAATTCAACGGCATAATCAAGACGCCGATCGGCTTCCGCCAACATATAGCCAAAGGAATTGAGTACGCGCCAATCGTCGTCATCAATTGCCAGGGCCTGGGTATAAGCGGCCTCCGCTTCGTCCCAACGCTCGGCTTGCGACCACAGATCGCCCTCCAATTGCCGCGCATTTAAGAGGAAATCCGCCGCGCCGGTGCCGTCGCCAAATCCTGTGCGGGCGGCTAAAGCGGCTTCTTCCAGCCGCTCGGCGCGGGCGAGCACATAAGCCTTTGAGATTGACGCTTGACGCGGTGTAATCGTCTCTAATTGCGACAAGATCGAGAGGGCCTGGTCAAAGGCGTCGTCATCGGCGGCGAGATCGGCCAGAAGTTCAACGGCGTCGGCATAGACCAACGCGTCTGCCGGAATAGCCTTCAAAAGCGCCTTTGCGCTATCATTATCCTCGTCAAGCACAGCAAGCAACCGCGCTTTGATGAATTGCGCATGCGGTTCGGTAGGACCCAGCAGGCTCGCAGACGCGGAGAAAAACCGCGCATAGCTTGCATAGACGGACGCCGGCAGCAAAGATTGAAAGCCTTCAGCTGCGCGCGGGGCGGGATTGGCGGCGTCGGCCTCTTCCACCGATTTGGCCAATAAATGGCTGACCAAGGCGGTCTCCGCCAAATCGGCATAGGTTTCGCTGGCGACGCTGACGAAGCTAGGGCCAAAAGTCGCGACCGGCGCGTCGAGCAGGCCAGCGCCAATGCGGGCGGCTTGATCTTCGATTAATGCGCGCTGGCGCGTTTGCACAAAAACCGCAGCCGCGTCGCGCTCGCCGCGCCGCAGCAGGGCTTGGATCGCCCAGATGGCGGAGCGGTCGTCCAGATCCTGGGCGCGGCCGGCTCTTTCCCAGTAACGTTGAGCTGCTTGTTCGCGCCCCAATGCCTCCGACAACACGGCGGCCAGGGCGGCGAAACGAGCGCGCAAGCGCGGATCCTCGATGTTGCTGGGATAGCGAGCGGCCGCATCCTCTTGGCCGGCGGCGCTATCGTAGATCGGCCCGAGCCATAATTGCGCTTGGCTTACCAAAGTCGCGATTGCAAAATCCTGGCCCGTAAAGGTCGAGGCCGCCGAACGCGCCGCTTCCATTTGGCTCGAGGCTTCCGCCGGCAGGCCTAGCGCAAGATTGAGATTTGCGCGCGCCACAGACAAAGCACCCGCTGCGACCGTGCCCTCGAGTAAACGCAAAGCCGCGGCAATGTCAGCTTTCGGCCGGGCAATCGCCGCGGAAATTTGGTCAAGCTCAGCAGCGGCCGCCTCGGCGCGTTCGGCGATCGTCGCCCGTAACAATTCAGCGCGGCTGGTCGGCGCTGGGCCTTGCGGCGCATTATTCGAACTTGCGGGTGGTGTCTCAGTCTGCGCTATGGCCGCGATCGGAGCCGAGAAAAACGAAATCGCACCGACCAGCAGCACGATCGCCTGTCGCCGCATAAATAGGGAGGCCTTTGAAGTCATGCTGATCGACGCTGCGCTTTCTTTGACTGCCAAATAAAGGCGGCGGGCCGTTTGCCCATGCGCACACTGACTTTACCCGGCGCGCGCGTCAATCGCCGCGCATCGCGTGCTTTTGCAAGAATGCGTCAAGAACGGCGCGCGTATCGGGGCGGTCCTCGGCAAAAGTCAACACGGTTTCCAGATAGCCGGCGACCGATCCGCAATCGAGGCGGCGTCCTTCGAACTCCCAGGCATGAAAAGGTTGAACGCGCATCAGGCGCGCCATCGCATCGGTCAATTGGATCTCGTTGCCGGCGCCGGGCTGTTGATCTTCCAACAAACCCATGATTTCCGGCTGTAAAATGTAGCGTCCCGTTATCGCGAAGTTGGATGGCGCTGCCTCCCGCTGCGGTTTCTCGACCATCCCTCTCATGGCGATTCGACGCCCGTCGCGTGCGCCAGGATCGATCACCCCATAGGACGAGACCCGATCGATCGGCACAGCGTCCACGGCGACGAAATTGCCGCCAACCTTTTCATAATCTGCGACCATTTGCGCCAGCACGGGTTTTTCCGCGCGGGTGACGTCATCGGGCAACAGAACGGCGAAGGGCTCATCGCCAACGATCGCGCGCGCACACCAAATCGCGTGACCCAAACCTTGCGGGCTTTGTTGGCGCACAAAGCTCGACGCGCCAGGGCTTAACGAAAACCGCCGCAGCATGGCGAGCGTATCATTCTTGCCTTTGTCCTCGAGCGTTCGTTCCAATTCATAGGCCTGGTCGAAATAATCTTCGATCGAATTCTTGTTACGCCCCGTTACAAATACAAAATGCTCAATGCCAGCCGCGCGCGCTTCATCAACGGCATATTGAATCGCCGGGCGATCAATGATTGTGAGCATTTCTTTTGGAATAGATTTTGTTGCCGGTAATACGCGCGTGCCGAGGCCAGCTACTGGCAATACGGCGATACGTACAGGTTTATGAATCATATTTGTCTTTCCAACAAAAACACCTGTAATTTCAGCGCTTCATCATAGTTCTCGTCATAATAGACATCACAATTTCTTCGTTTTCATCGAGAAGGTCGTGTTGGGCAATCAACAATCCTCTATCATCGTCAATCTCTTCTTTCGCAACAAAGCGAATCTGCAAACGAATGCGATCGCCGGCATAAACAGGCCGAAAATACCTCACTGCATCTTGCCCTAATCGGCTAATAACGGGCCAATCCCGCGTCTTGTCGAACAGCAGACGTGTCCACACCGCGTAAAGATGGGCCTGCGCCGCCGGCGGATCGCCGAGGCTAAAGTCGCGCCCGCCACCTAACGGCATATAAGGCGCAAAATGCTGGTGAAACATACGTATATCATCAATTGATAACGCCAAGGGCTCCGTCGTTACCGCTAGGCCGATGCGCAGCTTGTCGAAACCGAAGGGATGGTTGGCGAAATCGTTCATATCGCTCGTTCATTCTCACCGCCGGAACTGATGCGCAAGTGGTCGTCAGCCTTCAATGACACGCAATCGAACCTGCGCGTCGTGTCGCTATTAGCGTTTTCTGTCGGCCCCGATCCGGTTTGGCAATTGATCCTACACGTCGCCATGGCTCATGCGGCGTTTTATCCCAATAATATGGACGCTTGACCAATTCGATAATTGCACGGAGCGCTGCAAGTTGCTGGAGAAAGCAGGCGAGAAAAAGGCTAAATATTTCACTCAATCGGCACCCTGCGCGAAATCCGCATAGAATACTCGAAGCGACCCAAAGGAGCATAATGGCCGGAAAAAATATTGAATCATTCCCAAAAGCTTGACTTATAAATACCAACACAAGTCCCGGAACAAAAAGTGCAGCCGACGAAAATGATCCGATCAAAAAAATAAATGCTGAAAAGAAGCTTATAAAGTGAAATTTTCCGGGAAATGATTGGGATACGACAAGAAATGTAATGAAAAATCCTTTGAGCCAGCGCGATCTTTGCTTAAGATATGTCCTAGCGTTGGACGGCGTTGATTCTAAAGTCGGCAACGACAGCATCCCAATAGTGAAGCCGTTTCGGGCCAGACGATAGGCAACATCGGCATCCTCGGTAACGTTGAAAGGGTCCCAGCCGCCGATCTCACGTAAAACGCCGACGCGAAAATGATTTGAAGTGCCGCCAATAGGGAAAGGTATTCCGAGCCTCGCTAGCGCAGGTAATACGCGCATAAAAAGCAACCGATATTCAGCGGCAAAGGCGGTTCCCACGATACTTTTTTGGGTTACAATTGCCTCCAATGGCGCTTGTAGGCACGCAAGATGGCGGGACGAGCGATTGAAGATTGTCGCCGCTTCTTTCAATTGTAACGGATGCGGCCGATCTTCCGCGTCGAAGACTGTGACAAAGGCGCCGCGCGCCAATTGTAGCCCGATTTGTAAAGCCTTTGGCTTGGTTTGCGGTCCGAGTTTAGGGCAAACGATTATGCGAAATCGACTATCCAGGTCGCATGCATTAAGCGCTTCCAATGTTACCGGATCGTCGGCCTCGACCAATAGAAGGACATCTAATGCGCCCCGAGGATAATCAAGCGCTCGTAATGCTCTAATTAATTGTGAAACAACGTCGGCCTCTTGAAAAAGCGGTACAAGAACAGAATAAACCGGCCAATTTTTTGAAATAAAACAGGCCCTGTCGATTTTTGCTAAAGGTAAATGAACAAACGCTCCAATCAAACGTAATCCTGATTGCCCGCTCCAGATTAAAGTAAGCAAGACACCCGCGGCGACCGAAATTGAATATGCTCCCAGGTTTTGTAAAAAAACCAACATAATTCCAACCGCGACCGTGATAACAGTTCCAAGGCGTACGGGGCACGCTTGGGCGCTGTCTCTCGGGCGGTTGCGTCCAAGACGGTTGATCGATTCTTCCAACAATGGGTCATCGGCAGCCAATCGGTGAACTCGCGGCGCGGAAATCGCCGAATGTCTTTGCCTTTTGCTTCCATAACGGGTTCTAGATTTGGCCTCGCGTCCCACTTTTGTCCCCCGCCAAGGAATGCGTTGGCGGAAGTTTGGCTACACCGTTTGCAAGTGGTCAACGGCACGTCAAAGGTCGCGCCGAAACGAAAAGAATGAAGTAGCGCCATAAAATTCTGCACCAGCATCTGCCCAATGGCACGACCAAATTGCCGCAGTCGGGAAATTTGAATCAACCCATGCGCTACTTGAGTCCCGATTTGTCGCATGGGTAGAAATTTGACTTCCGAATGCTTGAATGCCCGGGTTGTGACCGATCAACATCACATGCGAGAAGTCTTTGAAGACATCATTGGTTAGGCGCGCCAGGTCGGGCAATTCGGCGTGGTAAAGTTCGTCACGGAATTTGGGCACGCAATTCGGAAAAACGCCCGCAATCGCCTCCCAGGTTTCGACGGTTCGGCGTGCAGTGGAAATCAGTGCAATCTGCGGGCGAACGCCCGCCCCCGCGGCGGCGATCGCCGCTTCTCGGGCCTCAAACGGGCCGCGGAGGGGGTCAAGCCCCCGGGCGTAGTCACTTTCGTCCGCTTTTGTGGGCAACGCTTTTGCGTGCCGCATCAAGGTCAGTTCAAAGCGCGGCGTTGGGGGGGCGACATTGGGCATTGACTGATTGGGCTCGCGTGAATTCTGCGTCGCATCCATTCTTGCAGGCGCAAAGCGATTGACGTTTGCCGCCGACGCGCCGACACAAGCGGCCTCTTAACCGAACCCGCTGTTTTCGCCACCGTAAAGTCGCGCCAATGAACGCCTCTCTCTCTTCGTTTCAATCTGCCGCCGCTCATGCCAAAGCGTGGCCGTTCGAATTGGCGCGCGCCGTTCTTGCGCGCGTTGAAAAACGCGGCGGCAAAGGCCCGGTTGTGTTCGAAACCGGCTATGGTCCATCAGGCTTGCCGCATATCGGCACGTTCGGCGAGGTCGTTCGCACAACGATGGTGCGCAATGCGTTTCGGGCGCTGACGGGCGATGCGATCGAGACCGTCTTGCTCTGCGTGTCCGACGATATGGACGGGATGCGAAAAATCCCCGAGAATATTCCCAATCCCGCGCAATTACAGCCGTTTTTGCAGCGCCCGCTGACCGATGTCCCCGATCCGTTCGGCCTTTATCCGAGCTTTGCGCATCACAATAATGCGCGGCTGCGCGCCTTTTTGGATGGATTTGGGTTTGACTATAGCTTTCGGTCAGCGACCGAGCTTTATCGCGCCGGCGTCTATGACGCGATGTTGTTGAAGATGCTCGAGCGTTATGACGCGATCATGGACGTCATGCTGCCGACGCTTGGCCCCGAGCGGCGCGAGACCTATTCGCCATTTCTGCCGATCAGCCCGACGACGGGCCGCGTGCTCTATGTGCCGATGAAAGCGATTGACGCAAAAGCGGGCACGATCACGTTCGAAGATGAAGACGGCCAAGACGTCACCATGCCGGTGACGGGCGGGCGCACGAAACTGCAATGGAAGCCGGACTTTGGCATGCGCTGGGCGGCGTTGGGCGTTGATTTTGAAATGTATGGCAAGGACCATCTTGCCAATGGCGTCGTGTATTCGCGGATTTGCACAGCCTTAGGGGCAGAGCCGCCGGTGCAATTTTTCTATGAATTGTTCCTCGACGAACAGGGCGAGAAAATCTCCAAGACGAAAGGCAATGGCATTTCGGTCGAGCAATGGCTGCGTTACGCAACGCCCGAAAGTCTTGCGCTCTATAATTTCGTCAAGCCGAAAACCGCCAAAAAGCTCTATTTCGATGTCATCCCTAAGGCGGTGGATGAATATTTCGCCCATTTGGAGGCGTTCCATCGTCAAAACCCAATCGAGCAGATCGACAACCCGGCGTGGCACATTCATGCAGGCGCGCCGCCCAGCGCCTCAACCCCGATCAGTTTTGCGTTGTTGCTGAACCTTGTCTCCGCCGCCAACGCAGAGACAACCGAGCAATTATGGGCGTTTATCGGCCAATATCTGCCGGGCGCGGGGCCGCAAACCCATCCCGCCCTTGACCGGTTGGCGCGCTATGCCTTGCGTTATTACGAAGATTTCGTGCGACCGGCCAAGAAATTCCGCGCCGCAAATGCCCAAGAAGCCGCCGCCATGCGAGATCTTGCCGATCAATTGGACCGCCTGCCGCGCGAGGCTGATGCGGATTCCATCCAAACCGTTGTTTATGACATCGGCAAGGCGCATGGCTTTGACCCGCTAAGAGCATGGTTCCAGGCGCTTTATGAAGTGCTGTTGGGGCAAGAACAGGGGCCGCGCTTTGGGTCGTTCGTCGCGATTTTCGGGCGTGACAAGACGATTGAGTTAATCAACGACCGATTAGCTTCGTGAGCGAGCGCTCGTCGGTTAATTCTTTATCGTGGGCGAACGATGTGCGTTGCACCTCGATGTTGGTCTGAGGATGTTGCAGGGTGATTGGTTCGTTTCAAAATTTGAAAACTGAGCCGGAATGACTTTACCCCAAAGTGTTCCTGCGCCTGCTTTGCCGCTGTCTCTGAGCGGTCGGTATTGGCGGATCGCGGCGCCCGACCCGGCCCTGGTCCGCGAGATCGCCGCGCGTTGCGGAGGCGACATGATCCTTGCCCATATTCTTGCATCCCGCGAGATCGCGCCCGACAAGGTTGCTGATTGGCTTAAACCCACCTTGCGCGCGTTTTTCCCCGATCCGGCGCGGTTCATCGATATGGACAAAGCCGTCGATATCATCGCCGACGCCCTCGAAACGCGGTCTTCGATCGCGATTTTTGCCGATTACGACGTCGATGGGGCAACATCGGCGGCGTTGTGGACGCTCTATTTGCGCCACTTTGGCCTGGATCCGATCATTTATGTGCCCGAGCGCCTGACGGAGGGCTATGGTCCGAGCAAGCTCGCCTTTAAGCGCTTGCAAGCCGAGGGCGTTGATCTGGTCATTACGGTCGATTGCGGCGCAACGGCTATTGAGGCGATCGGCCATGGCGTAGCGCTCGGCCTCACCATTGTCGTCATCGACCACCATTTGACCGGTGGCGTGCATGCGCCTGCTGCGGCGATTGTCAATCCCAATCGGCCCGATTGCGCGTCTGGGGAGGGCGCGCTGACGGCGGTCGGCGTCTCGCTGGTTGTTTTGGCGGGACTTAATCGGGAAGGGCGCGCGCGGGGCTGGTTTGCTCACGACCAGGTAGAGCCTGATCTTAAACAATGGCTGGATTTAGCCGCGCTCGGCACGGTGTGCGATGTTGCGCCCTTGCGTGGACTCAACCGGGCCTTGGTGGCGCAGGGCTTAAAAGTGCTGGAGGCGCGCCGAAGTCTCGGCCTTGCGGCCTTGGCGAGCGCCGCGGAGATCACCAGCGTCAATAGCGTCTATCATCTAGGCTTTGGTTTGGGGCCGCGCATCAATGCCGGCGGCCGCATTGGGCGCAGTCGACTTGGCGCGGAATTGCTGACAACAACGGACGCACAAATCGCCCATGGTCTCGCCGCTGAGCTGAACGCGCTCAACGCCGAACGGCGTCAAATCGAGGCGACGATCCTTGCCGAGGCGACCGAAGCCGCCCAACGTCAACACGCCGACGACGCCGCAATGCCGGTGATCGTCGTCGGTCAGGAGGGCTGGCACCCTGGCGTGATCGGCATCGTGGCCGGGCGATTGCGCGAAGCCTTCAACAAGCCCGCGATCGTGATCGGCTGGCTGGCGGGCGAGGCGTTGGCGCGCGGATCGGGACGATCGACCCCTGGCGTCAATCTTGGCGCGGCGATCGGCTCGTTATATCGAGATGGTGTTTTAGCCGCCGGCGGCGGTCACGCCATGGCGGCGGGCCTTTCCATCTTGCCCGACCAGATTGACGAATTCCGGACGCGCCTCGCCGAGCGCCTTGCCGACGACTGGCGCGACAATACAGAGCGGCTTTTTGTGCAAGCTGATCTGGTCGGTTCGTTGGCCGGGGCGAACGCGTCTTTGGTAGATCGATTAGCTCAGCTCGCGCCTTTTGGGCCGGGCAATCCACAGCCGCGATTTTTGTGGCCATCGGTGCGCGTCGTTCTTAGCCGTATCGTCGGCGCTGGCCATGTCAGTGTTAGTTTGACCGATGACACCGGCGCGCGCGTTGCCGCCATCGCTTTTCGCGCGGTCGAGAGCGCTTTGGGCGCAGCCTTACTCGACCCCGGCCGCCCTGCGCTTGATATTCTGGGCAAACTTAGCCGCGATCGCTTTCGTGGCGGCGATCAGGTCCAAATCGACATCGAAGACCTTCGTTTGGCAGCGCTGGCGCGCTGAAATTGCGCCTTGCCTTCCGAAAATCCCCCCCGTATAAGGCCGGCCTTCCTGCGCTGCGCCCATCGTCTAGCGGTTAGGACGCCTCCCTTTCACGGAGGAAACAGGGGTTCGATTCCCCTTGGGCGTGCCAGAAGATTGATTGGGGTATCTCTCGAAATCTCCGGTGTTGCCGACGTAGATGGGCGCTCAATTCAACGCGACGGAGCGGTTCTCAAGGTCTTTTCCGTCGGTTTGATCGGCCTGCGAAATATTGTCGCAGCGATACCATCTTGCATTCCAGCAATGGATCGATGTGGACGCACCTTGCTGCTTTTGATCGTTGATGACGACCTTCAGTGCGACGATTCCGCGCGCGCGAATTCCTCCGAAACCAAGCCCTTTGTGTTATGATGCCCTGCTCGCTGAGGTTGCGTGAGATGAAAAAATGCGCAACCATCAAGGGGTGTTTTGCGCGGTTGACGCGCCAGGAGCCAGAGGGTTCGCCCTTCAGGCGCTCCGGCAAGGATGGATCCGATGAACGAAGCGCAAATTACGTTTTTCGATGCGGGGCTTAGCCCGCCTAATGGATTGCCGCTCGATCCGGTTGAACTGATTTATCGCATCCGCGGTCGCGTCAAATGGTTCGACGCCGCCAAAGGCTATGGCTTTATCGTGCCGTCAGAGCCCGCGCCCCGCAGCGAAGACGTGCTCTTGCATGTGTCCACGTTACGAAAATTTGGTCGCGCCAGCGCTGATGAAGGCGCCGACATCGTCTGCGACGCAGTGGCGCGCAGCAAAGGGCTTCAGGTCGTCTCGATTGTCGAACTCGGCGAGGGGACCCACCCGGCAAAACCCGCTCCGATCGAGCGCGCCAAAGAAGTCGAAGCCGGCCCCATGCAAGTGCTAACGGTGAAATGGTTCAACCGGATCAAGGGCTACGGCTTCTTGAACCGCAAGACCGATAATCGCGACATCTTTGTCCATGCGGAAACCTTGCGGCGCGGCGGATTCTTGGACGCCGTTCCAGGGCAGGCGATGATGGGCCGGATTGGGTCGGGCGATAAAGGTCTCGTCGCCGTGGATGTTCGCCCTATTGACGCCATGTAGCTGCGCGATCAGCCTTCGCGTGGACCGCGCAATGGGCGCGGCGCAGGACGGGATCAGTGGTCGATGATCGGGCGAATTTTGGCGGCCTTCGGCGCTTTGGCCTTGGTGTTTGTGCTGGCGCTCAGCTCTCCGGCGGGCGCGCAGGAGCGCGAGCCGCTCACCATCGTCACCGCTGACGGCCAGCGCCACGCCTTTTCGATCGATCTCGCGGACACCGCGCAAGAACGGCAGCTCGGCCTGATGAACGTTGAGTCGATTGCCGATGATTACGGCATGCTGTTCGATTTTGGCCAGACCGCGCCGGTCAGCATGTGGATGAAGAACACTTTATTGTCGCTCGACATGTTGTTCGTCGGTGAGGACGGAACCGTCAAATCAATCGCGCGGCGCACCAAGCCTTTATCCACCCGAACGATCCCGTCCGGCGCGCCGGTCAAAGCCGTGCTGGAGATCCGCGGCGGCCGCGCCAGCGAGCTGGGCGTCAAAGTTGGCGACCGTATCGAACATCCGCTGTTCGCGGCCAAGCCCTGATCCCATGTCTGCGGGGCGTTGCGGGTCCGCGCCACAAAAGACTTGGCAAAAATCGTCGTTTCGGCCATGACCTGGGGCGATCGGGGCATAGCTCAGCCTGGTAGAGCATCTGCTTTGGGAGCAGAGGGTCGCAAGTTCGAATCCTGCTGCCCCGACCATTATTCATTTGCGGGCGCGGCCAGGGCGGCCGTCGCCTAAACTACCGCGGGAGAACGGGCACATGGCTCTTGCGCGCATTTACCGACCGGCCAAAACCGCCATGCAATCGGGCAAAGCCGGGGCCAAGGAATGGCTGCTGGAGTTTGAGCCGCAAACGGCGCGTCGGCCAGACCCGTTGATGGGCTGGACAAGTTCGTCCGACACCCAAGGCCAAGTGCGCCTTGCCTTCGCGAGCCGCGAGGACGCCATCGCTTTTGCGCGCGCCAACCAGATCGCGTTTCAGATCAGCGAACCGCGCGAGCCGAAGCGCTTTCCGAAATCCTATGGCGAGAATTTCGCTTTTTATCGGTTAGAGCCCTGGTCGCATTAGCAAAAACGTGAGCCGCGTTAGGCCAATTGGCCTGCCAAATTCAAATTGTCTGCCGTGAAAATCGTCTCAAGACGCTTGCTGGCGAGCGTCCAAGAGATACAATATTGCTCACTGAAAACAGGAAGCGATGCGCAAATCATGGTGCAATTGACTCTGCCCAAGGGCTCTGACCCAAAAAAAGGCAAAACGATCAACGCCGCTAATGGGGCCAAGAAGACGCGGACGTTCAAGGTCTATCGCTTCAACCCCGAAACGGGCGGCAATCCGCAATGGGACACCTTTGTGCTCGATGCCGATAAATGCGGCAACATGGTGCTCGATGCGCTGATCACGATCAAGAACGAGGTCGATTCGACGCTGACCTTCCGCCGCTCCTGCCGCGAGGGCGTTTGCGGGTCCTGCGCGATGAATATCGACGGGCGCAACACGCTCGCCTGCACCAAAGCGTTGGATGAAGTTGGCGAAAAGGTTACCGTGGCGCCGCTGCCGCATATGCCGGTGATCAAGGATTTGGTGCCGGATTTATCGACCTTTTATGCGCAATACGCCTCGATTGAGCCGTGGCTGCATACGCAAACGCCGATGCCGGAAAAAGAATGGCGCCAAAGCCCGGAGGATCGCGAAAAGATCGATGGGCTATATGAATGCATTCTATGCGCCTGTTGCTCGACTTCCTGCCCGTCCTATTGGTGGAATGGCGATCGTTATTTGGGGCCGGCGATCCTGTTGCAGGCTTACCGCTGGTTGATCGACACGCGCGACGAGGCGACCGGCGATCGGCTCGACAATCTGGAAGACCCGTTTCGGCTTTATCGCTGCCACACGATCATGAATTGTGCGCAAGTCTGCCCGAAGGGCCTCAACCCAGCCAAGGCGATTGCCTCGATCAAGACGATGATGGTGGAACGGGTTCTGTAGGCCGCGATCGGAGTGCGCCTGCGATTATTGGCCAAGGCCGGCCAACGCGGCGATGCCGCCGGCGCAAATTGCTACCGCATAGGGAACCCCGGCCTTGCGATCGAGCAAGGCCTTGATCCAGGCCGGCGCCGGCGCAACGGCTTTAGCAGGCGTCAGCCGACGCGCGGCGATTAGGGCCAAGCACAGAACCGCGCCGGCCAAAGCCATGTAAAACGCAAAGGGCAGCAACCCGCCCGCCCCAACGGCGATCATGGTCGCCGAGATCAATTTGACATCACCCCCGCCCATCCAGCCGAGGAAAAACAATACCGCCAGCCCCGCAAAGGTCGCGGCGGCGCAGCCGACAACGAGGCCGATCTCACCCCAGGCAGCGCCGCGAGCAAACAGCGCGACAAGGCCAAGCGCGGCCAAAGCAATCGAAATCCAATCGGGGATCTCATAGGTGCGCAGATCATGCACGGCGGCCCATAGCAAAAGGCCAATACTGGCGCAGGTGATTAGAAGCTGGATCAGATCAGGGCTCATGCTGCAACCATAGGCTGACTCGGCGCGTATTTCTACGCATCGGTTCAGCATAGCGAACAAGCCCCGCCAGCGCGTTAGCGCGATGCGCGCAATTGCGCCAATCCGCCCACATAGTTCTTGCCTACAATCGGCGAACGCTGGAGACGGGGCCGGCGCTCTGGCCAATCCGCGCGATCGCCGCCCGCAGCGGCTCGATGGCTGTTTCCATGTGATGCGCGTTCGCGTGCAAAAGCCGCTCGCGATCCAGCATGATCCCGACATGGCCGCGCCAAAACACCAAATCGCCGCGTTGCAGGTTGGAGAAATCTTCGTTCGGCGTCACAGCGGTTCCGATTTCGCGCTCCTGCAGATCGGTGTCGCGCGGGGCAGGGCGTCCCGCCGCCTCGAGCGCCGTCTGCACAAGGCCCGAACAATCTAGCCCCAAGCTCTCCTTGCCGCCCCATTGATAGGGCGCGCCCAGAAACCGCTCGGCGATCGCGACGAAATCGGCCCCAGACTTGGCCGCCCCCAACGGTTCGGCATGGCCGGAAAACACAAAACCGGCGCGGGCGCAGCGCAAAAAACGCCCCTCTTCGCCCTCGACGACGAGCTTGGCGTTCAGGCTCAACAAAAAACGCGGCGCCGATTTCAGGTCAGGCTCGGAAAAGCAATAGGTGCGCAGCGCGCTTACGCGATGGGTGCAGGGCAGAACCGGCGCCGACAACGCCTCCATATCCACCCAGCCGACATAGGAATCGAGCGCGCATTGGCCCCAGCCGAAATCGCCGCGTTCGTCATAGATCGTGATGATTTCGCCATGCAGCGCCTGGGTTTCCAGCCGGCCATCGGCTTGCGGGGTCTTGCGGATACAGGCAAGGCCGGCAGTGACTTGATAGTCGACGCCGTCGACAAAGCGCGGCGCATCGACTTTGCCTTGCAAATGCCTAGCGGCAAGATCGGGGCGGGCAGGGGTTAGGCGCGGGTCAAGGCTCATGCCTGAAGATTACCAGAACGCCGGTTCGCGCGCACGCACATAAACGCCGCTTTCAATGAGCGACATTGGCGCGTTGGGCGATCAAATCGCCGAAATCGCTCAAAAACACCGAGCCTTTGACGGTGCGCTGGACGAGGACATTGCGCAAATCCTCTTCGTCCTTCTTGCGCCGCACAAAGCCAAGATCAGAGAGCGCGTCAAGCGCGCGCGAGATCGCCGGTTTGGAAACATTCAACCCCGCCGCCAGCCCGCGCACCGTATGCGGTCCCGGCGTCAAATAGACCGTCATCAACAGCGCCAATTGCCGTTGCGACAAATCGGGATGATCCCCGCTCACCGTCGCCACCACGACTTGGCGCCAAAGGTCTAAAGCGGTTTTTCGGTCGGAGAGGAGGGTCATGCGCTGAAGGGCTCGAAATCAAATCCGGGAGCGGAATAGACGCAAAATCTACTGATTTGCGCCGGCCGCCAAGCCCCACGTCGCGCGTGAATGAAAAAACACGGGAGTAGGTGGAGACTGGACGACGACCCGAGGATCGTTCGTTACGGCTGCTTCCTTCCGGACCTGACCGGGTTGGCGAGAACACCGTCCGCCGCCAGCCTCCATGCTCTATATCGCGGTTCGCGCGGCCTTGCGCAAGGGCGGTGATCCTCGCTCAACCTTGTTTTTGCCATTTGCCATCTGCGTCTTGGCGCCAATAGGAAATCGCGGCGCCGGATCCTTTCAGCGTCCGCCATTGCGCGCGGGCGGTGGCGACCGCGTCGGGATCGGCCGGGTCCAACAAGATCACGACCCGCTGAACGCCGCTCAAGGCCGCTGGGATCGGCGCCCCCCATAACAATATGCAATCGGGCGCATTGGCGGGGACGGCGTTATCGGCGCCACAAAGAAGAAGCGGCTGACGCGCCGCAAAAACCGCGTCGCTCCGCCCATGCGGCAAGAAGCTATTGGCGCGAAAGGTCCATAAATGGCCGTCGAGCCGCCCAATATTGTCTGAACCCGCGATCTTGATCGCCGCGCGCCAGCTACGCGCCAAAATCCGCTCGCACAACGCTGCAATGACGTCGCCGACCGGTTCGGTCTCAATTTGATAGAACCAAAATTCGGGCGCGTCTGCTTGCCGCTCAGCCAATCACGCCTCGTAATGGTCGGCGACGAAGCGATCGAGCAACCGCACGCCATAACCGGTCGCCCAGAGCGGCACGGTTGGGTTGTTGTGATCGCCGGCGCCTTTCCAAGCCGTGCCGGCAATGTCGAGATGCGCCCAG
>DHHV01000116.1:1257-1679 GCA_002403455.1 Hyphomonadaceae bacterium UBA4763 | reverse complement strand
GCAATGTCGAGATGCGCCCAGGCAACGCCGTCTTGGACAAAGCGCTTCAAGAATTGCGCCGCTGTGATCGAACCGGCGCCCGATTTGCCGGAGATGTTCTTCATATCGGCATTGGGGCTGTCGATCAGCTTGTCATAGGCCGGCAACAGAGGCATCCGCCAGACCGGCTCATTCTCGGCGGCGGCTGAGCTGGTGATTTGGCCGGCCAAGGTATCGTCATTGGCGAACAGGCCGGCATATTCATGGCCGAGCGCGATAATGATCGCGCCGGTCAACGTGGCAAGGTCGATCATCGCTTTTGGGCGATAGTTTTCTTGCGTCCACCACATCGCATCGCACAAGATCAACCGACCTTCGGCGTCGGTGTTCAAGACTTCGATGGTTTGGCCCGACATCGAGGTGACGATATCGCCGGGGCGTTG
>DHHV01000116.1:688-953 GCA_002403455.1 Hyphomonadaceae bacterium UBA4763 | reverse complement strand
GACGATATCGCCGGGGCGTTGCGCATTGCCGTCCGGCATATTTTCCACCAGAGCAACGACGCCGACGACATTGGCTTTGGCTTTGCGGGCGGCCAGCGCGCGCATCGCGCCGGCAACGGCTGCGGCGCCGCCCATATCGCCTTTCATCTCGTCCATATTGGCCGAGGGCTTGATCGAAATCCCGCCGGTGTCGAAACAAACGCCTTTGCCGATCAGCGCGACGGTCGGGCTCTCCGGGGCGGCGCCCCGCCAATGCATGGCGACG
>DHHV01000116.1:0-380 GCA_002403455.1 Hyphomonadaceae bacterium UBA4763 | reverse complement strand
CCCCGCCAATGCATGGCGACGAGGCGCGGCTCTTTGACGCTGCCTTGCGCCACGCCAAGCAGCGCGCCCATGCCCAGTGCGCGCATTGCCGCCGCATCCAGCACGGTGACGTCGACGCCCAATCCGCGCAAGGCTTCCAGGCGCATCGCAAAATCCGGCGGATCGAGCAAATTCGGCGGCAGCGACACCAATTCGCGCGCCATCGCCACACCAGAAGCCACCGCGGCGAGCCGCGCATAGGCCGCGCGCGCATCCTCCGGCGCTGGCGTCGCGATTTCAATCTCGGCGAGCGTTGGCGTCTGATCCGGCTTCAACCGCGTGCGGAACACATCAAAGCGATGGCTGGCCAGCTCGGCTCCATAACCGGCGCGGGCGGCGCT
>DHHV01000146.1:16949-17925 GCA_002403455.1 Hyphomonadaceae bacterium UBA4763 | reverse complement strand
AATAAGAGCATGGGGCGATTTCGAAAAATCGCCCCATGCTTAACCCTAATTTCGCGGGTGCGGCAAGCCGACGCGATTGTTTTTGACCACAAGGTCAGGATAAGTTGCGGCGCAACCGGGGGCCATCACGATGGAAATGCAGCAGATCCGATATTTCCTGGCGCTGGCGCGCACGTTGAACTTCACGCGCGCGGCCGAGGAATGCCATATCAGTCAGCCCGCATTGACGCGCTCGATCAGCGCGCTGGAGGCCGAATTGGGCGGCGATTTGATCCAGCGCGAGCGGGCGTTGTCGCATCTGACCGAATTAGGCGAGCGGATGCTGCCGATCCTGCAGCGATGCTATGACAGCGCCGCCGCCGCCAAGGAATTGGCCAAAGCCTTGGGAACCGGGGCGCTGGCGCCGTTGACCTTGGGCCTGACGCGCACGACCGACGAGACGTTTTTACTGCCGGCGCTCGGCGAGATAGCCCGCGCTTTGCCCGGCCTTGCCGTCACCATCAAGCGCGGCTCCAGCGAGGACTTGCTCAATTGGCTGCGGGAGGGGACCTGCGATCTTGCCATCGGGTCGGGGCTGGAGAGCGAATGGAGCCGGCTCGATTCCTGGACGGTCGATCGCGACATACATTGCTTGGTCCTGCCGGTAGAAGATCCGCGCGCCGGCGCGGCGAGCATTGCCGTGGACGACTTGCAAAACGAAAAGATCGTGGCGATCGATGGGTGCGCCGCCGCCGCCGAGCTGTGCCGGACGCTGGAAGGCGAAATTGGCCCAGGCAAAGCCCATATGGTCGCCGATGGCCGCGAGGCGCTCGGCTTTATCCGCAACGGCCTGGGGCTCGGCTTCCTGCCGCAACATCTCGTGCGCGGCGAGGCTTTCGCCTGCGTATCAGTCGACGGCGCCAGTATGGAATGGGAGACGCGGCTTTATTGCGTTGCCGGGCGCGAGCGGCTGCCCGCGGCGGGGGCCCCCTTTAAT
>DHHV01000146.1:7690-16631 GCA_002403455.1 Hyphomonadaceae bacterium UBA4763 | reverse complement strand
GCGGCGGCCCTCTTTAATCTGCTGCGTCACGCCGCGCCGCCGCGCCCGCGGGATAGGACGCTGCTTCGATCAACCGGCTAAGCCGGCTCAAATCCATCCGTTTGCGATAATCCGGATCGACATGGCGCTCCAAAACGCGCATTTCGCCGTCGAGCACAAAGGTCGCCGGGATCGGCACGATCCAACTGGCTTCGCCCTGATAAAGCGGCACATCATCGCCATCCTCGGACAACAGGCGCGCCAGATTCTCGTCAATCGCGACCGCGAGCCCGAGAGAGGCGGCAAATCCATTGCCGATATCGCTCAGCACGATGTCGTTCGGGCTTTGGCTCAAATTGCGGGCGAAGCTGGACAGCTCCGGCGTGATCGCGACGAACGCGCCCATATCCGCCCCCGTTTGGCGGGCCAGCAGGTCTCGCGCTTGGGCGAGCGCGGCGAAATAGGTTCGGCAAAACGGGCACCAATGGCCGCGCAGGAAGGCGATCACGCTTGGCCGGCCGGCCGTCACCTCCGCCAAGCGCCGCAAACGCCCGTCGACGTCGGGAAGCATGGCGTCAGGAAAGGTCTCGCCAAGACCCAGAGCGCCGATCCCGACCTCCGCCGCCGTCAGCCGCGCAACAAACGCCTCGATGGCGACAGCCAAATCAGGGAGATTCGCGTAGATCCGCGCGACGATCGGCTCAAATTTTGGATTGAGTGCGCCAAGATCAACCATGGCTCATTGAATACAGGAACGGCGCCGAATCGCCATCCTATTTTCGCGCATGCATGAAAACGATGCGAAACAACGCGCCGACCGGCGTGAGGCGTCAGGTCGGCGCGCTTATCTCGTCCTTAGCCGTTGCGGCGACGAACGCCTTTGCCAAGACCGATTTGCTTGGCGAAATCCGAGCGTTTTTGCGCGTAATTCGGCGCAACCATCGGATAATCTGCCGGAAGATTCCACTTCTTGCGATATTCGTCCGGGGTCATGTCGAAATTCGAGCGCAAATAGCGCTTGAGCATTTTCAATTTCTTGCCGTCTTCCAGGCAAACGATGTAGTCGTCGGTCACCGATTTGTTGACGGCGATCGCCGGTTTCTGGCGCTCTTGGGTTTTTTCAGCCGGGCTCGCATTGATGTCCCAGATGGTTTTATACACGCTGCGAATCAAATCCGGAACGTGATCCGCCGGCAATGGGTTGTTGGCGACGAACGAGGAAACGATCTCCGTCGTCATCTCCAAAACGTCTTGCGCTGCGGAAAAATTATCGTGATTTTCGTCTTTCATCTCTGCCTCGGACTAGACTTGGTTTGATTGGACGGTCAGAAGAATCAAACCGCCTAACTTGGTATAGTCGTTTACTCCCGCCGATGCAAGCATCTGTGTTAGTAAAAAATCCGCTGTGAAATTGTTTCTCCTGGGATAGCACTGAGCCGATCTATTGGATGATCAGCCTTGCGCTGTTATTTTCTGGGAAACATGAGGCTTATTTGGAGCCAGACGGTTCGCGCACGTGCAGGCGCCCGATGAAACGCCGGCGCAGGCCATTGTTCGGCGAACGCCCCCTTGCTAATAGAGCGCAAAGAGGAGCCAAAACATGGATGGTGATCGCGGCCTTTCAGGCGCTCACGAGTTTTTCGGCCATAGCCTTGGCCTGTCGGACCCCGAGCTCGCGCGGGCCATTGGGCTGGAGGCGGAGCGCCAACAGCAGCATATCGAGTTGATCGCCTCGGAGAACATCGTCTCGCGCGCGGTGCTCGAGGCGCAGGGCTCGATCCTCACCAACAAATATGCCGAAGGCTATCCCGGCAAGCGCTATTATGGCGGCTGCGCCTTTATCGATTTGGCCGAAAATCTGGCGATCGAGCGGGCGAAAGCGCTGTTTCGCTGCAATTACGCCAATGTCCAACCGCATTCGGGCAGCCAGGCCAATCAGGGCGTGTTCTTGGCGTTGATGCAGCCGGGCGATGTGTTTCTCGGCATGGGGCTCGACGCCGGCGGGCATTTGACGCATGGCGCGGCGCCCAACCAGTCCGGCAAATGGTTCCGGCCCGTTCATTACGGCGTACGGCGCGCGGATCATCGTATCGATCTTGACGAGGTGCGCGATTTGGCGCGCGAACATCGGCCGAAAATGATTTTGGCGGGCGGGTCGGCCTATTCGCGGATCATCGATTTTGCGGCGTTTCGGCAAATCGCCGATGAGGTTGGCGCCTATTTCATGGTCGACATGGCCCATTTCGCCGGGCTGGTCGCCGGCGGGGTCTATCCCAATCCGCTCGATCACGCGCATGTCGTGACAACGACGACGCACAAGACCTTGCGCGGCCCGCGCGGCGGCATGATCCTCACCAATGAGGCGGACCTTGCCAAGAAGTTCAATTCGGCGATCTTTCCGGGCTTGCAAGGCGGACCGCTGATGCATGTGATCGCCGCCAAGGCCGCTGCCTTTGGCGAAGCCCTGTCGCCGGAATTTCGCGTCTATTGCCAAGCCGTGATCGAAAACGCCGCCGCCATGGCGCAAGCTTGCGTCGATGGGGGCTTGGCGGTCGCCTCCGGCGGCACCGATACGCATTTGGCGCTGATCGATCTGCGGCCCAAGGGCGTTACCGGCGCGCAGGCCGAAGCCGCGCTTGAGCGTTGCTATATCACGTGCAACAAGAACTCGGTGCCGTTTGATACGCAAAAGCCGACCATTACGTCGGGCATTCGCATCGGCTCGCCGGCCTGCACGACGCGCGGTTTTGATCGCTATGCGTTCGAAGAGGTCGCGCGCTTGATCCTCGAAACCGTTGAGATGCTGGC
This sequence comes from Hyphomonadaceae bacterium UBA4763, assembly GCA_002403455.1. Taxonomy (GTDB): domain Bacteria; phylum Pseudomonadota; class Alphaproteobacteria; order Caulobacterales; family Aquidulcibacteraceae; genus UBA4763. The sequence goes on along the minus strand of DHHV01000146.1, from coordinate 13,844 downwards.
CGCCCATCCCGAGGGCGAGCCGAGCCGCGAGGCCGAGATCCGCGCCCGCGCCAAGGCGTTGACCGCGCGGTTCCCGATTTACGAGGCGCTTGGCGTTGCATGAAATGCCCCTTTTGCGGCGCCCATGACACGCAGGTCAAAGATTCCCGTCCCAGCGACGATGGCAGCGCCATTCGTCGCCGCCGCCAATGCGCCAAATGCGACGGCCGCTTCACGACGTTCGAGCGGGTGCAGCTGCGCGAATTGACCGTCGTCAAGCGCTCGGGCGAGCGCGAGCCGTTCGATCGCGACAAGCTGACCCGCTCGATCGTCATTGCCTTGCGCAAGCGCCGCGTCAATCGCGACGCGATCGAGCAATTGGTGTCGGATATTGTCCGCTCGTTGGAGACCGGCGGCGAGGTTGAGGTGTCGACCACGACGATCGGGGCGGCGATCTTGCAAGGCTTGGCGCGTCTTGACCCGGTGGCCTATGTGCGGTTCGCCTCGGTCTATATGGATTTTCAGGAGACCAAGGATTTTGCGCGGTTCTTGAATTTGAGCGAAAACATGCAGCCGGAAACGCCGCCAAAATCGGGGGACAGCGAATAGCCCGCCCGATCCACCTCAAACTCGCCACCAGTTTGGACGGGAAAATCGCGCTCGCTTCTGGCGAAAGCCGCTGGATTACCGCGTCGGAAACGCGCGCCTTCGCTCATTCCATCCGCGCCGATAGCGCGGCGATCGTCGTCGGCTCGGGGACGGCGTTGGCGGATGACCCGGAGCTTAGCTTGCGCCATGGCGTCATCGCCGCGCAAGGCCCGCCTCTGCGGGTGCTGCTCGACCGGCGATTGCGCACCCCGCTCGGCGCCAAATTGTTCGACCCGACCTTGGGCTCGACCCTGGTGATCACATCGGCCGACGCTGAGCCGGCCAAACAAGCTGAGTTGCACACGCGCGGCCTGGCCATTCGCCATGCCGACGGGGGCGATGCGGCCGCGCAATGCGCAACGCTGGCCGCTTATCTGGATGAGGTCGCCGCGCCGGACTTGCCGATCCTGGTCGAGGGCGGCGGCATCGTGGCGGCGGCGCTGCTTCGCGCCGATCTGGTCGATGAGATCTGGTGGATGCGCGCGCCGGTGATCTTCGGGGCGGATGCGCGCCCGGCGATCGCGGATTTGGGCATAGACAGCTTGGCGGCCGCGCCGCGTTTTGCGCGCGTCAGCGCAACGCCTTCCGGCCCCGATCTGATTGAGCGTTATCGGCGCACGCGTTAGGGCGTTGGGGTGTTATAATATAATGTGTTGCGTTCGTCTGAAGCCGTGACGTCAGTGAAAGACAAAGCCATGTTTACCGGATTGGTGTCGGCGATCGGCGAGGTCCGCGCCATCTCGCAAGATGCGGGCGTGCGGCGTTTGCGCATCGAGGCGCCTTATCCTGCCGCCGACATCGCGCTGGGCGCCTCGATCGCCCATGCCGGCGTTTGCCTCACCGTGCTCGATATCGAAGCGAGCGGCGCTGGCGGGGCGGCGTGGTCGGTGGATTTGGCGCCGGAGACGCAACAGCGCACGACGCTTGGCGCGGCGCTGATCGGCGATCGGCTTAATCTCGAGCGGTCCTTGCGCGCCGCCGACGAATTGGGCGGCCATCTGGTCAGCGGCCATATCGATGGCATGGGCGAGGTCACCGCTTTACACGATGAAGGCGGCGGCGCCTTTCGCTTGCGCCTGCGCCCGCCCGTTGAGCTGATGCGCTTCATCGCCTTCAAAGGCTCGATCGCGGTCGATGGTGTATCGCTGACGATCGCCGCGCTCTACGAAGAGCATTTTGACATCGCCATCATCCCGCATACCTGGAGCGCGACGACCTTGTCGGCGTTGGCGCCTGGACGTCGCGTTAATCTCGAAGTTGATGTGATCGCGCGCTATGTCGATCGCTGGATGCAGGAGCGGACATTGCGAGGCGCCCATGGCTGACGGCCAGCCCTTTTCCCCGACCGACACGATCATTTCACCGACGGAAGAAATCCTCGCCGAGGCGCGCGCCGGCCGCATGGTGATCATCGTCGACGCCGAAGACCGCGAGAACGAGGGAGATCTCGTCATCCCGGCGCAAATGGCCAACGCCGAGGCGATCAATTTCATGGCGCGGTTTGGCCGCGGCTTGATTTGTCTGGCGTTGACGCGCGGGCGCGCCAATCATTTGCGCTTGCCGCTGATGACCCAGGCCAATCGCCAGCGCACCGGCACAGCGTTCACGGTTTCGATCGAGGCGCGCACGGGCGTCACCACCGGCATCTCCGCCCAAGATCGGGCGCGCACGATAGCTGTCGCGATTGATCCGGATTCGGCCGCCGAAGACATCGTCTCGCCCGGCCATGTCTTTCCGCTGATCGCCCGCGATGGCGGGGTCTTGGTGCGGGCAGGTCATACGGAGGCTTCCGTCGACATCGCCCGCATGGCGGGCCTGATCCCGGCCGGCGTCATTTGCGAGATCATGAATGACGACGGCTCGATGGCGCGGCTTCCTGATTTGGCGGCGTTCGCCAAGAGTCATGGCCTGAAAATCGGCACGATCGCCGATTTGATCGAGCATCGCCGCCGCCATGAAAGCTATGTGTCGGAGGTCGCGCGCCGCGTCGTCGATTATCCGGGCGTTGGCGGCTTTTCGCTGCATGTGTTTCGCAACGCGCTCGATGGCATGGAGCATGTCGCGTTGACGCGCGGCGCGCCGGCGACCCTGGCCGCGCCGTTGGTGCGCATGCACAAGGTCGATTTCTTCGCCGACATTTTGGGCGCCGATCCGCAGCGTTCGGGGCTGGTGGCGCGGGCGCTGAAGCGCTTGGCCGCCGAGCCCGACGGCGCCGTCATGGTGCTAATCCGCGAAGTGCAAGCCGGCATGTTGGAGCAGCGCCTCGCCGCCGGCAAAGACAGCTTTGCCTCGCCGCCCTCGCGCGAAAAGCTGGTGCGCGATTACGGCATCGGCGCGCAAATCTTGCGCGCGCTGGGCGTGCGCCGCATGCGGCTGTTGAGCAATTCTGACCCGCGCGCGCCGGGTCTTGAAGGATATGGCTTGACGATCGAGGCGATTGTCCCCTTTGACGAAGCCTGATGGGCGCGCCTTTGGACAAAACGGGCGCGCCTTTTTCAAGGATAACGCCTCGTGATCGAAGACCGGCCGCGCATTTTGGTCGTCAGCACCAATTTCTACCCGGATTTGGCGCATTTGCTGCTGACCGATGCGCTGGAAACGCTGGCGCGGGCCGGCGCGGAGGCGCAAGTGATCGAAGCGCCGGGCGCGCTCGAAGCGCCAGCCGTGATCGCCCAGGCTGAATACGCCAAGCGTCATGGCGGGGGGTCGTTTGACGGCTATGTCGCCTTGGGCTGCGTCTTGCGCGGCGAGACGTCGCATTATGACATCGTCTGCACCGAAAGCGCCCGCGGCTTGATGGATCTGGCGATCAATCATGGCGTTGCGGTCGGCAATGGCATTTTGACCTGCGAGAATGAAGACCAGGCCTTGGCGCGGGCAACGCCCGAACCGCGCGGTCAGGGCAAAGGCGCGGGCGCGGCGCGCGCGTGCCTTGCGATGATCGCCGTCCGCAAGACCTTGCTGGGGCGCGCCCCGTCATGAGCACGGCGACGCGCGCGCGCGCTTTGCATCCCGCCAATGGCGTGCTCGCCGCCCGGCTTGCCTGCGTGCAGGCGCTGTACGCCATGGATGTGGCGGCAATGACGCTCGCCGCCGCTCATGCCGAGTTCAATGCCGGCCGGCTCGGCGCGCTCGATGAAACTCCCGGCCCGCCGCCGATTGAGCCGGACACCGATCATTTTCGCAGCGTGCTCGAGGCAATCCTGCGCGATCAGGATCAGATCGATGCGCTGGCCGCCGCTGTCCTTGCCGCCAATTGGCGCATCGAGCGCCTGGACGCTCTGGCGCGCGCCATCCTGCGCGCCGGGATCGGCGAGCTGTTATCCCAGCATCACGCGCCGGCCGCGCAGGTGATTTCCGATTATCTCGAGATCGCCAAAGCCTTTTATAACGACCCCGAGCCCGGTTTTATCAACGCCGCGCTCGACCGCGCGGCGCATCAATTGCGGGCGTCCGACCCCAGTTTGCGGTAATCGTGCGCAGGTGACCGCCCCGACCCCCGCGCCTATGATCGACCCCGCCGCCGAGGACGCCGCCAAAGCGCTGGCCGATGGCGCGCCGATCGTCTTGTTGCATGGCCGCGCCGGCACCGGCAAAAGCCATTTCATCCGCCATGTCGCCACCCAAGGCCAAAAGGCGCCGCCGGCTTTGCTCGCCCCGACTGGGCTTGCCGCCATGCAGATCGGCGGCCAGACGATCCATTCCTTTTTCGGCTTTCCGCCGCGCCCGCTGCTGGGGTTCAACGAGAAACCGAACTGGTTCTTCAGCAAAGCCGCGCGCGGGCTGCGCCGCCTGATCGTTGATGAAGTCTCGATGCTGCGCGCCGATATGCTCGACGCCATGGACCGGCAATTGCAGGCCGCGCGCCGCTCGCCCAAGCCGTTCGGCGGAGTGCAAGTGCTGTTGGTCGGCGATTTCCACCAATTGCCGCCGGTCGTGCGCGGCGATGAAGGACGGCTGCTGGCCGAAGCGGGCTATGAGAGCCCCTTTGCGTTTTCCGCCCAGGCCTTGCGCCAAAACCCGGTCGATATTTTCGAACTGACGACGGTGCGCCGCCAAACCGACCCAGAATTCATTGCGCTGCTGGGCGCGGTGCGCGACGGCAGTCGGTTGGAAGCAACGCTCGATGCGCTGAATGGCGCCTGTGTGAACAACATGCTCGATCATGCGCCGGTGCTGCTCGCCTCGACCAACGTTATTGCGGACGAGCATAATCGGCGGGGCCTAGCGGCCCTGTCGGGCGAAACGCGGCTGTTTACCGGCGGGTTCAAGGGCGCGCGCGCGCCGAAAACCCCGCCGACCGGGGATCGTTTGCCGGCGCCGATGGAGCTCGCCTTGCGGGTCGGGGCGCGGGTGATCTTCACCCAGAACGATTCCGAGGGACGCTGGGTGAATGGCTCGCTGGGCGTGGTGATCGCCTTCGAGGACAAGACCATTCTTGTTCGGCTCGATCAAAATCGCCAGACGGTCGAGGTGGGGCTGGCCAAATGGCCGCAAGCCAAATGGTCGTGGAACGACAAGACCAACGCCCTGGAAGTGCAGGAAGAATGGGCCTATGAGCAATATCCGCTCGCCCATGCCTGGGCGATCACCATCCACAAGGCGCAAGGCATGACGCTCGACCATGTCGAGATCGATCTGGGGCGGGGCGCCTTCGCCGCCGGCCAGACCTATGTCGCCTTGTCGCGCGCGCGCTCGATGGCGGGGCTGCGGCTGGCGCGGCCCTTGCGTTTGCGCGATATCCAGGTCGACCCGGCCATCGCCGACGGGCTGGCCCGGTTGAAATGAGGCGCGTCTCGTTTTGCTGATCTTCGGCATCGTCAACGCAACGCCCGATTCCTTTTCCGGTGACGGGCTGGCGCAGCGCGCCGCGCCATTTTCGCTCGCCGATTGGGCCGGCGCCGGCGCGGATGTGCTCGATCTCGGCGCTGAATCGACCCGTCCGGGCGCTGAGGACGTGCCCGCGGCGACCGAGTGGGACCGGCTCGCCCCTGTGCTCGCCGCGCTTCCCCCGCCTGAGAAACGCGCTTTTCAGGTGTCGATCGACACCCGCAAGCCCGCCATCTTCGAAAAAGCCGCCGCGTTCGGCGCGCAAATCTGGAACGACGTCAGCGCCTTGCGCGGCGATCCCGACAGCCCCGCCATCGCCGCCGCTATGGGGTGCGACGTCGTGTTGATGCATATGCAAGGCGCGCCGGCCGATATGCAGACAGCGCCAGCTTATGACGACGTCGTCGCCGAGGTGATCGGCTTTTTGCAAGAGCGCTGCGCGATCGCCGAGAGCGCCGGGGTTCGCCCCGACCGGCTGTGGGTCGATCCGGGCATCGGGTTTGGCAAGACGCTGGCGCATAATCTCGCCCTGTTGCGGGCTTTGCCGCGGATTCGCGTTGAGACCGGCAAGCGCGTGCTGGTCGGCGCCTCGCGCAAGCGCTTCATCGCCGCGTTGGACCCGGCCGGCGCCGATCCCGCCGATCGGCTGGGCGGATCGCTCGCCGCGGCGCTGTGGGCCGCACTGGCGGGGGGCGGC
>DHHV01000146.1:1337-7352 GCA_002403455.1 Hyphomonadaceae bacterium UBA4763 | reverse complement strand
ATGACGTCGCCCCGACCCGCCAAGCCCTGCGTGTGTGGCGAGAACTCGCCATCGCGCCAAAAGCGTCGTAACAGACGCCCCATGCACCGCCCCGCCGCCCCCAATGTCCCCGCCCCCGCCAAAGCGCTTGGCCGCGTGCTGGTCATTGCCGGCTCCGACAGCGGCGGCGGCGCTGGCATCCAGGCTGATGTCAAAGCGATCACGGCGATGGGCGGCTTTGCGATGACCGCGATCGCCGCCTTGACCGCCCAGAACACCCACGGCGTTTTCGGCGTCGAGCCGGTTTCCCCCCGCTTCTTGCGCGCCCAGATCACCGCGATCGCTAGCGATCTTGGTTGGGACGCGGTCAAGACTGGCATGCTGGCGCAAATCTCGCTGGTCGAGGCCGCCGCCGAGGCGCTTGCCGCGACGCCCGCTCCGGTCATCGTCGATCCGGTTATTATGGCCACCTCGGGCGCACGCTTGCTTGAACCGCGCGCGGTCGATGCGCTCCGCGCCCAGTTGATCCCGCGCGCCGCGCTGGTGACGCCCAACGCTCCGGAAGCCGCCGCTTTGACGGGGCGCAATGTCGAGACCCGTGAGGATCAGCGTCGCGCCGCCGATCGTTTGCTGGAAGCCGGCGCCAAAGCCGCCCTCGTCAAAGGCGGCCATGTCGATGGCGCGCGCGTCTATGACGTGCTGGCGACGCAAACTGGCGAGCATATTTTCGAAGCCGATCGCATTCCAACGCCGCGACCGTTTCACGGGGCCGGCTGCACCCTGGCTTCGGCGATTGCGGCGGGGATGGCGCGCGGCGCCGCGCTTATCCCGGCCATCGACGCGGCCCGCGACTATTTGCGCGGCGCGATGTTGCATGCGCCGGACTTTGGGACGGGCGCGCGCCCGCTCAACCACGCCTGGCGCAACCAGCCCGCCCCGTCCGCCGGCGATCGCTGATCGTGATGGCCGCCGAAGACGACGGAGAGATCGATTCCGATCCGGATTTGATTGATCCGCCAATGAGCGACGAGGCTGTGGTCGAACGGCTCGACCCCGTGGCCGAGGCCGAGATCGGCGAGCGTCTGGACCGGTTTCTCGCCCAGCGTCTGCCGCTCTTGTCGCGCGCGCGGCTGAAATCCCTGATTGAAAAGGGCAGAGTGCGCCATGACCAAGTGCTGGCGGTCGATCCGGCCCGCAAAATCCGGCTCGGCGAGGTCTACAGCGTCGCCATCCCGCGCCCCGACCCGGTCGACATTGTTCCAGAGCCGATCGCGCTCGATATCCTTTATGAAGACGCCCATCTGTTGGTGCTGAACAAACAAGCGGGTCTGGCGGTGCATCCCGCCCCCGGTCATTGGCGCGGCACCTTGGTCAATGCGCTGGCGCATCATTGCGGCGAAGCCTTGCTGGCGATCGGCGCGCCGGGCCGGCCGGGCATCGTGCATCGGCTCGACAAGGACACGACTGGCCTGATGGTGATCGCCAAGAGCGATCTGGCTTTGACCTCTCTGGGCAAGCAATTCGCCGCGCGCGCCATCACCCGCCAATACCGCGCCTTCGCGCTTGGCGCGCCAATGCCGCCAACGGGGCGGATCGCGACGCGCCTTGGGCGGGACCCACGCGATCGCCAGAAAATGGCGGTGCTAGAGCCAACCCACGCGTCGGGCCGCGACGCCGCCACCCATTATGAAACCGTCGCGCGGTTTGGCGCCATTAAGGCGCCGAAAAGCGGGCCGCTCGCCAGCGAACTGATCTGTCGGCTTGAAACCGGGCGCACGCACCAGATCCGCGTTCATTTGTCGCATGTTGGCGCGCCCCTGATCGGCGATCCCGTTTACGCCGACACCCGTCACGGCCGGATGGCCTCGTCGGCCTTGCGCAAAGCCGAAATTAACTTTTCGCGCCAAGCTTTACACGCAGAAACATTGGGATTTCATCATCCGGGCCTCGATCGGCCGATGGCGTTTGCGTGCGATCTGCCGCAAGATTTGCACGCTTTGCGCGCCGAATTATTACATCTATGACCACAATAGATCGGGTAATCTTGTTGAGCCCGTTAGCCGTTTCTTCATCGGCTCTTTTTACACTTTGACCTCATGATAGAGGGCGTCATCGGCGGAACACAAACGGATGCCCGGTTGGGCTATGTGAGCGCCGCGCGGTTGCGGGCGCGGACGACATGGTTGCGCGTTGCGATCACCGCCACCATTGCCGCCATGTTGTTTGTGTTTGGCGACTGGCCATGGGCGCCGCTGTGGTTTGTCGTCTATGCAAAAATCCAAGGGCTCGCTTTTTTGTTGGCGCGCCGGTTTAGGGGCGATGACGATTCGCGGGCGGTGAACCTATTCGCCGGCCTGACTTTTGCTTCCTATTTCGTGTTGGCGGTTCCAACGTGGCATTTATGGACCAATGTCGGTGAGATCGGCATTGCCGCCACCAGTCTGTTCTTGACCGGCCTTTCGATGCAATTGCTGGTGCAAACGATCGGCGCGCCGCGTTTGTTCCTGGCCGGCGCGGCGCCTTTATTCGCCTTTCAAATCCTGGTTCCGGCTTTTGCCTGGGGACTTACCCGACCGGTCGATGCCGCGATCGTCGCTTTTTGCGTTTTTCTCTTGCAGGCGTTCTTGTTGATGATGTGGCGCGCCAATCAAGGCATGTTGTCGCGCATGCATATCGCGGAAACCTTGGCGGTCGAGGCGTCAGCCGAAGCCCATGCGACCGCGCAGGCGCAGAAACGATTTGTCGCCATGGTCAGCCATGAAATGCGCACGCCGTTGGCCGCCGTGTTGGCCGGCCTGGAAGCGGCGCAGGCGCAAGGGTCGACGGAGCGGCGCGGGCGCGATCTGGCGATTGCGCTCGACGGCGCACGGGCGTTGCGCGCCATGGTCGACCGCGTCATTGCGCATGAGCAATCGCACCACCGACAAAACAAAACAAAACCCGAGCCGTTGGATTTGGTGCGCTTTGCGAAGGAAACCGCGCGGCCATGGCAAGGCGAAGCCCAAGCCAAAGCGCTTGATTTTACCATCGAAACGGCGGGGGTCGTCGCGCGGTTTGTTTTGGCCGATCGCAACGCCCTTGCCCATGTTGTAAATGCTTTGCTGTCAAACGCGGTGAAATTCACCGATGTCGGCGGCATTACAATGAGCGTGACCGCCAAAGAACGGGCCATGGGCCGCGCTGTTGTCGAAATTGCCGTCGCCGACACCGGCCCTGGCGTCGATCCGGCGCAAGCCGAAAGCTTGTTTGCGCCGTTCGTGCAAGGCGACGCCTCGCTGACGCGGCGACATGGCGGCTTAGGTCTGGGCCTGTCGCTGGCGCGCGATGCGGCCGAAGCGATCGGCGGGCGGCTTCTGTGCGACACGCATTATTCCGGCGGCGCGCGGTTTGTGGTGAGTTTTGTCGCGGAGATCGTCGACATTGGTTTGGCGCCCGCGCCGCCCGCCGAGAACGCCGTCAGGGCGCAAGCTCGGCCGACGCCTACTGGGCCCATCGTCAAACCGGCGCCCACGCCAGCCAAGGCGGATGTTGACGCGTCGGCGCCCGCGGCGCCGGTTCCGACCGTCGCGCTTGCTGCGCCGGAGAGTCCAGCCCTGCCACCACAATCCTACCCAGCCAAGACGGCGCTGGTGGTCGACGATCACGCCATCAACCGCCGCATTCTGCGCGCCTTGCTGGAGCCGATGGGCTTTCGGATCGTTGAAGCCGAAGACGCCGGCGCCGCCATCACGCAAGCCAAACAACAAGCCTTTGATTTGGTGCTGATGGATTTGCATTTACCCGGCATGAGCGGCGTCGATGCGGCCAAAATGATTCGCGGCTCTTGCCCGCCCAACCGAAGCGCGCCGATCATCGCCGTCACCGCCAATGACGGCGCGAGCGAACGAGCGGCGTGTATCGAAGCCGGCATTGGCGGCTTTGTCGTCAAGCCGATCAAGGTGCAAGACCTCGTGACGGAAATTCAAGCGGCTGCGAAAGCAGCTTGAATAAAACTCAACCAACGGCCTGCGCCGCTGCTGCATTCAGCGCCGCGATCAATGACGGCAAATGCAGCGGTTTCGAAAGATAAGCGTCAAAGCCGGCTTTGGCGACGATCGCTTCAATTCCGGGCCGCGTGTCGGCGGTCAGCGCGATTAACGGCCCGCTCCAGCCCATTAGGCGCGCCCGCTCCGCCGCCTCTAATCCATCCATGACCGGCATATGTAAATCAAACAGCAGGCAATCAAAAGACTGCAAAGGCAATTGTTCAATCGCCTCGGCGCCATTCTCGGTCAATAAGGGATAATGCCCAAGCTTTTCCAAGACCGTGCGGATGAGTAATTGATTGCTGGGATTGTCTTCCGCCACCAAAATCCGCAGTCCCGTGACGGGGCGCGGCGTCGGCGGATGCGCAACGACCTCGATCGGCAAATCCAGAAAGAAGGCTGCGCCTTGACCCTGCGCGGCCGCCACGGAAATCTCCCCGCCCATGGCGCGGGCAAAAGCGCGCGCGATGGTCAGGCCAAGTCCCGTCCCGCCTTCGGTCCGCGTCAAGGTTTCCTCTAACGTCACGAATGGGGCGAAAATCGCCTCGGTCAACGCCGGATCAAAGCCGGGTCCGCTATCGATGACTTCGACCAATAAACGCGCGCCCGTCGTTGAGTGCGACACCCCGATATGCAATTCGATGGAGCCGGATTTTGTGAATTTGACCGCGTTATCGGTGAGGGCGCGCAAGATACGGCCCAGTTTTGCGCCGTCGCACCGGATCGCAACTTGCGATCCCGGCGCCCACACCAAGTCGAGCGATAAATTTTTCCGAATAGCCTGCGGTCGCAGGACGGCGACCATTTCATCGACAATGTTTTTCAAGACGGCTGGCTTTGCAACCAGGGCGATTTCATTTGCCTCGATGGCCAAATAGGCGCTGAGGTCATCAACGATGTCCGCCAGTCGCGCGCTTGCCCCGACGGCATTGCGCAGCAGATGCGGACATACCGTCGCGGGCTCCTGATCGCTGGTCAGCGGCTGGAGGCCGGAAATCGCGTTCAGCGGCGTGCGGACCTCATGGGTCAGCAAGGCCAAAAACCGGTCGCGGGCGCGCGATGCTTGCTGCGCCGCCTGCCGAGCCTGGGCCAAATCGACGCGGGCGCGTTCCTGCGCGGTAACGTCGAGGGCGGCGATCTGCACCGCCGGCGCGCCGTCCCATTCGATCGGTCGCGATGACAGCAGCAGCGAGATTGGCTCGCCCGTCAGCTTTCGCGCGGCGATGGTGCGCTTAACCGGTCCGGCTTGCAACAGCGCGTCCCAAGCCTCTTCCAGGGTTTGCGCGGGGTCGCCAATCAGGCGCCAAATCGAGCCGCGCGCGATAAGCGCTTCTGGCGACGTAAACCCAAATAAATCGGCAAAGGCCTGATTGACGAAAACCGGGCTAAATCGTCGATGCACCCCGATTCCCTGCAAGGAATGCTCGGTCATTGCCTGCAGGCGCGCTTCGCTGCGGTGCAAAGCGTGCGCAACCGGACCTTGAGCGGAAAAGGCGATATGGATGGGCGGGGCGGGCATCGCGAACCTTGAAAATGTTGACCAAAGCGCCCGGATTTCGCCCCAACCGGATGCACGTTCAGCGTGTAACTAACACCGTCATCGCGTATAAATAAGGTTAATTGTTGACCGTTTGGTTCACGATCGCACAAAAAATCGCGGAAAAACACCGACAAATCACGGCTTCGTGACATTTTGCGGCGCGCGCGGGGCAAGGTCGGCAATGGTCAATCCGTCCGCCCAATTGCTGTTGCCGCAGCCGCTTGCCAGCCGCCGGAAAATCGCCACAACCGATGCTATGAATGAAGGCACAACAGATGGCGCGCAGGTGGGCAGGGCGCAATGACGATTGAAAGTCCCCGCGCCTTGATCACGGGCGCCGGCCTGCGGGTTGGCGCTCACCTGGCGCGAACGATGGCCAAAGCCGGGATCGCGGTGTGTCTACACTATCGAACCTCGGGCGCGCCGGCGGAAAGGATTGCCCAGGAAATTTCAGAGGCGGGGGGGGGGGGG
>DHHV01000146.1:0-1016 GCA_002403455.1 Hyphomonadaceae bacterium UBA4763 | reverse complement strand
GGCGGCGTTGCGGCTTGCGTTCAAGCCGATCTTGCCGATGAAGATGAAACGGCGCGCTTGATGACGGATGCTCGCCAGGCCATTGGCGGTCCAATCAACATTTTGATCAACAACGCTTCTTTGTTCGAAGACGACAGCGCGCTCGATCATTCGCGCGCGGCGTGGGATCGGCATTTTTCGGTCAATTTGCGCGCGCCGATCTTGCTTTCGCAGCAAATGGCGCACTCTTTGCCGGCTGAGGCGCGCGGCGTTATCATCAATGTTATCGACCAGCGCGTCTGGAAGCTCGCGCCGACTTTCTTTACCTATACATTGTCCAAAAGCGCTTTGTGGACGGCGACACGCACGCTTGCGCAAGCCTTGGCGCCGCGGATCCGCGTCAATGCGATTGGTCCAGGACCCACTTTGCGCAATCATCGGCAATCTCCGGACGATTTTGCGGCGCAGCAACGCGCCACCTTGACAGGCGCGGGAGCAAGCCCTGAAGCGATCGCCGAGGCGGCGCTCTATTTGATCAACGCCAGCGCCGTGACGGGTCAGATGATCGCGGTCGATGGCGGGCAGCACCTGATTTGGCAAACGCCAGATATTGATGGAATAGTCGAATGAGCAGCAAAGTCCATTCAGCGATCCAGCTCGCCGGGGCGACAATCGGCGCGGAGTTTGTCACCAGTTCGATTAGCGCGATCTTCGTCGAAGGCTTGGAATTGCAAGCCGATATCGGCGTTTACCCGCATGAAATCGGCCGCACGCGCCGCCTGATCGTTGATGTTACATGCTTCATGCCAGTTCCGACCAAGATCGCCGATCGGTTGAGCGAAACGCTCGATTACGACATGATCGCGGCCGCGGCGCATTTGGCGGCGCGGGGCCCGCGCGTCGACCTGGTCGAGACGCTGGCGCATCGCATCATTGACGGCTTGTTCGAAGACGAACGCGTGATCGCGGCCAAAATCCGCATTGAAAAGCCAGACGCCGTCGCCGGCGCCAGACTTGCCGGCGTTGAAATATTTCGC
>DHHV01000013.1 GCA_002403455.1 Hyphomonadaceae bacterium UBA4763 | reverse complement strand
GGCGCTTTCAGCGCCCGCCGCGCCGTCGCCGGCAAAACCGAGCATCGCGAGCCGTTTGACCCCGCTGGTCAGCAATTTTTTGACGACATGGGCGCCGGCCGCCTCATAGGCCAAGGCGTTCAATTCGGCCGGTTTGCCCAAGCCGACGATGACGACGCGGCGCGCGCCGAACCCCGCCGGCACCAGTAAATCCATTAGCTGGCCGGCAGCTCCCGTGAACCGGCTGGCTTCCGCCGCCCGGGCAATGACCTCGCGCGCTTCGGAATTGAGCCCGGCGATCGTTGCGCCAAAGCCGTCGGTCTCGAGCGCGGCCACCGCCAAAGCGTCGCCACCGGCCGACGGAGTAAAATCGATTGCCAAGGCCATGAAGTATCCTCGTTTTGCGTCAATACGAAGGGAAAAGTCTATGACCGCCGCGCTTTCCCGACACAAGAGGTCGTGGGTCGGCGCCGACGATTTGACGTCCAGGACCGGGCTGCTAAGGGCGAGGGGCGCGGAGGCGAGAACGGCTTGGGCCGGATGCAAGCTTATTTTACGACGAGTTACGGTAGAGCGCTCATGTTGGCGCTCGGCGGCCTCGTGCTGATCGCCTTGTTGACGCAAGGATTGGCGCGGCTGGGGCTGGCGCTCGAGCAATCGGGCGCGGCGTGGGCTTATCTAAAAGCCGTGCTGCTGAGCGCGCCGCAGATCATCCAGTTGATTTTGCCTTTGACCGTGTTCGCCGCTTGCGCCTTTGCCGCCAATCAGTCGCTGGTGGATCAGGAAGCGATCGTGGCGCGGGCCGTGGGGCAAGGGCCGTGGGCGCTCGCGGCGCCCGCCTTGCGGATCGCGGTGATTTGCGCGCTTGCGCAATTGGCGATCGGTTTGTTTGCTCAACCCGCTGCGTTCAGCGAACTGCGCCGCACCATCCTTGGCGCGCGGGCGGGCTTGGTCGGCGCGCTCGTCGAGCCTGGCGCATTTGTGTCGCCCGCTCCGGGCCTTGCCATTTATGCGCGAGAGCAGACAGGGACGCGCTTGGAGGGGGTTTTCTTGAGTGATGCGCGGCCGGGGGCCGTCCCGAGCCTTCATCGGGCGGAGAGTGGGCTGTTGCTGACGGTCAAGGGCGCGCCAATCCTTGTCTTGTTTGATGGCGAAACGCGCCGTTTCCTGCCAGATGGTTCGATCGACACGGTCAAGTTTGGCCAGAACCGCGTGCCGCTCGATGATTTTGGCTTGGCGGATTTTGACGTCTTGTTCAAAGCCTCCGACCGTTTTGCGGTCGATCTCTTGGCGCCCGATCTTGATCATTATTGGAACGCGCAAAATCGCGACGCCTTGGCGGCCGAAGGCCATGCGCGGCTGTCTGGCCCGTTATGGTGTCTTGCCATGGCGATGTTGGCCGTCTTGGCGATATTAGGGGCGGAGCCGAGCCGCACCGGTTACGGCCAGCGGATTGCAGTGGCCGCGCTGGCGGCAGTAACGATGCGAGCGTTCGCCTTTGCGCTGCAATCTTTTGCCGGCGAGGTTCGGTTCGCCAATGCGCTGCAATATGCTGCGCCGCTGTTTTGCTTGGGTGGTTTTGCGCTGCTTTATTGGAGCGCGGCGCCGCGTCGGCGCCGGCGCGCGATCGCCGCATGAGCAGATTGTGGCGCTATATTGCGCGCGTTAATTTGGGCATGGTGACGCTGGCGGCATCGGTCGTGGCGAGCGCGGTGGTATTGGTCGACCTCGTGGACCAGATGCGACAGATCGGCGACGACGCTCAATTGGATCTTAGGAAAGCCATCGAGCTTGCCGCTTGGCGCGCGCCTGGGCTGATCCTGGGGGCAGCGCCCTTCATCGTTCTGATTGGCGCGATGGCGACTTATACGCGTTTGGCGCGGCGCAATGAATTGGTGGTCGCGCGGGCGAGCGGCGCCTCGGCCTGGCGTTTCGTCAGCCCTGCACTGGTATTGGCGGCTATGCTGGGGCTCGGCGGGAGCTTTGCGCTCGCGCCCTTTGCGGAAAGGGCGACGGGGCGGGCCGAAGATCTGCGCCGGACCTTGAACCTCAGCAACGGTGACAACGCGGCATTGCGCAGCCAATGGTTGCGGCAGACCGACGCGCTGGGCGAGACTTATATCGAAGCGCGCCAGGTGGATATCACCAGTTCGACGCTGCACGACGCCCGTTTTTTGCACTATCGGCCCGGTTCAGACGGTGCGCTCAGCCTGCACAGCATTGTTGAAGCGAGCGAGGCGAAATTGCTGGACGGGGTCTGGCGCCTGACGAATGGGCGGACCGCTTATATCGCCGCGCCTCGCGGGACGACCGCCGAAGAGCGTTTTATTGAGCGCGATCTACCGGCAACGATCACTGCTTTGGCGCTGGAAAGCGCCGTCAAACGCCGCGCCGGCGCCAGCCTTGCCAGCATTCCCGCCGAGATTGACCGGCGCGTCGCGATTGGTCGGCCCGTTTTGCGCCTGAAACATGATTATGTCGCAGCGCTCGCGGCGCCGATTTGGCTGATGGCGATGGCGGCGATTGGGGCCGCGGCGACGTTGCGCTTTGCGCGGCTTGGCGGGTTGTTGCAGCGCGTTCTGGTCGGCGCAGCGGCGAGCCTCCTTGCCTTTGGCGCGGCGCAAGCGCTCGGCTCCATTGCCGGCAGCGGGCTTGCGCCATATTGGCTGACGGCGACATTGGCGCCGATCACGACGCTGTGCCTTGCCTTGTTCGCGATGATGCGCGCCGAGGATGGGTGATAAGGCGTTAAGGCCTCTCGTCGTTGCGTTCGTGCGTTTGCCTCACCTTCGAAAGCCGCAATGTCCCCTGAGATCCGCCAAGGAATGACCGCCGCTCTGGGCGCCTATGTGATGTGGGGCCTATTGCCGATCTATTTGAAATTCATGGGCCATTTGCCGGTCGTATTGGTGGCTGCGCATCGCATGGTGTGGTCCTTGCCAGCGGCTTTGGCGCTTGTGCTCGTCATGCGGCGAGGGCCGGCCTTGCTGGCGCTGATCAGCGATCGGCGGCGTTTGCCGGTCTTCGTGCTGACCGCTGCGCTGATCGCCTCCAATTGGAGCGTGTATTTGTGGGCGGTGTCGGTCGACCGCATCTTGGAAGCCAGCCTTGGCTATTACCTTAATCCGTTGATCAATGTCGCCTTTGGCGTTGTGTTCTTGCGCGAGCGCTTGAGCCCCATGCAGGCGTTGGGGCTCTGTTTGGCGGGGACGGGCGTCATGGTTTTGGCGCTGGGCTTGGGCCGCCCGCCTTGGGTGGCGCTCTGGCTGGCGGGGTCGTTTGCGACCTATTCCCTGGTCCGCAAGCATTTGGCGGTCGATTCGGCCGCCGGCTTTGCGCTGGAGGTCGCCTTCATCGCGCCTTTTGCCTTGGTGTTTTTGCTCGCTTTTGTGCCGAGCGCCGAGGCGTTTCAATTTGCGGCGGTCGATTGGGCGTTGCTGATCGGCCAAGGCGTTATCACCGCCGCGCCATTGATCTTGTTCAATGTCGCTGCGCGCCGTTTGCGGCTCTCCACCATCGGCATGTTGCAATATCTTGGGCCGACCTTGCAGTTTTTGATCGGGCTCGCCTATGGCGAAGCGTTTACCTGGGCGCATGCGGCGACGTTCGCGCTGATCTGGGCAGGCGTGCTGACATTTTCCGGCTCGGCGTTCTTGGCCGATCGGCGCGCCCGCGCCGTGCTCGCGAACGGATAAAGCAATTGGCGGCCATAGCCCGCAGGCGGCGGGTCATCGACGCCTAAAACCTTTGGGCGGGCGGTCTTTGGCAAATATTGCGTGCCGAAAAGAAGGTCCCAGGCTGAAATCTGACCGGCGAAATTCTTGTCATAGGCTTCTGGCTGATTGGCGTGATGCCAATGGTGAAAGCGCGGCGAGGCGATCACCCGCGCCAGCGGACCAAAATCAATCCGCGTATTGGAATGCAGCAGCACTGAATGCCAGCCATAAATGGCGCCGGCGATCGCAAGCGCTGCATCGCTAAAGCCGAGCGCGAGCACTGGACCGAGCGATAAAGTCTTCGTCAAAGATTGATCGACCGGATGCACGCGATGGCCGGCCAGCCAATCCATGTCCTCGATCGAATGGTGGATCTTGTGAAAGCGCCACAAAAGAGGGCTGGCGTGAAAAAGCCGATGCGCGCCGTAAAAGCCAAGATCAGCCAGAATAATCGCCGCCGGGGTCGCAATCCACAGCGGTAGCGCCTGGATTGCCGCCTTCCCCGTGGGGGGCACAAGCGGATTGGTCGCCAGCACAAAGATCGACAGGCCGCCGATGGTCAGGACTTGGATCAAAAAACCATTCAGCGCCAAATAAAGAAGGTCCTGGCGCCAAAGCGGACGCAAGCGCTGTTGCGGGCGCCATTGGGTGATTTGTTCGATCGCCGAGAAAATGAACGCAATCAGCACGATGCGAGAAATGTCAGCGCCGAGGTCGAACAAGCAGATGATCCCTAAACCCTGCCCAAGCTAACTCTCGTCGCTGCACAAAGCGTTAACCGCTCCGTTCACGCGCGCCGATGCGGCAAGTTCACAACCTACGTGAGGCGATCGCCGCATCGGAAGAATGTGCTAATTGGGTTATGCGAAGTTTTGGGAGTCCCACATGCGTGCATCTGTTTTGGCTGTCTTGACCGCTTTGGCCGCTTGCGCGCCCGCCGCCGCGCCGCCGCCGTCCGCCGAGGCGCCTGCCCAAAACGCCGCCATCTCGACGCAAGGCTGGATCCTTGCCAGCGCTGAATCGCGCCTGTCGTTCTTGTCCGTAAAAGCCGGCGAAATCGTTGAGGCGCATTCCTTTGGCGGCCTCTCCGGCGAAATTGGCCCCGACGGCGCAGCGCGGATCGCCATCCCGCTCGACCAGGTCAAAACCAATATCGACATCCGCGATGAGCGCATGCGCGAGCATTTCTTCGAAACCGTTCGTTTTCCGGTTGCCAATGTCGTGGCGCAAATCGACCTCGCCGGCTATGGCGATTTGGCTGTGGGCGCGCGCAAGGTAACCGCTCTCACCCTTACGCTCGATCTGCACGGCGTGCAGGCGCCAGTGGAAGCGCAGTTTTTCGTCACGCGTCTCGGCGAGCGCCGCGTCGAAGTCGCCAGCGTTGACCCGATCCTCGTCCATGTCGAGGATTTCGGCCTGGCGGCGGGCCTCGAAACGCTTCGAGGTCTCGCCAATCTGCCCGCCATCACGCCGGTCTCGCCCGTTAGCGTCAATCTGGTGTTCGACGCGCGATGATTATCCGGCCAAACGCAAATCGGAGATTTCGCGGGCGATTTGGCCAAACACATCAACCAAAGTCGCGGCGTTCGGCGCATTGAAGAAATGAGTCGGCGTCGTCGCGCATTGACGATAAATATTCTGCAAAGTGCTACTCGCCGCAAAGGTTACCGTGTAAATAACGATCCCATCGTTTTTGGCTGATGTGCACATTTGCAGTAGCAGATTATCTAATCTGGTCACTGTCTGATTTATATTGGTTGTACCAAGGCGTCCTTGGTCGACATATCCGTAACCAGAATATTGGCTGATGTTTGGGGTCACGGCGCTCACCGCGACATTTGCGCCGTCGGTCATCAGCACCATGATCCGTTGAAGCTCGTTATCTGAATTGCGCGGCGGTGGAACGGGGAAAGGCGCTTGTGGCGTCAATTGCATCCAGCCCCAATTCATCCCTATCGCACTGTTTGTTCCAGAACCGTTCCAGCCGATCATCCCGCTGATTTCGGTTCGCAAGCGATCCAAATCATCTGTCATCGGCGTGATCGGCGTCGGGCAGCTTTGGTTGGGGCCAAGCGTATGGGCGTCACTGATGCTGATGGGGTATCCGATGATTGCTGGAAGCGGGTTGCTCCTGGGATCGTCATCGATCCTCAGCGTGGCGGCGATTTGCGCTTGGTTGGCAGGGTTGATATAGCGCGAAGCGTCCCGCAATATTGCCTGCCGTTGGTTTTGGATGGCTGCGCCGGGTCCCTGCAACCAACCGTTCCGCGCAAATCCGCCGTCAAGTGTATTGGATGCCCCAAGGTCAAAGAAATCATTGGCATAATTCGCGCGTAGATTGTTGCTGGTTGGATTACGCCATTGCGAATTGGTGTTCAGCGAATGTGGCGCGTCCGGCTCATCGGGCCAAAAATACGGGACGAACAGGGTGTTTGGGTTGCCGGGACTGGGCGGTTCCGCAGTAACGTCGAAGGGCGCGGCGCGCGCCTCCACGCAGCCCTTCCAGCCGGCCCGTTGGTCGATCGAGCCTAAGGCGTCGAACAGGTCAAAGTGATTGACCGGCCCGGCGCTTTCGTCAAAGGCGATGCCATGGCTCGCCGACAGACCATTGACGTCCATCCAGGCCATGTCGAATTCTTCATTGCGAATGTTAACGCTGGTTACATATGGAACAATTCCGACAAGCACGTCGTCATCGTCACCCGCGTCCTCCAAAAGCGTATCAACAAGGACGCGCGCAGCGTCCCGAATACCTTGAATGGCGCCATTATTATTGGTGGAGCCCGTATTATCCAACACGAGTGAAACACGAGTTGGACGAATTTCTATCCTCGTCAATGAACGACCATCGATCTCAACGCTTGACCGACCTATCAAGCCACCGAACGCCAACGGCACGATAAGTGACGCACGAACCTCAACTGTCGTGTTAGAATTCAAGAGATTTACATCAAACGATGATAACACAAGATCGCCTGAGTTCACCAAATTGGCGTCAGCGTAGGGGCGGGAAAGAACTTCCAATTCAGCTTCGTCTGAACCCCGCGCGCGCGCGGCAGCTAGTGCAGCAGCGTCCAGAGCGGCTTGCAAATGCGCACGACTATTGCTGATACGGCTGAAATCGATGGCAAACCCGGCAAGACCTATTCCCGCAATGATTGCTGGCACAAGTATTGGAACGACTGATCCAGATATTGGCCGTCGTTGTTCGCCCATGACATTCGATTGAGAAAAAAATCTCCTGCTAAGATATTTACGCATGCCCAATTCCCACGACTTGGACGTCACTGAGAGGCAAAAGCATTAAAACGAATTTCATATGATCAGAAGAATTTGAACAGATGGCGCAAATCTTATTGAGCCAGTCGCAGAACTTGGATTTGGCGGGCGATCTCGCCAAAAGCGTCTATCAACGAGTCGGTTGACGGCGCGTTCAAGTGCTGTTGGGGCGAACTAGCGCAATTTCGAAACTCATTTTGGATGTTTGAATTCGCGGCGAAAGTAACGGTCCAGATTATAATGCCATCATTTTTTGCGCCTTCACAGACATCCTGGAGCCGTTCATTCAGGCGAGCTGCAACATTTGAAACGCTGGTTGTTCCAAGTCGACCCTGGTTGACATAGCCATAACCGCTATACGGGCTCCCATTTGGGGTAACGTCCCCATGGGACGCAAAAATATTGTCGCCGTCGGTCATTACAATTACAATGCGCTGCATATCGCCCTCAGCGTTTTGGATCCCCGACACGGGAAAAGGCGCGTTTGGCGTCAGCTGCATCCAGCCCCAATTAAGACCCATTGCGCTGTTCGTGCCTGATCCATTCCACCCAATCATCTGAGCGATTTCGTTGCGCAAGCGGTCTGCATCACTTGTCAATGGTGTGATCGCGGTCGGGCAAGCTTGATTAGGGCCCACGGTAAGCAATGCGCGACGTTCATTAGCTGGGGTTTCAAATAATAAATGCGGATTAGAAAATGGATCATCATCGATTCGTAAAGTAGCTGCAATTTGCGCGTGGTTGGCCGGGTTCAATATTCGTGTCGCGTCACGCAAGATGGCTTGGCGTTGATTTTGAATTGTTGTACCGGTTCCCTGGAGAAACGCATTTTGCAGATAGCCGCTATCAAGCGTGCCCGGCGGTCCTAGGTCAAAGAAATCATTGGTGTAATTCGCGCGAAGGGATGAATTTCGCGGGGCGCGCCAGGCGCTGTTTGTATTCAGCGGGTCAGGCGCATCAGGTTCATCTGGCCAGAAGTAAGGTACAAACAGGGTATTGGGATTGCCGGGGTTTGGCGGCTCTGCGGTAATATCAAATGGCGCAGCGCGTGCTTCTACACAGCCTTTCCAACCTGCCAGCGGGTTCATATTGCCCAAAATGTTGAACAGGTCGAAATGATTCACCTGACCTGCAGTTTCATTGAACGAAATCCCATGAACGGAGCTCAAACCGTTCACATCCATCCATGCCATATCAAATTCTTCGTTCCGAATATTGACGGTAGTCACATAGGGAACAATTCCGACGCGCAAGTCATCGGCTGGGACGGTTTCGTCGAACAAGATATCGACGAGTAGCGTCGCCGCAATACGAAGCGCTTCTATCCCGCCATTCGAGTTCATCGAGCCGGTGTTGTCCAAAACCAGCGATATTCGCACTGGCGGAACGGCGCGCTGAACAATGGAATCCGCTTTTATCTCGAGGAAATCAAAGCCGAGCATGCCCGCGAAGTTAAACGGGCTCGGGATAACGCCGGACACCCGGACTTGATCATTTGCCACATCAAGCTCTGCATCGAAAGAGATCAGAGGGCCGACGCCGTTTAGCGCGACATTTTGCTCAGCCAATCTACGTGCCGTTTCCTCGATGCTTGCCTCGGTCGCTTCGCGATCGCGTGCGCCCGCCAGTGCGGCCGCGTCGACCACAGCTTGCATGACCGTTTTGGTGGACAGCGCGCGACTGACGTCG
This sequence comes from Hyphomonadaceae bacterium UBA4763, assembly GCA_002403455.1. GTDB lineage: Bacteria > Pseudomonadota > Alphaproteobacteria > Caulobacterales > Aquidulcibacteraceae > UBA4763. The sequence goes on along the minus strand of DHHV01000013.1, from coordinate 657 downwards.
ATCGTTGCGCCAACGAGTGCGAAGGTCGCAAAAATCGAGAAGACCAGGATAGGCGTTGCGGACCCAGATTTCCGCTTTGAAGCGAGCCGCGTCGTCTTCCAGAGGTGGCGCGCCAGTGCGCGTAAGCTAATCAACATCACTAAGGTCCATACGCTATGACACGCGATGAAATTTTCTTCCGATCGCCAGCAAAAATTGCGCCACAGAATGAGGAAAGCGCTAATTCGATTGGTTGAATTTCGTCAAAATTCTCATCAATGGGTAATTGATGTTGCGATGTCGACGGGTGACCATTCTGAATTGTCTTGGCCGTGCTGTAGCCTTCGTCATCACTTTAATTCGGCGCAGCGGTCGGTTTTGTGATCAAAAATTCGTGGAATTCGCGAATATGGTGCTGAAAAGCCATTTTTTCGAAATGAACAATGCTCCCATCTCGACAGCCAAACGTTACTTTTTTAGCGTAAAACTTCGTTAAGCGTCAACTTTTAGCACCCAGTTGGTCATTAACTGCAGAAATAGTAAATCAAGGAAAAATGCAGAAAATCGTGGAAAATATCAAAAGTACATAGCGCTGTATTTATAATCACAGCAATTCGACTAGTGGTTCGTTCCTGACATTTGCTTCCCGTTCCGGCACCCCTGTGGGGCAAATGTCAG
>DHHV01000014.1 GCA_002403455.1 Hyphomonadaceae bacterium UBA4763 | reverse complement strand
TCAGGCCCATCCCCTCCGCCACGAGGCGTTGGGTTCAACCTGTTATCCACTCATTTGGGACGTTGAGGAAGTCGACGACGCTATGATGCTCGTCTCCTGTAGAAAAAATGATCTGAGCTATGGTGATCTGTAGCGGAAAACACGCAGCTCCGATAACCCGTTCGGCCCGCAATTGTCACCCATGTGACCGGAACAATCCGTCACTAATGTCTTCGGGATGTACCAAACTGAAAATGGCGCACTCGACAGGATTCGAACCTGTGACCTTTGCCTTCGGAGGGCAACGCTCTATCCAGCTGAGCTACGAGTGCGTCGCGATGCGCTGAGCGTGGTGATACAGAGCCTTCGCGCGAAACGCAATCGGCGTGATGCGCCGGGCGAGGCTCGCCTTCAACGCGCCGCCCGAAAGCCCCTGCCCCGCGCCGGGCCGCGCTTTGCCGGGCTCGGCGTCAAAAAGATGTTCGCCACCGACGCCACAAGACATCCGCAAGCCAAGAAAAACAACATGCCGCCATCATTTGGCGCATTATCGGCCAGGCTGGTCGGCACGGCGATGCCGAGCCAGGGCGATAGATGAAACGCGATCGCGCCGATCAAGACGCCGGCCGCCAGCACGGCGCCGAGCCGCCGCGTCCAAGGCAAGATGATCAAGGCCGCTGCAATTATTTCGGCAATTCCGACCAAAAACCGCACGCCCGGCTCAAACAACGCAATCTGCGAGCGCGCCGCGATCGTCGCAAAAATGATGTTTTCCCCCGGCGCGTCGGCGAATTTGAATGCAAGCGCGGCTTGCAAGAACACCCCGGCGACAAAAAGCGCGAGCAGCCAGGAAAGGCCGATCTGGATCCAGCGCATGATGGCCTCCCTGCATGCCAAACTACGCGACGTCGGGGCGTGAATTCTTGCTCATTACCCCGCGCGCATCTGAAAAGCGAGGCCCGAACCGCCGCGCTCGCCCGCTTATCCGCGCGCATCTACGCCTTTCGGCTAATCGACCAAAGCCGTCCTGGGCAAGTTCCCCTGCTTCGATGATCCTCCTAAGGCACGCCAAACGCGTTTTCCCGAAAGGGTCGCGCCTTTGGTCTGTGTCGCAAGCAGCAAATGGCGGTCGTTTTTCCGAAGGCGGCCAAAGACCGCAGTCGAATGCGGAGGAAACCCAGCGAGGGCAACATGGCGCACGTTACGACAAACCCTACGGATCTGCCGATGGATCGCGCCGCCGCGCGACCAATGTCAGATGTTTCGCAAAGCACGGCAAAATCCTATTGGCGCGACAATTTGCGCATCATGGGCGCGCTGATGCTGGTCTGGTTCGCGGTCTCGTTCGGGGCAGGCATTCTGTTCCGCGAGACGCTGGACACGGTCCGGATCGGCGGCGCGCCCTTGGGCTTTTGGTTCGCCCAACAAGGCTCGATCTTCGTCTTCGTGGCGTTGATCTATGTCTATGATTTTCTGATGCACCGCACAGAACAAAAATACCAAGTCGACGACGACAACGAATAGGAGGAACCAGTGGACACCAATCTTTTCTGGACATGGGTCTTCGTTGGCCTGTCCTTTACTTTATATATCGGGATCGCGATTTGGTCGCGCGCCTCGACGACGGAAGAGTTTTATGTCGCCGGCCATCACGTGCCGCCTTTGGCCAATGGCATGGCGACCGCCGCCGATTGGATGTCGGCCGCGTCATTTCTATCGATGGCCGGGTTGATCGCTTTTGGCGGCTATGACGGCTCGGTTTATTTGATGGGCTGGACGGGCGGCTATGTGTTGCTCGCCTTGTTATTGGCGCCTTATTTGCGCAAATTCGGCAAGTTCACCGTGCCCGATTTCGTCGGCGACCGCTATTATTCGGATGCGGCGCGGCTCGTGGCGGTGGTCTGCGCGATCTTTGTGTCGTTCACCTATATTGCCGGGCAGATGCGCGGCGTTGGCATCGTGTTCTCGCGCTTCCTCGAGATCCCGATCGATTACGGCGTCGTCGTCGGCATGGTGATCGTGTTTGCTTACGCTGTGCTCGGCGGCATGCGCGGCATCACCTACACGCAAGTCGCGCAATATGTGATCTTGATCTTTGCCTATCTGACGCCCGCGATCTTCGTGTCGATGTTGATCACCGGCAATCCGGTCCCGCAACTTGGCTTCATCAGCAATGTGCAGGGCGAGCCGATCGCCATGCTCGATAAGCTGAATGGCGTGCTGACCGATTTGGGCTTCAAGGAATACACCTCCGGCTCGAAAGCCATGTTTGACATCTTCTGCATCACGATGGCGCTGATGGTCGGCACAGCGGGTCTGCCGCATGTCATCATCCGCTTCTTCACGGTGCCGAAGGTCTCGGATGCGCGCAAATCGGCCGGCTGGGCGTTGATCTTCATCGCCATCCTCTACACCACCGCGCCGGCTGTGGCGGCCTTTGCCCGCCTCAACTTCGCCGAGAGCGTTTCGGAAAGCGTCTATGCGCCAACGGCCGAGCAAACCGCCGCCGGCGTCAAAGCCACCCCCGACTGGGTGAAGACCTGGGAGAAAAACACCGGGTTGATCAAGGTCGAGGACAAAAACGCCGACGGGATCGTCACCTATCATGCCGACCCTGCCCGCAACGAAATCACCCCGGACAAAGACATCATGGTGCTCGCCAATCCCGAGATTGCCGGCTTGCCGGGCTGGGTGGTTGGCCTGGTGGCGGCGGGCGCGCTGGCGGCGGCGTTGTCCACGGCGGCCGGCCTGTTGCTGGTGATTTCCTCGGCGGTCAGCCATGACCTCCTGAAGCGGACCTTGTGGAAAAACATGTCGGACAAGACCGAGCTCACCGTGGCGCGCGCCGCCGCCGGGGGCGCGGTGATCATCGCCGGCTATTTCGGCATCAACCCGCCCGATTATGTGGCGGCGGTGGTGGCCTTCGCCTTCAGTCTGGCGGCAGCCTCGTTCTTTCCGACCATTTTCATGGGCATCTTCTGGAAGCGCATGAACAAAGAAGGGGCAATCTCCGGCATGGTGACGGGTCTTGTCTTCACCTTGCTCTACATCGTCTATTTCAAGTTCGGCCTGCCCGGGCTTGGCAAAGGCGTTGAGTCGCAATGGCTGTTCGGCGTCTCCCCCGAAGGGATCGGCACGATCGGCATGGCGTTGAACTTCGCAATCGCCGCAGCGGTCTCGGCCGTGACGCGCGCCCCACCGGCGGAGGTTCAAAACATGGTCGATGAGATCCGCATCCCCTCGACGCGCCGTCATGTCGCCGACGCGTTGCCGGCGGCGGAATAAACAGGCGTCGATAACTGAAACCTATCAACACATCCTTCGGCGCCCCCTTTTGGGGGCGTCTTCTTTTGGGAGCGCACAATCGGGGGCTGTATGTCGCACCGGGTGGCGCACAATCTCCTTAGGTGTCACACTTCCCGCAAAAGTAACGAACGGGAGGAGCAATGTCTGGCGTCGTCATCGCTCTTATCGCTTTGGGCTACGGCGCAGCTTTGTTCTGGTTGGCCTTTCGCGTCGAGCAGTCAAAATTCGCGCTGTCGCCGCGCTGGCGCGCGATCGCTTTTGGCTTGTCGCTCGGCGTTTATTGCACGTCCTGGAGTTTTTTTGGCGCGGTCGGCACCGCGGCAAGCCGCGGCTGGGAATTCCTGCCGATCTATCTCGGCCCGGCTTTGTTGTTTTTGTTTGGCGGCGGGATTGTGCGCAAATTGCTGCGCGCCGGCAAAGCCGCCGAATCGACGTCGATCGCCGATTTCCTCTCGGCGCGCTATGGCCGCAGCCGCGCCGTCGCCGTTTGCGTCACGCTGATCGCGCTCGCCAGCGCCATTCCTTACATCGCCTTGCAATTGCGCGGGGTCTCGCTCAGCCTGACGGCCCTGGCGGGTGACGCCCGGCCCGATGTCGACCTCCTCGCCATTATCATCACCACGCTTGCGCTGGCCTGTTTCGCCATTTTGTTCGGCGCGCGCAGCGCCGACGCCACCAAGGGCAATCGCGGCCTCGTCTACGCCATCGCGATCGAATCGATCGTCAAAATCACCGCGCTGACGGCGATCGCCTTTTTTGCGTTTTACCTGCTGGCCATCCACCCGATCGCTGCGGAAGCCGGCATTGGCGCGCTCAGCGCCGCCTTTAGCGTTGATGGGTTCGACGACCGCTTTTGGATGCTGACCTTGCTCGCCGCCGCCGCTGGATTGTGCCTGCCGCGGCAATTTCACATGCTGGTCTGCGAATGCGAAGACAGCGACGATCTTGAAATCGCCCGCAAATGGTTCCCGGCTTACCTGACCGTGTTCGCCTTGGCGGTGCTGCCCATCACCACCGCCGGCCTGATGCTGTTGCCGACGCGACCGGCGCCGGATCAATTTGTCATTGCTTTGCCCCTGGCGCATGGCGCGCCGTGGCTGGCGGCGCTGGCGTTTTTGGGCGGGGTGTCGGCCGCGACCGCCATGGTGATCGTCGCCTCGATCGCGATTTCGCGCATGGTCGCCAATGACCTGGTCGGGCCGCTGTTGTTTCGGGTGCAGTCCGAACCGCCGCGCCATTTGGCGGCGATGTTATTGCTGACGCGGCGCCTGACCATTGCGACCTTGTTGGCGATCGCCGCAATCTTCGCCTGGGCGATCCCGCAATCGACGCTGTTGGCCGATGTCGGCCTGATTGCTTTTGCCGGTGTCGCGCAATTTGCTCCGCTCATCCTCGCCGCGCTTTATTGGGAGCGGGCCCGCACCGCTGGCGCGATCGCCGGGTTGATCGTCGGCTTTGCTGTTTGGCTGGCGTTGATCGCCGCGCCCGCCATGGCGCCGGCCTGGCGCCAGATCGTTGACCAGGGGCTGACCGCGATCGCCGCGGCGACCGCCTGGGACCCGTTCACCATCGCCTGCGCGCTGGCGCTCAGCGCCAATTGCCTGGCGCTGTTCCTTGGCTCGGTGCTGGCCAAAGACACGTTGAGCGAGCGGGCCTTTGCGCGCTCTTTCGTGCGCACCGACGCGCGCGCCTCGCTGCACGCCTGGCAAGGGCTGGAGCGCCGCGCCCGCGTCATTGATCTGCGCGACCTCGTCGCCCGCGTGATCGGCCAAGACGGCGCTGCGGAAGCCTTTCAGGGCTTTGCCAAGGACAAGCGCGGGGCGCCCGCCGATGGCGATTTCGTCTCGCCTGATCTCCTTGCCCATGTCGAGCGGTTCTTGTCGCGCTCCTTGGGCGCCTCGACCGCGCGGGTGCTGGTGCGGCGGTTATTGTCGCGCTCGCCGGTCCCCAATCGCGAGGCCGAAGCGTTGCTCGAGCAAACCGCCCGGCAAATCCAGTCCAATCGCAATCTGCTCGAAATCACCTTCGCCAATATTCCCGAAGGGATCAGCGCGGTGGATCAGCGCCAGCGTCTGCTGGTCTGGAACCAGGCCTATGCCGATTTGTTTCAATATCCTCCTGAGCTTCTGCAACAGGGCCGCCCGATCGCCGATCTGATCCGCTTTAACCAGCATAGCGGGCTGTGGGGCGACCAGCAGGGCGATGATTATGTGCAGCGCCGGCTCGAGCATTTGCGCCATGGCGATGTGCATGCCTATGAGCGCCGCCGCGCCGATGGCCGCGTCATCCGCATCCAGGGCCGACCGCTGCCAGATGGCGGCTATGTCACCACCTTCACCGATGTCACCCATTACAAAGAGATCGAGGCGGCGCTTTTGCAAAGCAAAGCGGCGCTGAAAGCCAGCAATGACGCGCTGGAAACCCGCGTCGCCGAGCGCACTGCCGAACTCGCCAAAGCCCGCCTCGCCGCCGAGGCCGCCACCCGCACCAAATCGCGCTTTTTGGCCGCCGCCAGCCATGACCTTTTGCAGCCGCTGAACGCGGCGCGGCTTTTTGCCGCAAGCCTGGCCGAACATGGCCCGCGCTCGGGCGAATTTCGCGAGACCTTGGGCAAGGTCGACGCGTCGATCGCCAACGCCAATGAATTGCTGCGCTCGCTGCTCGACATCTCCAAGCTCGACGCCGGCGCGCTGAAACCGAACCTTTCGGTGTTTTCGATTCAGGATTTATTGGCGCAAGTCGTCACGCAGTTTGAGCTGCTCGCGGAAAAATCGGGCCTCGCCCTCTCCTTCATTCCCTGCCGGCATTTTGTGCGCTCTGATCGCGGTCTGGTGCTCAGCGTCATTCAGAATTTCGTTTCGAACGCCATTCGCTACACCCCATCGGGCCGCATTCTCATCGGGTGCCGGCGCCGCGGCGAAGAGATCGAGCTGATCGTCGCCGATACCGGCCCCGGCATCGCGCCCGAGCAGCAAGAAATGGTGTTCGAGGAATTCAAGCGCCTGCAGGGCCGCCAAAATGACGGGCCGCAAGGCCTCGGCCTTGGGCTCGCCATCGTGCGCCGGATCAGTGATTTGCTGGGCCTGCAAGTGCGCGTGCGCTCACAGGTCGGGCGCGGCAGCGCCTTTTCGATCCGCCTGCCGGTCGTTGCCGAGCCGCCATGCGCGGAAATCATTGACCTCTGGGAAAAACAGCCGCGCGGCGAGTTCTTGGCGCCGAAGGGCTTGCGGGTCCTTGTGCTCGATAATGAGCCCTGCGTGCTGGAAAGCATGGCGAAATTGCTCTCCCATTGGGGCTGGGCGGTCGACTGCGCCGGCACGCTCGCCGAAGCGCTGGACAAGTCCGCTGGCCGGCCGCCGCCCGATGCGGTGGTGTTCGATTACCGGCTCGATCATGGCGTCACCGGGCTCGCTGCTTATCGGCGCCTATGCACGCTCTGGCGCCAGCGCCCGCCCGGCTTGATCATTTCGGCCGACCCGGACCCTGCTTTGCCCGGCAAGGTCGCCAGCGCCGATCTGATCTTTTTGCGCAAGCCCGTCGCGCCTGATGATTTGCGACACGCTTTGGCCGGCATCGTCCGCCCGATCGCCGCCGAATAGGCGCGCGCTCGACGCCAATGGTCACGCCGTCTCGGCGACCGCTGGAACCGCCACCAGCAGCCGCTGCGCCATCAGCACCGCTTGCGTGCGATTAATGACGTGCAGCTTGCGGAACATCGCCGTGACATGGGCTTTGACGGTCGCTTCGGTGATGTTCATCTCATAAGCGATCTGTTTGTTGAGCAGCCCATGGGCGATGCCTTGCAGCACGCGCATTTGCGCCGGCGTTAGCGAGGCCAAGCGGCGGTCGGCGATGACGTCGGGATCGACCGCGCCGAGCTCGCCATCGCTCGCCCCGCCCCAGACCGCGCCCTCCAGCACTTGGGCGATCGCCGCGCGCAGATCAGCAAGGTTCGCCGATTTGGACACAAAACCCGCCGCCCCAAACGCGCGGGCGCGGCGCGCCACATCCGGCGCATCGCTTGCTGAAATCACCAACACGGGAAGATCAGGAAATGCATGCCGGAAATGGACGAGCGCCGACAGCCCGGCGCTATCGCTCATATGCAGGTCCAGGCATAACAGATCCGCCGATCCTTGTTTCAGCGCGACTTCAGCGGCGCCAGCCGACTCTACCGCGACGATTTCGGCGCCCTTGGCGACCCCGCGCACGGCCTCCGTCAACGCCATGCGAAACAGCGGATGATCGTCGGCAATAATAATTCTGGTCATGGTCACGACTTTCGCCCGCCCCCCGCGCCGATTTACGCAGCGATCTTCTCCCAATCGCCGCGCCTCAGCAACGCGACTTTTGTCGCAGCCCTGCGGCTTTCGTCGTAAACCTTTGGTCTATCAGCCATTTTGCCAGGATGCGCGGCGATCATTTTTACCAGCACCTGCGCTTCAGCCCCAAGCCGGCGACAGCTGCGCGAGATACCGCGCCACAAGGAGCTTGGCGGCCAAGAGGAGGATGACATCATGGCGCCCACCGCCCTGCTTTTGCCTGCGCGCAAATTGCGCATGCTGGCCGTTTCGACCGTGTTTGCGAGCCTTGCCGCGCCGGCTTTGGCGCAGACCGCGCCGAGCGCCAGTGATCTGGAAGCCCGCCTTGCCGCCTTGCAAGCCCAGCTCAGCCAATTGCAAGCCGAAATCGCCACGCTCAAACAAGAGCGCGCCGCGACCGACGACAAGCTTGTTCTGCTCGAAAAAACCGGGGCCGACACCGCCGCCAAAGTCGACGCGGCCGCCAAGACCGATGGCTTCAAGGTCGGCAATACGACGATTAAATTCAACGGCTTTGTCAAAGTCGACGGGCTGATCTCCTCGACATCCGATGGCGATATCCCGGGAACCTCGGTCGCGCGCAATTTCTACGTGCCGAACGCCATTCCGGTCGCCGCCGACGGCGCCGATGACCTCGCGCAAGAAGACGTCGATTTCGACACCAGCGCCCAGCAAACCCGGTTGATCATCTCGACCTCGACGCCGATCGGCAAGAACGCGCTGAAAACGCTGATCGAGGGCGACTTTCAAAGCGCGCCCGGCGATGGCAGCGAATTGTTCACCAACGCCTTTGATTTCGCCATCCGCCGCGCCTTCATCCAATATGGCGGCTGGACGATCGGCCAAGATTGGACGACGTTCCTCAATCCCGCTTTGAATTTCGGCGTCGAGACCGCCGATTTCATCGGTCCGACCGAAGGCGTGGCCTTCGTTCGCCAGCCCTTGGTGCGCTATAGCTTCAAAAACGGATTATCGCTCGCGCTCGAAAATCCGGAAACGACCGTTTCGGTGTTCGGCGGCGCGGCGGGCGTTAGCCAGGACGACGAATTCATCCCCGATTTGATCGCCCGTTATGACGGCAAAGCCGGCCCGCTGACCTATGCGGTCTCCAGCGTGTTCAGCGTGCTCTCCTCGGATGCGGGCGCAGAGATCAGCAAGGCCGGCATTGGCTGGGGCTTTAACGCCCAGGGCAAATGGGCGATCGGCAAGGACCAGATCAATTTCGGCGCGATCGGCGGGCGCGGCATTGGCCGCTATGTCGGCCTTGGCGTCGCCCCGGACGCCGTCGTTACCTTGCCAGGCGCCATCGCGCCGGGCAGCGGCCTTCCCGAGGCTTCCGACCTTGATCCCATCGCGCTGGTGGGTGGGTTCATCGCCTATCGGCATGTCTGGGCGCCGAAATGGCGCTCGACGCTCTCCTTCTCGGCGCAGAACGTCTTTAACAACCCGGCGCAAGGGGCGTTGTCGAACGATCTCGTTTATTCGGTGTTTGGCAATCTGTTCTGGTCGCCATTTACCAATTTCAATATTGGCGTCGAGGGCCGTTTCGCCGAGCGGCAATTGGTTGGCGGCTTGGAAGGCAATTTGATCCGCGGCCAGTTTACGGCGAAATACACCTATTAAAAACCGACGCCGCCGACCAATGTCGCAAGGGTCAATCGGGGCGTTTTCGGATAGATTGCGCACAACAACGCATAAACCATCGCGGTTTTACCCCCGCGACCGATGGAGGAACGCCGATGACGGAGACCAATTTGTTTGCCGTGCCGCCGGAATGGAACCAGCGCGCTTATGTCAACGCAACGAAATTTGCGCGCATGAGCCAAGACGCGATGCAAGACCCCAGCGCCTTTTGGCGCGATCAGGGCCGCCGCCTCGACTGGTTCAAGCCCTATTCGGCCGAAGCCGTCCGCGACGTCAGCTTTGATCCGGACCATTTCCGCATTCGCTGGTTTCACGACGGCGTCCTCAATGTCGCTTATAATTGCATCGACCGGCATTTAGCCCGCAAGGGCGATGAAGTCGCGCTAATCTGGGAAGGCGATGATCCGGCCGCCAATCGCAAGATCACCTATCGGCAATTGCACGCCGAAGTCTGCCTGTTCGCCAATGTGCTGAAAAGCCATGGCGTCAAAAAAGGCGATCGCGTCACGATTTATCTGCCAATGATCCCGGAAGCGGCCTTCGCCATGCTGGCTTGCGCGCGGATCGGCGCGATCCACTCGGTGGTGTTTGGCGGCTTTTCGCCGGATTCGCTGGCCGGGCGCATCAATGATTGCGATTCCAAGCTGGTCGTCACCGCCGATGAAGGCATGCGCGGCGGCAAACGCGTGCCGCTGAAAGCCAATGTCGACGAGGCTTTGCGCCGCTGCCCGTCGGTCGAGACCGTCCTCGTCGTCACCCGCACCGGGGTCGACGCGCATCTGCAGCCCGGCCGCGATTTCCGCTATGAGGAAGAAGCCGCCAAGGCTTGGCCCGATTGCCCGTGCGAGGAGATGAACGCCGAGGACCCGCTGTTCATCCTCTATACCTCCGGCTCGACCGGCAAGCCGAAAGGCGTCTTGCACACCACCGGCGGTTATTTGGTCTGGGCGGCCTATACCCACCAATTCGTCTTCGACTACAAACCGGGCGAGGTGTTCTGGTGCTCGGCCGATGTCGGCTGGGTGACCGGGCACACCTATATCATCTATGGGCCGCTCGCCAATGCGGCGACCAGCGTCATGTTCGAAGGCGTGCCGAATTACCCCTCGCCGGCGCGGTTTTGGCAGGTGATCGACAAGCACCAGGTCAACATCTTCTACACCGCGCCGACAGCGATCCGCGCGCTGATGCGCGAGGGCGAGCGCTGGGTGACGGAATTCTCCAACCGCCGCTCCTTGCGGCTATTGGGCTCGGTCGGCGAACCGATTAATCCGGAAGCCTGGCTGTGGTATCACCGCGTCGTCGGCGATCATCGCTGCCCGATCGTTGACACCTGGTGGCAAACCGAGACCGGCGGCATTTTGATTTCCCCATTGCCGGGCGCCACCGCCCTCAAGCCCGGATCGGCGACGACCCCGCTGCCGGGCGTTTTTCCGATGCTGGTCGACGCCAATGGGGCTGAATTGGCGGGCGTCGCCGAGGGCAATCTATGCCTGACCGATTCCTGGCCCGGCCAAGCCCGCAGCGTCTATGGCGATCATCCGCGCTTCATCGACACCTATTTCCGCACCTATCCGGGCAAATATTTCACCGGCGATGGCTGCAAGCGCGATGAGGACGGCTATTATTGGATCACCGGCCGGGTCGATGACGTCATCAACGTCTCGGGCCACCGCATGGGCACGGCGGAGGTCGAATCGGCGCTGGTCGCCCATCCGAAGGTCGCCGAGGCGGCCGTGGTCGGCTTCCCACATGACCTCAAGGGCCAGGGCATTTATTGCTATGTGACGCTGAAATCGAGCGAGCAGCCCAGCGACGAGCTGCGCAAGAACCTCACCGCCTGGGTCCGCCAGGAGATCGGCCCAATCGCCACGCCCGACGTCATTCAATTCGCCCCGGGCCTGCCGAAAACCCGCTCCGGCAAGATCATGCGCCGCATCTTGCGCAAGATCGCCGAAAACGACCTTGGCAATCTTGGCGATGTCTCGACCTTGGCCGATCCGACGGTAGTCGATGACTTGGTTGCGAATCGAGCCAGCGGATCAAATCAACAACGCGTTGGATGACTTCTTGGCGGTGGAGCCCGAAATTCTTCTGGTTTTGATCAATTCCAATATCTTACAGCCTGGGCGCGCTGCCAAGATAAGACTTGGCAGGCAACATGCCTAGGCTTTATTCAAAATCGCTTGGTCCGTCGCCTTATCCGTAAAGCGCGCCGGCCTTCGTGAAGGAGGCTTGCGCGGAGCGGCGCAAACGCTTATTTCTGCGCCATGTTGACGTCGCGCGCCCAAATCGTTTCGCTCACTCCGGCTGCGGCCGATCGCGTCAAGGCGATCATGCAGGCCTCAGACAAGCCGTTTTTGCGGGTAGGCGTAACCAAAGGCGGCTGCGCCGGCATGGAATATGTCATGGACTATGCCGATGCGCCGGAGCGCTTCGACGAAGTCATTGAGGACAAAGGCGTGCGGATCGTCATTGCCGCTTCGGCCGTGTTGTTCTTGCTGGGCGCCGAGATCGATTACGAGGCCGGCAAGCTCTCCTCGCGCTTTGTGTTCAAGAACCCCAATCAGACCGACGCTTGCGGCTGCGGGGAAAGCGTATCGATAACCCCGGCGGCGATGTGACGGCGCCCGCCGAAGCGGCCCGGCCGGGGAGCTTTGAACAGAGCCTCGCGGCATTATTGGCTGGCGCGGGCGAGATTCGCATCAAACGGATGTTTGGCGGCGCCGGTCTTTATCTGGATGGCAAAATGGCCGGGCTGATTGCCAATGAGGCGTTGTATTTGAAGGCGGATGCGGCTTTTGCTGCGCGCTTGGAAGGGATGGGGTCAACCGGTCCGTTTATTTGGATCCGGCCCAGCGATAACCGCCCAATTGCCATGTCCTATTGGAAAATCCCAGCGCCCGCATGGGACGACCCCGCGCTTGCCTGCGCGCTGGTGCGGCAAGCGCGCGCGATCGCCGTGGCAACAGCCACCTCGCCCAAAAAACCGCGCAAAACACGCATTCGGCCTTAACCGTTTTCGCCTTCGGCAGGCGGATCATCCGGTTCTTCCAATCCGACATCAGCGCGATAAGCGCGCGGGAGCGCCCCGGCGGCCGTCATGCCCGCCGCGATCTCAGCGCCCAAAGCGCGTTCGCCAAAGCCGCCCAAAGCCAGCATCCGGTCATACATGACCAAGGCGGCGGCGACCGACACATTCAGCGAAAAACGCGTCGGGATTTTGACGACGCGATCGCAACGCGCCAGCATGTCGGCCGACAAGGAGCCTTTTTCGCGGCCAAACACATAGGCCGCCGCCAAGGGGTGCTGAAAGCGCGGCAAGTCGATCGCCTCATCGAGCAATTCGACCCCGATCAATCGGCACCCTTTGGGCAGCGCCAAAGCGCGCGCGTCGGCAAACTCAAATAACGGAATATGCGCCGCTGAATGCGACGTGTCGGCGCGATAGGCCTCGCGCAGCCGCCAAAACGGCCGCACCATGAACGCAAAGCTCGCGCCGAAGGCGTGCGCCGTGCGCAACATGGCGCCGAAATTCATCGGCTTTGACATTTCCTCGGCGCCGACGGCAAAGTACCCACGCATGCCCTTGACTTAACCGATTCTCGTCAACGGACGAGGCGCGTAAAAAGCCAAGTCATACATGATTTGGACGGCCCGATTGGTTCGAATCAGGAACGCGAGCGTGTTTCTGATTCGCACATGATTCGTTCTCCCATTATCTTAGTTCGCGGCCAAGCCGTCTCTTTCAACGCCGCACAAAATCGAGAAAAACCGGGGCGATATCGCCCAAGGCTTTTTCCTGATAGCGCGTCTGAATGTGGTCGGCGGGCGCGGTCCGCCAATCCCTCGCTGCACGCGCCGACCAATTGAACCTGCCATCGGCGAGCACATGTTCCAGCGCTGAATAAGCGTAATCGCTCCAATCGGTGGCGAAACGCCAGCGCCCGCCGGTCTTCAGGATCGTTGCGGCTTGCGCGACAAATGCGGGCTGCGCCAATCGGCGCTTGGCGTGGCGCGGCTTTGGCCACGGATCGGGAAACAAGGTGAACAGCCGATCAACGCTGCTTGGCGTTATGTGCTCGAGGACGTCGCGGCCATCGGCGAGCGCCAAGCGCATCCGAGGCCACAGCTCTTGATGCTCGGGCGAACGCAGGCGCATCGCGCATTGCGCAAAGCCGTTGGCGAAGGCCTCTACCGCGATGAAGCCGACACTTGGGTGGGCGAGCGCTTGGCCGATCACATGCTCGCCCGCGCCAAACCCGATCTCGACCCACAGCGCCTCGACCGGCGCGGAAAAAACGCCAAGCCCGAGCGCGCCGTCCACCGGCAATGCGACCTGCTCGGCCGCCCAGGCGATGGCTTCGTGATGGGCGGCGCGCAGCGGACGACCGAGCCTTCTCCCGGTTGTCTGCACGCGGCGATGACGGGCGGCGGCTGGTTCAACGCCGACCTCTCCGTCCCCGGCGCCGCCACGATCCGCAAAATCAGGTGCCATGAGAACCACGAGCCATCACAGGCAAAGCAACGCCGTTCAGGCGTTGACCAGATCTGTCAACGACCCGACCAAATCGGTCCGCTCCCAGGAAAAGCCGCCATCATTGGTCGGGGCCCGGCCAAAATGCCCGTAAGCGGCGGTGCGCGCATAGATCGGGCGGTTCAGCTCGAGATGTTTGCGAATGCCGCGCGGCGACAAATCCATGACCTCGAGCAGGCGCGCTTCCAATTGCGCGGCGTCGCAACGCGGCGCTTTCAGATCGACATAAACCGACAAGGGGCGGGCGACGCCGATCGCGTAAGAGACCTGGATCGTGCAGGAATCGGCCAAATTGGCGGCGACGACATTCTTGGCCAGATAGCGCGCCGCATAGGCAGCCGAGCGGTCGACCTTGGTTGGGTCCTTGCCGGAAAACGCGCCGCCGCCATGCGGCGCCGCGCCGCCATAGGTGTCGACGATGATCTTGCGCCCGGTCAGACCGCAATCGCCATCCGGCCCGCCGATGACGAATTTGCCGGTCGGGTTGATCCACCATTGGCAATTGGCCGCGATCGGCAAAACATCGCCTAAGGCTTCGCGAATATAGGGCTCGACGATCGCGCGGATATCGGCGCTGGTCAGATTGGGATCGAGATGCTGCGTCGACAAGACGATCGAGGTCGCCTCCACCGGCCTGCCATTCACATAACGCGCGGTGACCTGGCTCTTGGCGTCGGGGCCGAGTACCGCCGCCGCGCCCGACTTGGCTTTGCGCGCCTGGGCGAGCAATTCCAAAATGCGATGCGAATACAGGATCGGCGCCGGCATGAAGGCCGGGGTTTCATTGGTGGCGTAGCCGAACATGATCCCTTGATCGCCGGCGCCCTCTTCCTTGGTTCCGTCCGAGTCGACGCCCATGGCGATATGCTCGGATTGGCCATGCAGGAGGACTTCGATCGCGGCGTTTTCCCAGTGAAAGCCGTCTTGCTCGTACCCAATGTCTTTGATCGCAAGGCGCGCGGCATGCGCAATCAGGTCGCGGGTGACATGATTGGTGCCGCGATATTCGCCGGCGATCACGACGCGATTGGTCGTCGCCAGCGTCTCGCACGCCACGCGCAGTCGCCACGGATCAAGCCCTTCGGCCAGCGTCGCGCGGAAATAGAGATCAACGACTTCGTCGGAAATGCGGTCGCAGACTTTGTCCGGATGGCCTTCGGCAACGCTCTCGCTTGTGAAAAAATAGTCCCGCATCTGCGCCAAGTCCCTGATTGGAGCCATTCATTGCGGGGACTTAAAGACATGTTTATATCTAAAAACCAAGGGGG
This sequence comes from Hyphomonadaceae bacterium UBA4763, assembly GCA_002403455.1. Taxonomy (GTDB): domain Bacteria; phylum Pseudomonadota; class Alphaproteobacteria; order Caulobacterales; family Aquidulcibacteraceae; genus UBA4763. The sequence continues at coordinate 4,839 of DHHV01000014.1, read as the reverse complement.
CGCGGTTGGCTTTTGCGGAAATTTTTGGGGAGCGGCCGATACACGCGAAATCGTGTAGCGCGCCTTGGCCCTTCGACGCGTTGACAGCGTCGGAAAAAACCGCCTTGTGAGGGCGCTCGCGTTGCGGCGTCCTTGCGTGCTGCGCACGCGCGATGCGGCGCAGCGTAATCAAATGCTATTGGAACGAAGCCCAGCGGCGCGGTCCCTTTCTTCGGAGCCTTTCATGGGAAAAGTATATCCAGCGGCCGCCGAGGCGTTAGCCGGCCTGTTATTCGACGGCATGACGATCATGTCCGGCGGCTTTGGCCTATGCGGCATTCCGGAGAATTTGATCCTGGCTCTGCGCGAATCGGGCGTCAAGGATTTGACCGTCATCTCCAACAATGCCGGCGTTGACGGCTTTGGCCTTGGGATGTTGCTGGAAACCCGGCAAATCCGCAAAATGATCTCGTCTTATGTCGGCGAGAACAAGGAATTCGAGCGGCAATTCCTCAACAACGAATTGCAATTGGAGTTCAATCCGCAAGGCACTTTGGCGGAGCGCATTCGCGCCGGCGGGGCCGGCATTCCCGGCTTTTACACCAAGACCGGCGTTGGCACGCCGGTTGCCGAGGGCAAGGAGCACAAAGATTTCGACGGCGAGACCTATATTCTCGAAACCGCGCTGAAAGCCGATCTGGCGATGGTCAAAGCCTGGCGCGGCGATAATGAGGGCAACCTCATCTATCGGCGCACGGCGCGCAATTTCAATCCGATGATGGCGACCGCCGCCAAGGTGACGGTCGCCGAGGTCGAAAGCCTGCATCGCACGGGAGAGCTCAATCCCGACGCGATCCATACGCCCGGCATTTATGTCGACCGCATCTTGCAAGGCCGCGATTACGAAAAGCGCATCGAGCAGCGCACCACGCGGCCGCGCTTTTCGCGCTAAAACCTGTCTCCACGACCGCCATTCATTCATAAGGAACGACCATGCCCTGGACCCGCGATCAATTGGCCGAACGCGCCGCCCGCGAATTGCAGGACGGCTTTTATGTCAATCTCGGCATCGGCATCCCGACTTTGGTCGCCAATTATATTCCGCGCGGCACGAATGTGACGCTGCAATCGGAGAACGGCATGTTGGGCATGGGTCCCTTCCCCTTCGAGGGCGAGGAAGACCCCGATTTGATCAATGCCGGCAAGCAGACGATCACGGAATTGGCGCGCAGCTCTTATTTCAGCTCGGCCGACAGTTTTGCGATGATCCGTGGCGGCCATATTGATCTTTCCATTCTCGGCGCGATGGAAGTCTCCGAAACCGGCGACCTCGCCAATTGGATGGTGCCGGGCAAAATGGTCAAAGGCATGGGCGGGGCGATGGACCTCGTCGCCGGCGTCAAGCGCGTCGTCGTGGTGATGGAGCACACCAATAAAGCCGGCGAATCCAAGCTCTTGCCGCATTGCTCCCTGCCGCTGACCGGTCAGCGCGTCGTCGACCGGATCATTACCGATTTGGCGGTGTTCGACGTCGACAAAAAGGCCGGCGGGCTGACCTTGATCGAGCTTGCGCCGGGCGTCACGCTCGACGAGGTGCGCGCCAAAACCGCGGCGAAGATCAGCGCAGTGGCGCTGCCAGAGCCGGCCCCCGCGCAACAGGAACGAGAACCAGAAGAACCGGCCCCGGTGACGGAGGCTGAAACGCCGGTTCCGACCGAGATGGCGCCGGATATGGAAGCCGCGCCGGCCGCGTCGTTAGCGGAAGCATTGGCGGATGTCCCAGAGACCGTCCCCGCAACGCAAGCCGACGAACCGACGCCGCCGCGGACCGAATAAACCCGATCGCTCAACTTTCCCCGGTTTTGCGCTCGTGAAACTGCCCCTGCGGACGGTATTTGGCGAGATAAGCCGGCACGATCGCCTCGACCGTCTCAGGGCGGATGATGCCTAAATCGCTCAGCAGCCCAATGTCGTCCGACGCAGGCGCAACGACATTATCCTTGCGCAACAAGGCGACCTGATCGCCGGTCAGCGGCGGCGCCAGTCCCGGCACAAGCCGCGCCGCCCCATCCATCGCCGCGCCCAACAGCCCGGCGATCGCAAATGGCATCGGCGCCAAAAAGCGCGGCCGGTCGATCTCGCGCAAGATAAAGCGCAGCAGCTCGTCAAAGCGATAGACGCGCGGGCCGCCCAATTCATAAATTCGCTTGGCGGACGGACCCAATTCCAACGCGGCGCGAATGGCCTGCGCCACATCGCCGACATAGATCGGTTGAAAGCGCGAGACGCCGCCGCCGATCGCCGGCAAAAATGGCGAAAACCGCGCCATTTCGGCAAATTGGTTGAAGAAATTGTCCTCCGGCCCAAAAATGATCGACGGGCGCAAGATCACCGCTGACGGAAAGGCGGCCCGCACCGCCGCCTCGCCCGCCGCTTTGGTCCGCGCATAGGCCGATTTCGCGTTCGGGTCCGCGCCGAGCGCCGACATCTGCACCATCGCCCGCGCCCCGGCTGCAGCGCTGGCGCGCGCGATCTCCCCCGCCCCCTCGACATGCAATGCGGCAAAGTTTTGCCGGCCCTTTTCGAACAATAGCCCGACCAGATTGACGACCGCTTCGGCGCCTTCAACGGCTGAAGCGATGCTGGCGGCGTCGCGCAAATTGGCTTTGGCCAATTGCACCTGGCCGACATCGCCCATCACGCGCAAATCAACGCCGAGATGCGGGCGGCGCATCGGCACGCGGACCCGCCAGCCGGCTTTGCACAAGCCCCGTACGGTCTGGCGCCCGACAAAGCCGGAGCCGCCAAACACCACTGCCAGTTTTGCCGTCATGCCAAATCACCCCAAAGCCGTTTTGCGGCTGATAGACCAAATCGCCGAGGGATTGTCTATGCGGGAGGGTGTCGGCATATCGTCCCCTCCTCCCTTACCCTGTGACGCCCTAGTGTCCTGAACCAGAACTTCGTCGGAAAACTGGGTCAAGTGTTTAGCGAACTTCTGGTTCAAAATGGACATTATAACTCATTGATTTCTAGTGTGGCTTTGATTCTGAAATTCGCTCAGAGCATGCCACAATGATGGGGCGAATGTCAGAATCGCCACACTAGGTCCCCGCCATGTCCGAACCTCTCAACCAACTTCTTGACTATTTGCGGCGTCTGCGCCGGCCCGAGGACGGCAATGCCTGGATGCGGCTGCAGACCCATGAGAGCTTGGCGCGCTATGCGATCGAGGAGGCCTATGAGCTCGATCAGGCCATTGCCGACGGCGCGGATCCGGCTTTGTGCAGCGAGCTTGGCGATCTCCTGTTGCAATCGACCTTGCATGCCGTGCTGGCGGAAGAGCGCGGCGCCTTTACTTTCGACGATGTGGCGCGCGCGATCCTGGAAAAGCTCCGCCAACGCCATGGGATCGTCCATGTCGCGACCAGCGCGCAGGACTATCGCCAACGCTGGGAAGCGCAAAAACAGCGCGAGCGCGCACAGGATGGCGCCACCAGCGCGCTCGACGGAATTGCCTTGGCGCTGCCGGCGCTCGATCGCGCCAAAAAGCTGCAAGCCCGCGCGGCCTTGTCCGGCTTTGACTGGCGAGATGCGACCGGCCCGCGCGCCAAGGTGCTGGAAGAGCTCGCCGAGATCGATGAGGCCTGCGCGCGGCAAGACCGCGTCGCGATCGCCGACGAGATCGGCGATTTGTTGTTTGCCTGCGTCAACCTTGCCCGCAAGCTGGAAATCGACCCGGAGACCGCGCTGCGCCGCGCCAATGACAAATTCCGCCAGCGATTTTTGGCGGCCGAGCGGCTCGCCGCGCAAGACGGCCACGCTTTGGCGGCGTTGGATGAGGCGGCGCTTGATCATTATTGGCGGCGCGCCAAAGCGCTGCTAAGCGCCGCGAGGGCTCAAGACTCGAACGAGGAGAGCCCCTCTGCCACGCCGGCGGGCGTCAGCACGACCTGATCGATTCGCATTTGCGCTTGCCGCAGCAAGCCTTCGCAATGGTTTTTCAGGGCAATGCCGCGCTCATAGGTCTCCACGGCCTGGGCGAGCGGCACATCGCCGCGCTCGAGCGCCGCCACAATCCGCTCCAATTCGGCCAAGGCCGTTTCAAATGCTAATGTGCTGACGTCGTTCACGTTCGCCACCTGTTGTTAAACCTTTGGCGCCAGGAGATCGCCAATTGCGCGCGCCGATTCAAGGCGCATCTGCGCGAACGCCAACCCAATCCGCGCGGTGAAGCGCATGTGAGTGTCGCACGCAATGGAATTCTGGCAGGACGCCCCAACGCAAGATTGGCGCACCCCCACCGCCGAACGAAAAAACGGGAGACCAATATGACTTATCACGCGCCGGTGCGCTCCTTGAGCTTTGCGTTGCATGCCCAGGCCGGCTTTGACGGCTTGCTGGCGACCGGCGCGTTTGACGGCTGCGATCCGGACACGATCGCGGCGATCTTGTCCGAAGCCGCGCGGCTGTCAGAAAACGTGCTCGCCCCACTCAATTGGTCCGGCGATCGCTTCGGCGTGCGCTGGAGCGAGACCGGCGTTGAAACCGCGCCGGGATTCAAGGCGGCCTATCAGGCGTTCCAGGCGGGTGGCTGGCAGGGGCTGTCGGCCGATCCGCATTATGGCGGCCAGGGCTTGCCGCGCGCGATCGGCCTTGCGGTGCATGAGATGATCGAGGCGGCCAATATGGCCTTTGCGCTCTGCCCGATGCTGACCCATGGCGCGATCGACGCGCTGCACGCGCATGGCGCAGACGCATTGCGCCAGACCTTCTTACCCAAAATGGTTGCCGGCGCCTGGACCGGGGCGATGAATATTACCGACCCGCAAGCGGGCTCCGATGCCGGCCCCGGCCGCC
>DHHV01000065.1:569-25067 GCA_002403455.1 Hyphomonadaceae bacterium UBA4763 | reverse complement strand
CGAAATCTGTCCTTCGGACAGATTTCGTTTTCCTTACCTATCTCATGATCGCTCTTTGGCTAGCTGCGATGAACCTGAAAGCCTCTCTAAGTGAATCGGTTGAGAATGTCTCAAGGGGGCGGACGGTGGACACGACATCCACCGCCAAATCATTGTTGCTTCTATCTCGCATAATTTGTTTACGTGATTATTTCCGTTAGCGTGACTCTATTCCCACTATTGTGAAGGCTGCCCAATTAATTGGTGGCGCGAGAGCAGGTTTATCAATCATCGTCAGTTGGGCCAGCCAAAGAGCTTCCGGCGCGGATCGCCCTTGTGCAATCGCCTTAAAAAATGGCTCCATGAGATCCGCTGTGGCGTCGTCGGGGATCTTCCAATGGCTAACCATCACGGATCGGGCCCCCGCATACGCGAAGGCGCGCGCCAATCCGCTTAAAGCATCTCCGCCGGTCGCAAATCCTGCCCCTACCGGCTCAAGCGCTTCGGCCGCCCCGGAGTCGCAGGCGGAGAGCACTACTAGATTGGCTTTCAATTGTAACCGAACTATGTCCACCGGGTCCAAAAACGGGTCAGCGGACTCGTTATCCGCAGACAGCAGCAAAGCTGTAGACGGTATACACGAGACATTGTCACCGCCATAACCTGAAAAGCGTTCGTCCGCATTGTAGATACCATGCGTTCCAAAAAAAAGAATATCTGCGGTTTCAATTTCTGGTGATTTTCTAATAAAATTAGTTTTAGTGAAATCCTTGCCTATCACCGAGGACGAACCAGAGAAAACGGCCTCGACATGACCAATCTCTCGCAGCGTCCCGGGTAATTCAACATAGCTCACCAAAGCCTGCTTGATTGGGTTGATACAATTTGGCGACAAGCCGCGCACTTTTACAACCTTCTCGGCCAAATCTTGCAGCTTGTCGTCTTGCTCAGGAAAGGGTTCAAATGCGCCGAATGCAGCCACCGATAAGGATGAAGGCGCTTTAGCAGACGCATTGGCCTCTTTAAGTTTACGCGAAGCGACAAACGCGCGCAATCCTGGCAAATTCACGACCAAGAAATCCCGCATCAGCCATTTCGGAACGGCGCCTGGCAGGACCGGCTCAGCGGCCAATATTCCCAAAGGAAGGCTGGCAAGCGCGCCTTGGACGTCAAATAAAAGTCGCGTTGGCGTTGTCGCGTTCGCTCGTTGTTGATCCAACTTCTCGCGGATAGGGCCAAATAGCTTACCGAAAAGATCATGAAACGCCACGTCATGTTTTGATTCTTGGATAGCGTTTCTAATAGATTGCACCAAAGCAAAGGCTTCTGCTTCACCAATCGCTATATTAAAAGCGTGCACGCCGGACCGGTCCAGCAACAAACCGACGCCATCCTTTTCGCCCAACACAAATTTCACGATCATTTCGTTCGGATCGAGCGCCATTTCGACGTCTTGCCTACTGATTGGCTCGCGCAATAAATTTGCATAAACGGGAAAACGGGTGGCGATCCGCGTTGCGATTACCTCGCGTTCGCGGATGGCGTCGTTGACGCCCTCGTTAATCTGCTGGCGCGACGCGCCGCTTTGGTCAAATTTCCCGGCTGACAACACGGCTTGTAGGCGACGAATTTCTCGCTCAAGATCTTGTAGGCGTCGAACATCCGCTGTGATGCGAGGATCGGCATGGAGGCGAGCCGAAGCGGCATTTGCCGCTTGCGAGATTGCTGGATTTGCCACCGTTTCTGCGGCGCGAACAATTTCGTCTTGTAGCGCCGCGTCATTGGGCGAAAGCTGAAGCGCCGCAGTCAATTGGCGGAGATAAGGTAACGCTCGTTCGGGGCTCGCGCCTTGACCATCCGGTTGGCTGCGAAGCAAAGCGAATGCCTCGGCGAATGAGGCGCGTGCGGTCGCCTGTTCGCCAGTTGCTTGTTGCGCCACTCCAAGATCGATTAAGAGATTGGCGAAATTGCGGGCTCCATGCAATTCTTGACGCAGAATGCTGAGCGCTTGCAGGAGTAACGCTTTGGCATTGTAGGCGTCGCCCGACGCCATGGCTTGTGTGGCGCGGTCCTGCAATAATGCCGCACGCGGGGTCGCGGTAAATTCATTCGGCAACGATCGAAGGATCGCTTCTGCGGCCCCGAGCGCCGTATCGACACGGTCGCTTTCTCCTGAATATCGTAACGCCGCTACTTCAGCACGATATGCGAGGATTTCCAACAAATTGGCGCGAACAAGATCGGAAGCGAGGCCAGATGCGGCTTGCTGTGCGGTTTCTCGTTGCGGTTCGTCACGCCACGCGCGCAGTGCGGCATGGGCCGATTGCGCCCGGGCCAATGCGTCGTCGCTTTGCGCATTCATCGCGTTCAGCGCGCGATAGGTTTGTACTTTAGCAACAATTAGGCGATCCTCCGCGCGGGATGCTTCTCCCTCAGCCTCATTCAGACGGGCCACGGCTTCGTTGAAACGCTTTTGATTGCTGAGATTCAGGGCCAGTTCGCTAAGCAAATCGGCGCGGCCCGCGCGATCGTTCGGCCATAATTCGGCATGTCGCGATAATGCACCGTTAAATTGCGCTTCCGCCGCGCCGAACAACCACAATTGATTGCTCTCATAAGCCGCGCTGCGCAATGAGTTGAAATCATATACGTTACCGCCGATAAGATCGGCCTCGCCTAATATATTTCGCATCGAACTGGCAACTTGCATGACCGGCCCAGATGCGTCGGCTGAATCAACTGGCCGTTTTTCGCCCAATAACAGGCGGATACCGCGTTCAAGCGCTGGCGCTGCGACCAAGGTTGCGCTTCCAGCAATTAGACGTCCATTTAGGTTGGCGGCTATATTGACCCGAGCGGCCTCTCCCTGACTTGCGCCAAACTCGCCCGATTTTTCATCTTGACAACGGCGCGCATAGCGAAAGTCTCCAGGCGCGACTGTTGGCGTTGGCAATAGTTCGGCAATGTCGCAGGCGCTTTGCGCTTCCCAGCGGGTTTGAGCCGACGACTTGGCGTCATCGACAAGGAACACAATTTGCCCAACGCTGGCGTTTAAGGCGCCTTCGCGTCCGCAACGCAAATCGAAGACGCGATCGTCGCGTCGGGAGGCGAGAGGATCGCCAAAAACGCGTTGAGCAACGCAGGCGTTCCCAGCCAGATCTTGCCCGACCGAAAAACTCGACGCATATTGCGGGTGGCGTGGGCCAGCGGAAGCAGCGCTAAAAAGGCCCAATACAATCGTTAAGGTGGCGAACGTCCCCAGCTTGCGCATGACTAATTCCCCCGCGGCCACAAATCTTCGTTGGCGACCCCTACACCCGGTTCGCGCCTCGAACGTTCTTTCTGCTCTTCCTCCAGCGTGATCCGATCATCGGGGGCGCGTGGTGTTGCGATGGCAATGAGGGGCGAAGCGCCTAGTTCGGCGTCAAGAGATGCTGACGAATCGAACACGCGGATATCGACGGGCTCAGCGGCGGCGAACACCCCGGCGTTGATGCGGATGAGATCGGGGAATAGAAAACCCTCGCCGCCGAAGGGCGCGATGCCCGGCGTGTCGAGCGGCACCAGCCCGGTGAGCACCTCGCCCGTCTGGGAGGTGAACTGCCCGAACAGCTCAACCCGGAGGGGGAGGGACGAAACGTCGACGGGGGTGAGCAGGTTGAGCCCAGAGGGTCCGAACTGGCTGCTGTCGATGGCGCCGAGTGTCAGGAAATCGCCGGGTAGCGAGGTGATGATCCCGGCGCTTTGCCCGGAGGCGCCGGTGTTCTGCTGCAGAATGACGCCGCGATCGGCCAAGACCAGCTGCTCGGAGACAATGAAGTTTTGCCCAATCTCGACGCCGCCGAAGCCCGGCCCCACATTCACATCGAAGCTCAGCGGATCGGGCGCGGCGTTGAAGGCGTCGATAAAGGCCTGCGAGCCGATGAGGACCGTGGAGGCGCCGAGCGGAGGACCGCCTTGAAAGCCCGGCTCGCCTCCCTGCAGCAGCACGGCGCCAAGGGGATTTTCCACGGTGCCCAGCGCCCCGGTCACCTCGATCCGGTTCGCTCCTTCGAAAGCGGTGGCGAACCCAATCCGCGGCTCCAAATCAAGCGCGTCGGTATTCCCGACCAGGAAACCTGGCGCGCCGACGCCCCGCACCACGCCCGGCACGCGCACGGTGTCGATCTCGAAGACGAACAGCGAAGAAATGCGGGAGGCGTCCAGGGTGAGATCGCCCACCGTCAGCGCCTCGAAGTCTCTGAACAGCAAGGCCGGGGAAGAGAGGAATTGAAACTCTGCATCCGAGATGGCCGCCCCCGATCCTGCGACTCCATCGCCAAGAAATAGTGTGCCGATAGGCTGCAATTCGAGCGCATTCTCAAAGGGCAGCGGCGGTATCAAGGTGATCGGCGCGCCGATCTCAAAATCTGCAGCCTCGATGAAGATCGCAGAGTCCTCGCCCCCAAGCAAGGTATCTACGGTGATCGGGGCGCTGTTGGAGAACGTGCCGCCTGCCGCGAACTCCACTGAGCTGCTGATGGAAAGGGGCGCCAGTACATCAATATCGCCGTCGGCGAAAATTCTGAAGTCCGGGCCGCTGATCGGCCCGGTGATGGTCACGTCGCCCCCCGGCGCCCCGAACACATCTGATGATATGTCTGCATTTGCGTTGGTCTCCACTCCTCCGAGCACGACTCCCGCTTGACCAAATATGTTGATAAACCCGAAGGGTTGGTCGTCTGGAATGCTGCTGTTTGCAGTGATTTGGCCTACATCCACCGTGCTCAAGGATCGCACGTCAACGGCGCCAAAAGCGAAGGTGTCGCTTACGTTGATGTCCCCAAGGCTGATCGGGCCTGCGCTGGGTGTGCAGCAGAACTGGGTTGAGCCGAACAAAACAAAATCACCCCCGACCTCGACGCCACCTGCGAAAGTCGTCATGTCGTTCAGTAAAAAGGAGAAGCCTTGTCCGCCGGCGGAGAGGTTCCCCGCCGTCACCCCGCCCGGCCCCAACAGCACGACCGGCCCGGTGGTGCTGGTCACCGATTGCGGGGCGCCGCTGGCATTGGCGACCGTCACCGAACCCGTTTCGGACGTCAGGATCGCCGCCGTGGCCCCGAGCACCGGGCCCTGCGCATTGATATCCTCGATTGCGTTGATTTCCACGGAGCCCGCCGCCGAAACCGCGCCAACCGTGACGGCGTCGCCTTGCACCAGGATCAGGGAGTTGGCGGAGGTCAGATCGCCTGCGGTGATTGAGCCCGCTGTGGAAAGATCCACCTCAAGTCCGGCGATCGCGGGTCCAGCGATGGATATGTCGCCGTCGAAGAGCTGCACATCAATGCTCCCCACAGCCTCGACTGAGCCGTTCACAGTTAGGCCACCTGAACCCGTAAAAAAAACATCTCCTGCAGATTCTATCGATGCTATTGTAATGAGTCCGCTCGTTGCCGAGGGATTGTTCCCAACTCCTCCAGTAATCGACACCAGATTCCCCAGCGTAACAGTCCCGCCGAAAGAGGTGTTGAAACTTATATTAGTTCCAGTGACATCGCCTCCGGTAATGTTTGCGCCACCAAATACCTGCAGTGACACAGACGACGAGCTGCTTATTCCCGAAAAAATGAGCCCCGTTTCAGCGTCGATAGAGACTCCTCCAGCAAAGCCACTGGTAACAACAGAACCAATATCGACTGCACCGAATTGGGAACCAATGGTAAGCGGCCCAGTTCCTGTGTTCAAAAGATTGCCCGCACGTACGCCTTGAGCGCCGTCGATGTTGAACGTGAAGTTTCCCGTAGCGTTAGCCGACTGAAACTCGCCAGCTGCGTCTATTGAACCAATATCGACAGTCCCGCTAGACGATACAATCGACAACACACCGGCAGCAGTTACTGGTCCGCCGATGTTTACGCCCGCATCACCAAAAAGGAGGACTCCGCCAGGATTTGCCGGAGAGGAGGTTCCCGTTACACCTTGCGATCCAAGTACATTGATTGCACCCCGCACATCGACAGTCACCCCAGCAGCCACTAGATTGCCGGACACGGTCACATTCCGAGGATCGCCAAGCGCTGCAGCGTTAACCGGGAGGGTTTCCCCTATGATCAAGCCGGAATTGATTGCCAGACTGGCAACGCTTAGGTCGCTAAAACTGCGCTGAAGCACCGCGTCGCCAATTAAGTTAAGCGCCGCGCCACCAAAGTCGCCATCGACAAGTTCAGTTCTGCCAACGTTGGTGGCTGCAAAGGTAATGCCTGCTGGCGCCGTAATCGCGAAGGTCTCGTGCGGGGACGTGAGGAAAGTTTCGCCGCCCGAGGACAAGATGGCTGTGCGAACCACGTCAATGGATCCACTCTGGATAAAAATACCCCCAGCGGAGTCCAATCGGACCAATGGATCTAGTATAGCAACTCCAGAGCCTGGCGGGCCTGGTTGCGCCGTTCGCTGTATAATCACACCCCCAGTGTCACCGCCAACGGGCCCGCCCACTGCAACTTGTCCAACCACGCTCCCACTGTTAAGACTGGAAGAGACAGAGATGCGATTGATCAAAATGTCCTGGCCTGCACCCCGCGCTGCAGTGGCCTGGAGAGAGCCATTGATAACGGTTGGCGCAGGGAGAGAGGTGCCCATCCCTGGCGAAAGACCGGCCAAAATCACTTGGCCTGCGCGGGTTTCGGAGCCTGCCCCGATAACGAGCTGATTCAGTCCAGTGAGAATCCCAACAGCGGGGGTCGCGTCAACGACGAAATCAAACAACTCCAAGTCACCACTGGTCAGAGCGCTCGGCGGTGCTGCGCTGAAGCGCAGAGTAAAGGTTTGAGCTGATCCAAAAAGTACTTGACTTGCATTCTGCTGTTCCGCTGTTCCAGCTCCTGTGACACTACCCTGAGTGCTAAGAAGGGGATTGTTGGAGCCGCCACCAACGATAAACGTCCCCGCCCCGCCATGGAGGCGGATTTCCGCTCCATCTACGATTGTGATCGGCCCCCCGCCCCCCGGCGCCCCCACGAAGCCGATCGGCGCGCTGTCAGCGGCTGTGACGAAGCCCGCCGGATCGGCGAGATTGGCGGTCGTAGCGAGCAAGCCATGCACGTCTACCTGCGCGTTTGCGCCAAATACAATTCCATTCGGGTTGATGATCCACACATTGCCGCCAAACGATTCGTCCGGCAAAAAACTCTGTAGGACCCCATCAATGTTAGTCGGCGCGCCGGAGGCGAGAACGCGGGCGACCGATATCGCTTGGTTGGACGGCAAGTTAAACGTTACCGACTCGCCAGCAGCGATGTTAAAACTGTCAAAGTCGATGACCGCCCGCCGCGCCGCCTGATTAACAACGAAGGTCCCGGCTGCCGGGTTCGATGAAAAGGTTACTCCGCCATCGGCTTGCACGACAACCGGTCCAATCGGCCCCGCCAGCGCCGGCAGCCCGATCCCTGCCGACGCTAAAGCAACTTGTATTGCCGTGCCCAATTTGAGCTGCAATGGTCGATGGGTCATTTCGAGCCTCGTTTGAAAAAGCCGTCGCGAAACGAAAAATCGAAAGAGCTGGAAAATTGCACCAGAACGCGCGGGCCGGCCGCCGTCGACGGCGCGCCATTTATATTGCCCAGTGGATTGGCCCAGACCAATTCAAATTGGGCGCGACGGAACAATCCCAATCGAACCCCTACCCCGCCGGTAATGATATCACTGACTGCGTCTGGCGCTTGCAGTGAAATGTCCCAGGCCCGCGCAGCGTCGACAAACACAAACGGTTGCGCCGTGAGGTTTACTCGACGCGCAAAAGGCAGAGCCGGAGCGGTATAGGCCAACTCCCCCGTTACCGCGACGCCGCGATCGCCGACAATGGCCGCGGGATCAACGCCCCGACCGCCGGTCAATTGACCAAACGCAAATTCTTCAAAAGCCGGCAGCGGATCGCGCGCAAATTGCCCGCGCGCGCGAATTTGCGCCGACATTCGATAAGGCAAAGTTGCGGCAACGCCTATTTCGCCACGAAGGTTCCAGGCCTGCGGATTGGCGTCGATCCGCGATAAATTGGTTTCGCCCGCTTCGCTGGCGCCCAGCAGATCAAAACCCCGCCGAAACGACAAATCGGTCGAAATCGCTAAACGATCAGCTACCGCATCAAGATGCACACCAAACGCGCCGATCCGCAAGCTGTCATCACTGAACAAAACATCATCTAAAAAACGTGTTGTTTGGTCGACCGTTTCAAAACTGGCCCGCGCCGACCCGATCAGGCCGCGGCGCACGATCACCGGATGCGTCAATTCAAGCCGAAAAATGGCGGCGCGCGCATCAAGATCTAAAGGCGACAACTCGCCATCGGGCTGGGTCTGTGCGTAGGCCGCATCGACTTTGGCGCGTAGCCCCGACCCCGTCAGCAAGGCTTCGCTAGATACCTGAATTACCCGCTGCTCGCTGAAATCTGGCGTCGAAAAAGCCCCTATGGTCGTCGTTTCATATAGCGGCGTAAGGCCGCGCAATCGCACGCCGCTTGTAATTCCCCACGACCCGATCGCTTCAACATTGTTATTTTGGACGCTTACAAAGGCTTCATGTGCGGGGGGATCAACGACCAGAATAAGGTCAATCGCGGTCGGGTCGACGCGATTGCGTCGGATCGTCGGCCGCACATTACCAACGCCCAAATTCGCGGCTTGCGAGAGCCCGAAGCGGACGTCGTCAACATTCAGCGGTGCATCGCGCTGGACCGCTGAAAAAGCGCGAAGAATGAAGGCGGCGTTGTTCGTGGTTTCGGTTACCACCTCAATGCTCGCAACGCGCCCCTCCGCGATCGCAACCCGATACGCGCCAGCCTCGTCCGTCGCGACAATGTCAGCGCGCGCGAAGATGAAACCACGCGTGCGATAAACACAACCGATCAATTCGGCGGCGCGCCCTAAACTCTGCGTGCTAAGCGTTGCGCCGCGCAATTTCTCCAAGATCGCGTCAATCTCGCGCGCTGGCGCCACCGTTACTGGCGCCCCTAGAACAACCGACCTGATCGTAAGATCTGCTGTTTCTCCTTGACGCGGGGCGATGTCTTGGTCGGACAGCGGACAAGAGCGATCTCCCAAAGATTGCTGAGCCACGCGAACGCTTTGCGGCAGTCGCAATATGTCTTCCGGGCGCAACCCGATCGAGGGAGGAGATTGCGCATGAGCATCGCTCAATATTGCAACAAAACTCGGACACAGGACTGCGATTGACCAAGTCCAGAAGCTGTCGTCAAAAAGTCGCCGATCAGCACAGCGCGCCTTATTCGACTGACTCAAGCCTCCCCCCCTACGTCCTACCACCTAGTATCAAGTTAGCGGATAATCCAACTCGCGGCAAGCGCCCAAATGATTACCCACGCCCATGCGACTCTATGTCTCGATTGAAGCGCTTGAACATTGATTCCACATATCTTAAAATTCAATGGTGGAGGTGGGGCATGAAGGGGCAACAGTCGAGAACCCCGCGTTATAAAGCGTTGAGATGGCGCTTTGTCATTTCCGCGATAATTGCGATCTCCGTTTGGATTGTTTCACAGAACGAAAAATGGCGAGACTCCACGTTTATTGGGGTAATCGAGCAAAACGTTTTCGACGAGGTCGTTAGCCATCGCGCCAATACCGTAGGCGGAGACGCGCCGAGTATCGTTTTGCTTGAGTTCAATCAAGCTGCACATGAACGGATGTTTGCCGGCAAGCCCTTGCGAGAGCGACCTGCTGAGACGCCGCTGAAAGTTGTGCAAGCGGCCATGGAGACGGCGAGATTAAGTCAAGCCTTAATGATTGTAATAGATATAGATTTATTTGCGCCAGGGGCGCGGCGTGATCATGATCCCGAACTTCCTCAATTTATCAATTACCTGAAACAATGGTCACAAGACAATTTGGCTCCTTTAGTTGTTTTTCAGCGCGCTTTACACAGCGCGAATGGACAGCGGTCCATTCTAGCCGCCACGCCTTTAGACGCTGTTGTGCCGTTTAGCCCAAACCTTACATTTGCCAGCGCCGAAGCACTCGAAGATCAAGACAGCGTGCTACGTCGATTTGCCTATGTGAAATGCTATGTTCAAGAGGGCTTGATGGGCCCGGGAAAAGAGATGGCTCTTAAGCCGTTGCCGCACCCCGCGCTTTACGCTTTCAGTTTGACGGCCCAACGCACAGAATTAAATTACAAACATCCAAAAGAGATTTCACAATATGCAAAAGACCGCGTTGAGAATGCGCTCCTACATACTTGTCGCCACGAAAACTCTACGACGTTCTCGCTAGCCGGCGAAACTTTTCCTATATCAAATAACTTAATTGACTACCATCTGAACATTGATTCTGAAAGAGCAACTCCCGGAACCTCTTCATTTTGGAACACGCGCGCTCTTCAGTATTATCCGGAAGGACCATTTACCGAACATCCAACCAAACTTTCTTCGGGAAAATGGGCAATTTTCATCTTGGCGTCTTCCCAAGCGAGCTTCCCGGACGCGCACTTAACGCCTTTCGGCCGAACAATCGGTGCCGTCGTTGTTGCGAACCAAATTCGTGGCACCATTCTTCATGGTCCAATTCACGGATTGCCCTGGTACATTAGCGTGGCATTGTTATCGATCATGATGGCCGTAGTGAATGTATTTTATTGGGCTGCATTCACCTTGCCCCGAAATATTCAAATCAACAGGCTTAGAAAGCGATTGCCGCGTCAAAAGGTATTCTTATTTTTTATCACATGTTTTACAAATCCAATTATTATTAAATCAGTTGCGGCTATTTGTATTTTTCTTTTTTCGATTTTATTTGGACAATATTTGATTCATAACGGCTTTTGGGGAGGGTTTGCAGCCCCTGTTATTTTTGCGTCGTTAGTTCTTGCACTAAATGACCCGATCTATGAGGTGATAAATCTAGAGGATACGAGAAAATGAAACGACTGGCATTAGGCGTCTTGTTGCTCGCGTTGATCAACAATAAAGCCTTTGCAGCTGAACCTTGCGCTGCGCTGGAAGACCGAGTTGGCGCAATTATCAGAATGAAGCCCCCAGCCCAGGTGGAGCGAGGGCAGGTACATGTTGACAAAAACCCTCAAATTGGCGGCCTGATTTGTAAAAATGATATAATTAGAGTAAACCGTGGTGGTGAATTCGGTTATACGAGGGCAGACAATGTAACTGTCAATATTGTTAGTAGCACTGAAGAAAATCTGCATCATGTGGAACCTCTGAGAACGGGTAATTTGTTTGAAAATTTCATTGGCCGATTCGTGGATAAATGGCTTCCGCTTATTAAGCGCTTACCTGTGGCAACCCTATCTAGATCTGGGGAAACTGAATCAGGTCTTTCGATTGCGGCGTTGAAATCCGGAATCGCGCGCGTCCCCCCAGGTGATTTTGAATTGCCGCTGGTTTGGGCAGGCGGCACCTTTCCGTTTGTAGTGGAAATATTAGATGAGCATAAAGAAATCGTGCTTAGGCAAGAAATTTACGAGGCCTCGGGCAATAGGTCGTTAAGAAACGCATTTTTGCCGTCTATTCGACTGACCGAAGGGACCTATTATTTGTCGTTGTCGAGCAATACTTTTAGTATGCCAGATCGTGGTTCATTCGCAGTTGACGCGGCGCTTGAGCCAGCTTTTCAAAATAGCATTCAGAATCTCAACGGCGCACAAAGTGATTTTGAACTTGAGATAGAGTCCGCGGCCGCGGCGGTCGATCTTGTGTGTCGTGATCCTCGCCGGGTTTTGGAGGCACTTGCTCACTTTGCCAAGTCCCCCGCTACGGGAGTTGATCGGGGCGCTGCAATCTTTGCGATAGCTAGCGACTTTAGGTCTGCTTGCACCGAGACTGATGGCAGAGCGGCAAATTGACGTCAGTTGTTTCGTCCCGCGAAATGTTGGAATCGTGGTAAGCTGTGCTCCGTCACCTGAAAACTGGACCATTTGCGGGTAGCGTTTTCTGCCTTAGATGTCCTTGGCTGGGCGAGGAGGTTTGGCGTGAAGGCATCAAAGTTCACGGACGCAAGGAAGGCGTTTGTCATCTAGCAGGCTGAGGAACGAACACCTGTCGCCGATATCTGCCGCAAGGCGGGCATCAGCCAGGCAACCTACTTCAGCTGGAAGAAGAAGTACGCGGGTCTGCTGCCATCGGAGATGCGGCGGCTGCGTGAGCTGGAGGACGAGAACAGTCGGCTCACGAAGATCGTCGCCGATCTGACGCTGGACCGTGAGATGCTGCAGGATGTCATCAAGCGAAAACTTTGAGGCCGGATCGGAAGCGCGAGCTGGTCGAAGGGATGCTTGCGGACTGGGGCGTGTCTGTCCGGAGGGCCTGCCGGGTTCTGCCGTTCGACACATCCAGTTACCACTATCAGTCCCGCCACACCGATCCGGCCTCTCTGAAGAAACGCATCAAGGAGATCTGCGCGACACACGTCCGCTACGGCTGTCGTCGTGTCTATCACATCCTGCGCCGGGAGGGCTGGGTCGTGAACGCCAAGAAGGTCTATAGGCTTTACATGGAGTTGGGATTGCAGCTGCGCAACAAGACCCCCAAGCGGCGGGTCAAGGCGAAGCTGAGGGAGGACCGTGCACCTGCGATCCGGCCGAACGATGTCTGGGCGATGGACTTTGTTCACGATCAGCTGGCAACGGGTCGCAAGCTGCGCATCCTGACCGTGGTGGATACGTTCTCGCGGCTATCGCCCGTGGTCGATCCGCGGTTCAGCTACCGCGGTGAGGACGTGGTCGCAACCTTGAAAAAGGCTTGCCGGAAGATCGGCTATCCCAAGACGATCAGGGTCGACAATGGCAGCGAGTTTATCTCTCGGGACATGGATCTGTGGGCTTACCAGCGGGGTGTGACCCTGGACTTCTCCCGCCCTGGTAAGCCCACACACAATGCATTCATCGAGGCGTTCAACAGCAAGCTACGCCGCGAATGCATGAACGCGCACTGGTTCCTGTCGCTGCAAGATGCTTGCGAAAAGCTGGAGCCGTGGCGTAGATACTACAACGAAGAACGACCGCACAGCGCGATCGGGAATACCCCCCGATCATGCTGGCAAACTCAGCCGTTGAAACCAGCCCACCGGACCTGAGCAAGGCGGAAAACTCAAGGCACGAGTGGTCCTAGGTTAGGCTCAGGACTCATTGGAGCCACCATATGACGATGGCGGCGAGGGTGATTGCGGCCATGAAGACGTCGGCGCGGCGATCGTAGCGGTGGACGTTTCTGCGCCAGTCTTTCAGGCTCCCGAACATGTTTTCGATCTTATGTCTTTGTTTATATGTGGTTTTGCAGTAACTCTGGGGGGCGGCCCTTTCGCGGTGGGATGCATGGACGGATTCCCTTCGCCTTGAGCGCAGCGCGGTATTCGTCGGAATCATAGCCTTTGTCCGCGATCAGGGTCGCTTCGACCTCGTCCGAGAGGGCTGGAAAGAGGATCTTCGCGCCGACGTGATCTTAAGGTTTGGCCCTCGGTCAGGCGCATCGCCAGCGGCCGGCCCTCGCCGTCGCAAACAGCATGCAGCTTGATGTTCAACCCGCCCTTGGCGCCCCCGATAGGCCGCAAAACGCCCCCTTTTTGGAGGCTGCACGCGGTGAGGTGAGTCTATCGTTGCGTTGCGTCAAACATCATCGTGTCCGGTGGGCCGTCTTCTGCAGCTAAGGTACTGAAAATTCTGTCAAAAACGTCCATTTCCGACCAACGGCGAAACCGGTTGTACAGCGTCTTGTGCGGGCCATAGGCGCGCGACGCGTCTCGCCACTGAAGCCCGTGCTTGAGCACATAAACGATGCCAGATATCACCTTGCGGTCATCAACACGCGGCACGCCGTTCGGGCGCGGGAAAAACGGCTCAATCTTCGACATCTGGGCAGGCGAAAGCAAAAACAGGTCCGACATGGAAACCTCCGTTGCCATCGTGAGTCACTGTTCGCACCCTATTGCAACTTAATAGGTCCTAAGCCTAAGCAGCGCATCGGAAATCTCAGGCGTCTTTGGCTTTTCGGACATGCAAATCTCCTTCGAGGCGAGCATGCCAGCTTTCGTCACTTACACAAAATTCCGGACAGTCCCCCTCCCGACGGTGACGAAATACGGCTGCGATTGGTAGATTCTTGGCGCGACTGACTTTATTGAAAAGCCGGCTCGATGATGCCCAATCGAGGGCATCGGATCGACGGAGGCGCATTGGGCAGAATAAGCGGATCGACTGGAGGCGAGAATTCCGTAACGTACCCTCCCGTCGGTTTCCTACAGCATCCAATTTGTGTAAAGAATCGGTCACATAAAACACTTGCGTTTGGCGCGGATGGCGCCTATATCCGCGCTCCCCTCTGACGCGGGGTGGAGCAGCCCGGTAGCTCGTCAGGCTCATAACCTGAAGGCCGCAGGTTCAAATCCTGCCCCCGCACCCAAGTTTACGGCCATCGTCGGCTTCGACGGTGGCCGTTTGCTTGTATAGAGCCGACAAGCCTGCATTCATCGACTGAGCAATAAAAGCGTTATGGCTGCTGCCTTTGCGCCGCCAGCAAGTCGGCCAGCTTGCGCTCCCAAGCCAAGGCATGCGTCACCATCGCCTCGAGCTCTGGATAAACCGGCGCCCACCCCAATTGGTTTCTCAGCTTTTCCGAAGCGGCCACCAGCACGGGCGGATCGCCGGCGCGGCGTGGGGCAGGGCGCACGTCCAGCTCAGCGCCGCAAACGCGGGTGACCGCCGCGATGACCTCGCGCACGGAATAGCCCCGGCCAATTCCGCAATTAAACACGTCGGAAGCGCCTCCTTCGCGCAAATACCCAAGCGCCGACATATGCGCCGCCGCCAAATCGCTGACATGGATGTAATCGCGGATGCAAGTTCCATCAGGCGTTGGGTAATCTTCGCCATAAACCTCCATAAAGGGGCGCGCGCCCGTCGCGACCTGGCAAGCGATCTTGATGAGATGCGTGGCGCGCTGGCTGCTTTGCCCCGCCCGCATGGAAGGATCAGCCCCGGCGACGTTGAAATAGCGCAAGGCAACATGGCGAAAATCATGCGCGCGCGCGGCGTCGGCGAGCATGATCTCCGTCATGCGCTTGGACCAACCATAGGGCGATTCCGGGCGCAGCTCGGTCATCTCGTCGAGCGCGTTTGCGCCAGCGGCGCCATAAACAGCGGCGGTCGATGAAAAAATGAACAACTTGACGCCGGCGGTGATCGTTTGTTCGATCAGGCTGCGCGACTTGGCGGTGTTGTTCTCATAATAACGCAGCGGATCGGCGACCGAGTCCGGCACCACGATCGACCCCGCAAAATGGATCACCGCCTCGATGGGATGGCTGGCAAATAGGCGCTGGACGAGCGCCCGATCGCCGACATCGCAATGATGATGGCGGGCTTGCGGCGGGATCAAAAACGGTTGGCCGGTGGAAAGATCGTCCAGAACGACAACGTCTTCGCCCGCATCCAGCAGCGCCAAAGCGGTGTGGCTGCCGATATAGCCGGCTCCGCCGGTAACCAAGATCGCCATCGAAAACCGCCCCCTCTGAGATTTGCACGGCCTATAACAAACACAAAAAACCCCGACGCAAGGTCGGGGCCTTTGTCATTTCAAGCCAATCTGTTCGTTGATTACTCGCGATCGCCCAGCAGCGACAGCAGCATTTGGAACAGGTTGATGAAGTTGATGTAGAGAGACAGCGCGCCGTAATTGGTCGCAACCGCCATCCCGCGTTGATCGCCGCCCAGCTCATAATAGGTGTATTTCAACCGCTGCGTGTCAAACGCGACGAGCCCCGAGAACACCAACACGCCGACCACCGAGATGATGAAGCTCATCATGTCGGATTTGAAGAACATGTTGACGAGACTGGCGATGATCAGACCGAACAGGCCCATGATCAAAAACGAGCCGAACCCGGTCAGGTCTTTTTTCGTGGTATAGCCCCACAACGCCAAGGCGCCGAAGGCGGCGGCGGTAATGAAGAAGGTGCGAACGACCGAAACGTCGGTGTAAACCAAGAAGACCGAGCCAAGGCTCAGCCCCATTAGCGCGACGATCGACCAATAAAGCAGACCCGTGCCGGCTGGCGAGGGGTTCTTCATCACGAAACCGGCCCCCAGCAACAGGACCAGCGGCGCAAAAGCGACGACAAAGAACAACGGCGTGCCGAAAATCAATTGCGTGACGGGCGCGACATTGCCGGCCACCCAAGCAAGCCCGCCCGAAACCGCCAGGCCGAGCGCCATTTTGTTGAACACGCCTACCATGAAGGCGCGCAGGCCCGCATCCACCGCCATATCGGCCTTGGCGGGGGCGTAGCCGTAATTGCGTGCATATTGGTTCATTGCAATCCTCATTGACTGCCGAAAGCGTGCCTAAAGACGCTTCAGGTTTGCATTGAATATGATGTGCGCGCCGGCTTAACGCAAGAGGATGGCGCTACCGCCGTTCGCGTTTCGGACTTGCGCCGGCGCGCGGCTTTGACAATAAAGTCGATAACCGAATGTGTTTGAAGGACGTCGAATGCGGTTCAAGGACCGAAATGCCTGGTGGTTTCGTCTGTTTCGCGCCGTCGAAATGCCGTTTACGCGGCTATTTCCAGACCACCCGACCGTCAATTGGGCGATCTCGCAGATTACCTATCGCGTTGACAGTAAAGCTTTCGCCAATGTCAAAGCGCCGCGGCGTTTTTCTGAATATCTGATGCGCGATAAATTGGGTCCGTCGGGGCGCGACCCGTTGCGCGCGGCGACAACCTGCAAATACAGTGTCAAATCTCATATTTCGGCGGCGATCGGCGAAGCTTACGCCGTCCCTACCTTGGCTTTGTTGAAGACCGAAAAAGAATTGGCGGATTTTGTCTTTCCAACACCCTGCGTCGTCAAACCAACCCATCATAGCGGCGAGGTGATCTTCCTTAAAGACCGCCAGCCAACCTTGATTGAGCGCAAACGCATGCGCCGCTGGCTGTTTTTGAATTATTTCTACATGAGCCGCGAGCCGAATTACAAACCGCTGGCCGGCATGATCATCGTCGAGCCGTTTTTAACGGTCGACGGCAAACCGCCGAGCGATGTGAAAGTGTTTTGCTTTCATGGCCGGCCGAAATTTTTCCAAGTCGACATGGATCGGCAGGGCGGCCATCGCCGCGTATTTTACGATCTTGACGGCGAGCAATTGCCGTTGTCGCGGCTTTATCCAGTTGTCGAGGTCCCTTGCGCCTATCGCGATCGCATCGCCGAGATCACCGAAATCGCCGCCAAACTCAGCGCGCCGTTTCCGTTCCTCAGCGTTGATCTCTATGTGTTGCCTGATCGGATCCATGTCGGCGAGATGTCGCATTTCATCGGCAGCTGCGCGGTGCCATTCAAGCCCGACGCCGCCGACGAGATGATCGCGGATCTTTTCAACAATCCCGATGCGCCGATTACCGCGGCACGGTTGCGTTCAGCCGCCTGATCGGCGCGCCGCCCGCTTTCCGGTCAAAGCCGCGGGGCGCTTAATCTACCTTCCAGGTGTGAATATTGCGGCGGGCGTCTTGCACGAACGGGCTGGCGGTCACGCACCACATGAAGAAATCGGCAAACCACGTTCCCGGCCAACGCAAAGGACGGCGCACTTCCAGCAACAAGATCGCCCGCTCATCGCCTGATTTGTTCGTAACGGCGTGGCGATAGCAATCGTCAAAAATAAGCATTTTGCCTTGCGACCAGCGGTAATTCTGACCGTCGATCTCAATAAAGCATTGCGTCATGTCCCGCGGCAGGATCAAGGGCAAGTGAAATTTGAGCGTTGCTTTGGTAACGCCGCGATGATGCGGCACATAGGTCCCGTCGGACATCACCGAAAACATCGCGGTTTCCAGGCCCGGAAAGCGGTCGAGCAGCGCTGCCGTTTTCGGGCATTTGGCGCAATTTTTATCCACCCGCATGCGGTAGCCATAGAAGAAAAATGCCCGCCATTTGGTCTTTTCGGCGATGCTGGCATGGTCGGGCGAAATATCGGCCAAAGGCGGCAGCGCGCGCTCAGATTGTTGCAGCGCCAAGAATTCGTCGCGAACGATTTCCCAATTGGCTTCCAGTTCTTCGGCGCCGGGAAACATGGCGAGATCCAGGATCGGCGTATTGGGAATGGTCGACCACGGCGCGATCAATCGATCGAAAAAGCCGCGCATTTTGCCGCCATTGGTAACGATAAAATCGCGCCGCATTTGCGCAAAGGTACGTTTTCGCGGTTGAGACGCCGCGACATCGACTGACATGAAATAAAGACCCCCCAGAAGCGCCAAATTACGCCAACACGACCTGTTCACACTCACATGTGCTTGTCTATCGGCAAAGTTATTGTTGACCGTTTGGCTTTATTAGAGCGGCTACCCAATCCCGGCGCGGCGGGTCACGAAGGCCTCGCGCGGAATGCGCCGCGTGCGCTTGCGATAATCAAAGGTAAAGCCCGGCCAGATGGTCGGGTTGCGTCCATCGGCCGATAAATACCAGGATTTGCAGCCCGACGCCCAAACGGTGGTTTTCAGTTTTTCGACCAATTCCGCATTAAAATCGCGTTGCGCGTCGGGCCGGACCTCAAGGCTCGCCAGCCCTTCGCGATCCATCACGGCGAGCGCGTCCAGCACAAAAGCGATTTGGCTTTCGATCATATAGATCATTGAATTATGGCCGAGCCCGGTATTGGGGCCCATCAGGAAATAGAGATTGGGATAGCCCGCCGCGCAGGAGCCCAAAAAGGCTTCCGGCAGTTCAGCCCATTCCTCGTTTAGCTTACGGCCATCGCGCCCGGTCACCGCAACGCCGGTGATCAGATCCATCGGCTTAAAGCCAGTCGCCAAGATAAGCACATCGGCCGCCCGCTCAACGCCACTGGAATCAACAACCCCGTTGGACGTAATCGCGGCGATCGGATCGGTGATCAGTTTTACGTTGGGCCGCATCAGCGCCGGGTAAAAATCATTTGAGATCAGCACGCGCTTGCAGCCGATTGTGTAGGATGGCGTGAGCTTTGCGCGCAGCGCCGGGTCCGCGATCTGCGCGTGCAGATGCGCCAGCGCCTGCCGTTCGGACTGGCGAATGATATCGGGGCGTTGAAACGCGATCGCGCGGACCTCGTTCAGCCAATAGATCAACGCCCGATAGAACCCTTGAACGGGCGGCAAAGCGCGGAACAAGGCTTGCTCAAACCCGCTCATGCGCCGATCGCCTTTGGGAAGGATCCAATTGGGCGTGCGTTGATAAAGGTCGAGCTGAGCAACCTGCGGCGCGATTTGCGGCACGAATTGCACCGCGCTCGCCCCCGAGCCGATCACCGCCACCCGCGCGCCGGACAACTTAACGCCATGATCCCATTCGGCCGAGTGAAACATCTGGCCGCGAAAATCGGATAAGCCGGGCAGATTGGGTCGGTTGGGGATGTGCAAGCCGCCCATCCCAGACACGACGACATTGGCTTCCACCACCCGCCCGTCCGCGCTGGTTATCCGCCACAAATCGGCGTCCTCGACCCAGTCGAGATTTGTTGCTTGGAAGCCGAACCGGCAGGCCGCGCGCAAATCCTGCTGATCGGTGAAGTCGATCAGATATCGCCAGATTTCGTCTTGCGTCGGATACATGCGCGACCAATTGGGATTGGTGGCGAAAGAAAATGAATAAAGATGCGAGGGCACATCGCAAGCGCAACCGGGATAGGTGTTTTCGCGCCAGGTGCCGCCGACTTCGGCGGCTTTTTCCAGCAGGATAAAATCGCTGCGCCCCGCCGCTTTTAGCTTCGCCGCCATGCCGAGCCCGGAAAAGCCGGCGCCGATGATCGCGATCGGGGTGCGCTCAACGCGGTGGCGGCACAAAATGGGCGCGCTCAGCGCGGCAATATCATCGGCCATGACAGAGCTTCCTTTAGCGGAGCGAATATCGCCTAACCTTGTCCCTTGCGCCGTCGGCGATGGCAAGCCTGCTGTCTCCACGGGTGGCGTCAAGCATCCTCAATGCCCGATACACCAAAAACTCGCGATAACGAACTTGCCAACTCGCACCAACTAGGTTAGAAATTGTCGGTGGAGAAGTTGACGCCACATTGCCCGCTGCGCCTCGTTAAGGCCTTGGTTACAGTGGGAAAAGTCCGCGCAACGCATGCAGCGCGGCTTGGGGCCGCCGCCTTAGGTTTCGAACTATTCGACATGCTGGATGTGGTAATGGCGCTGACGCCAGCGGATTTTTTCAAGAGCATGACCACCCATGCCGTTCACACCATTTGGCAGGACGTCTACCGCCCGAACACGCCAGCCGGCGACCTGTATGTGAAACTGACCGGCATCGATGACGTGCTGATCGTTTCTTTTAAGGAGCTCTGACCATGAAATGTCCGGTATGCGGCGCAGCGGAGCTCATCCACGACACCCGCGACCTGACCTATACCTATAAGGGCGAAACGACACTGATCCCGTCGGTGACGGCGGATTTTTGCCCGGCATGCGATGAGTCGATCACAGATATGGCCGAGACCGAGCGCGTCATGCGCGAGATGCAGGCGTTTAACAAGCAAGTAAACGCGGCGATTGTTGATCCTGCTTTTATCGTCCAAGTGCGCAAAAAGCTCGATCTTGGCCAGCGCGAGGCGGGCGAAATCTTTGGCGGCGGCGTCAACGCGTTTTCGCGCTATGAGAACGGCAAGACCAAGCCGCCGCTGGCCTTGGTCAAGCTGTTGAAATTGCTGGATCGCCACCCCGATCTGCTCAACGAGGTTAGAACCGCCTGACCTCCGTCGTCCCCATCCCGGCTTGGCGCCGACGCCGTACCCAGGCTAAGCCCCTCAACGATGGCGAAGACACAAGAAACCCCGGCCGAAGCGTTCAAACGGGCGGTTGAAACCACCACCCGCAGCTTGGCCGGCGATCCCGAGCTCGAATTTGCCTATTCGCCCGACGGCCCGAGCCTTGTCGGCGGAAAAGCCGTTTTGCCGGCCCCGCCGCGCAATTTCAGCGAGCGCGACGCCGCCAGGCTGCGCGGCGCGGCCGACGGCCTCGCCTTGCGCATCGCTTTTCACAATCCGCGCGCCCATCAATCGCTGACCCCGACCAGCGCCGCCGGCCGGACCATGTTCGAGGCGGCCGAACAGGCGCGCATTGAGGGGCTTGGCGCGCGCGCGCTCGCCGGCGTCGCCGCCAATCTCGACGCAGCGTTAGTGGAGGCCTGCGAGCGCCAGGGCTTTGCCCGCATGGAGGATCGCACCAGCGCCCCGCTCGCCGACGCCGTCCGCTTTTTGCTGCGCGAGCGGGTCAGCGGTCGCAAACTCCCGCCGATTGCGGCGCGCATCGCCGATATCTGGCGCGAGGAAGTCGAAGGCAAAGCCGGCCCTCTGCTCGACGCCCTGACCCAAGCCCGTGACGACCAACGCCTCTATGCCCGTTTGGCGCGCGATTTGATCCGCCATCTCGATCCCAGCGCGGAGATCGGCGAAGAGCCGGACGAAGCCCCCGACGAGGAGTCCGAGGCGACGGATACGCCGCAACCGCAAACCGAGGACGCCCCCGACAGCGACCAGGCCGATGACGGCGACACGCAAGGCCAAAGCACCGGCGAGATCGATGAGCGGCCGCTCCCCGCCCCGGACACCGATCCGGCCAATGTCGAGATCGACGCCGAGATCGATCCTTCCAGCCCCGACGACGCCCCCGATGATGGCGAGGGCACGACGCCGATCCGCTCGGCCCCGCCCAAACCATCGGCCGACGATCCCAATCGCTATCGGGCTTACACCACGCAGTTTGACGAAGAAATCGGGGCCGAATCGCTCTGCGAGCCGGAAGAACTGGCGCGGCTGCGCAATTATCTCGACCAGCAATTGAAGAGCCTGCAGGGCGCGGTCGGGCGTCTCGCCAATCGGCTGCAGCGCAAATTGCTCGCCAAGCAGAACCGGTCCTGGCAATTCGACTTGGAGGAGGGCGTGCTCGACACCGCCCGCCTTGCCCGTATCGTCATCGATCCGATGCAGCCGCTCTCGTTCAAGCAAGAGATCGACGCCCCGTTTCGCGACACGCTGGTCACCCTGCTGCTCGACAATTCCGGTTCGATGCGTGGGCGACCGATCATGATCGCGGCAATTTGCGCCGATATCCTCGCCCGCACGCTGGAGCGCTGCGGCGTCAAGGTCGAGATTTTGGGCTTCACCACCCGCGCCTGGAAGGGCGGCAATTCAAAAGACGCCTGGGTCAAAGCCGGCAAGCCGGCCAAGCCCGGCCGGCTCAACGATCTGCGCCACATCATTTACAAAGCGGCCGATGCGCCCTGGCGGCGCGCCAAGCGTAATCTCGGCCTGATGATGCGCGAGGGGCTGCTGAAAGAAAATATCGACGGCGAGGCGCTGGAATGGGCCTATAACCGCTTGCGCGGCCGGCCCGAGCAGCGGCGCATTTTGATGGTCATTTCGGACGGCGCGCCCGTCGATGATTCGACCCAAAGCGCCAATTCCGGCTCCTATCTCGACTGGCATTTGCGCAGCGTCATCGCCCAGCTCGAAGCCGCGCCGGACGTCGAATTGATCGCCATCGGCATTGGCCATGACGTCACTCGTTATTACCGCCGCGCCGTCACCATCATCGACGCTGAGCAATTGGGCGGCGCCATGACCCAGCAATTGGCGGAATTATTCGAAGACCCCGCAGGAAAGGCGGCCCCGCGCCGCTCGGGGCGGTGATCATGCCGCGCCTGAACCTTGCTACGCGTCTTGGTCTATGGGCCTTGGTGTTTTTGAGCCTTGCCGCCTCGGCCCCGACGCCGCGGCGCAAGCCCGCCCCCGATCCCGAACAGATCGCGATTGAGACGACGCTCATCCGCGAGGCTGGAATCGCCGCGCAATTCCTTGCCCCGCTCGCCTTTCGCGGCTGTTTGCAAATGCGCGCCGGCGATGATCGGTTCGGCGGCGTTTCCGGGCTCGCCGTGGAGGGCAAAGAGCGCGTCATTGCGATCACCGATCGCGCTCATTGGCTGCGGTTTCGTCTCCTCTGGGGCGCCGACGGCTTCTTGGCGGGAGTGGCGGACGCTGAAATCGCCGCCTTGCGCGATGAGCGTGGCGTGGCCCTGCAAAGCCGGCGGCTGACTGATTCGGAAGGACTCGCGCGCCTGGGCGATGGATCTTATGCGGTCAGCTTCGAGCAGCGCCATCTCCTCCGCCTTTATGCCGGACCTGACCCTTTGCGCGCCGCTGGAATGGTGATCGCCGAGCTCGACCAAACCGCCGCGATCGAGGACAATGGCGGCCTTGAGGCGCTGGCCACCGCCCCCGATGGCGGCTTGCTGGCCGGGCAAGAGCGCGGGGCCGCCCCGAGCCTGTGGCGCCTGCCCGCCCCGATGAGCCCCGCGCCGAAGACCCCGCCGAAATTGGAGCAAGCGACCGCGCTTCGCCGCTCTTTCGGCTATGCGTTGACCGGGCTCGATGAGCTCAACGATGGCGGTTTCGTCGCGCTTTATCGGTTCTTCGCTCCAGGGCTTGGCGCGCGCGCCGAGCTGCGCTTTTGGCCGCCGGGCGATTTCTGGGGCGAGCGCCTCGCGCTCCTCAACCCGCCATTCCCGGTCGATAACTTTGAAGCCATCGCCGCCATCGAAACGGCGGAAGAAACGCTGATCCTGATCACCAGCGACGATAATTTCAGCGCCAGCCAGCGCACGCTCCTTTGCGCTTTTGTCTGGACCCGCCGTTAAACCACCGCACAGCCGCGCCAATACGCCGCATCGCCAAGCCGCCGCGCCTTGTCGACAACACCCCTTTAGCCGAATTCGGCTGCTGCGCCGCCTGCTTTTCCGCAACGGCGCCCGACAGCGGGGAGAGATCATGACCTTGCGTCCGCTTCAAGCGACCCTATGCGCCAGCGCTCTGGCGTTCAGTTTTATTGCCGAGGCCGACGCCCAATCGCGCCGACGCGGCAAGGAGGAGGCGCCCGCGCCCGCCGCTGCCGAAAAACCGCCGGAGAAAGCTCCAGGGGAAAAGGTCGTCGTCCAACTCGACCCATATCCTTCGACCTATAAAGCTGGCCAAGGCGCCGATCTCTTCATCACCAACGCAACGATCCTCGACGGCGTCGGCGGCAAGATCGAGCGCGGCGCGCTCCTGTTGCGCGGCGGCAAAGTCGAGGCGATTGGCGCCGATCTTACCGCTCCGGCCGGGGTTACCGTGCTCGACGCTGGCGGGCGCTGGGTGACGCCCGGCATTATCGACATCCATTCGCATTTGGGCGATTATCCCTCGCCCGGCGTCAACGCCCATTCCGACGGCAATGAGGCGACCGAGCCCAACACCGCCGAAGTCTGGGCCGAGCATTCGGTTTGGCCGCAGGACCCCGGCTTTAACCGGGCGCGGGCCGGCGGCGTCACCACCTTGCATGTCCTCCCGGGCTCGGCGAATTTGTTCGGCGGCCGCGGCGTCACGCTGAAAAATGTCAGCGCAGGCACGGTCCAGGACATGAAATTCCCAGGCGCGCCCTATACGCTGAAAATGGCCTGCGGCGAGAACCCCAAGCGCGTTTATGGCGGCCGCTCGCGCAGTCCCGCCACCCCCCC
>DHHV01000065.1:0-245 GCA_002403455.1 Hyphomonadaceae bacterium UBA4763 | reverse complement strand
CGCATGGGCAATATGGCCGGTTATCGGCAAGCCTGGGCGCGCGCCGCCGAAAACAATGTCGCCTGGGACAAATATGCCAAGGAATTTGAGAAGAAGGGCGGCGACGCGACCCCGCCGCGCCGCGACCTGGAATTAGAAACCCTGGGCGGTGTCTTGCGCGGTGAAATTCTCGTGCAAATGCATTGCTATCGCGGCGATGAGATGGCCCAAATTCTCGATATGGCCCGCGAGTTCAACTACAAAGT
>DHHV01000106.1:17652-18084 GCA_002403455.1 Hyphomonadaceae bacterium UBA4763 | reverse complement strand
GCCCTGATCTTCGCCAAACAACGCCGCGACCGGCGCCGGCCCGGCGGGGGCGCGCAAGCGCACGCCAATGCCGCTCGCCAACGCGATCTCCGCCGCCGCGCAAGCCAGCCCGCCATCCGACAAATCATGCACGCAATCGACGAGCCCCGCCGCGATCAATTCCCGCACAAAGGCCCCATGCCGGCGCTCGATCGCCAGATCGACCGGCGGCGGCGGACCCTCTTCGCGGCCCACTATTTCGCGCACATAAAGCGAGGCGCCCAAATGGCCGCGCGTTTCCCCGACCAGCGCCAGCACATCGCCGGCCTGGCCCGACCCAAAATACGCGCGCCGGCTGGCGTCCGCCAGCAGCCCGACCGCGCCGATCGCCGGGGTTGGCGGGATCGCCTGGCCATCGGTTTCGTTATACATCGAGACATTGCCGCTGACGAT
>DHHV01000106.1:3075-17343 GCA_002403455.1 Hyphomonadaceae bacterium UBA4763 | reverse complement strand
CGAGACATTGCCGCTGACGATCGGGAAGTCCAACGCCCGGCAGGCTTCGCCCAACCCCTCGATCGCCGCGACGATCTCGCCCATGATGACGGGGCGCTCCGGATTGCCGAAATTGAGATTGTCGGTGACCGCGATCGGCTCGGCCCCCACTGCGCAGAGATTGCGATAGGCCTCTGCGATCGCCTGTTTGGCGCCTTCGCGCGGATCGGCCGCCACATAACGCGGCGTGCAATCGCAGGTCATCGCCAGCGCTTTGGTGGTTCCATGCACGCGCACGACGGCCGCATCGGCGGCGGTGGCGCTGTCCTCCAGCGTATCGGCCATCACATCGCGGTCATATTGCTCCCAGATCCAACGTTTGCTGGCCATGTCGGGACAGCTCATCAGCGCCTGCAAATTCGCGCCATAGGCGCCCGCCGCCGGCGCCGCGACCGCGCCCAAAGGCGCGCGCGGCGGCGCGTTGACAAAGGGCCGGTCGTAATTTGGCGCGTCATCGGCAAGCGGGGCGACCGGGATATCGCACACGATGACGCCGCCCTGACGCAACACCATCCGCCCGCTATCCGTGACCACGCCGATGACGGCCGCATCCAAGCCCCATTTGGCAAAGATCGCGGCGGCCTGCGCCTCCCGCCCCGGCTTTAAGATCATCAGCATGCGCTCTTGGCTTTCCGAGAGCATGATCTCATAGGCGGTCATCGCCTTTTCGCGCTGCGGGACGCGGTCAAGGTCGAGGTCGATCCCGACCCCGCCTTTGCTGGCGATCTCGGCCGAGGACGAGGTCAGTCCCGCCGCGCCCATATCCTGGATCGCTTGGATGGCGTCGGTCTCCATCAGCTCCAGGCAAGCTTCAATCAGCAATTTTTCGACGAAGGGGTCGCCGACCTGCACGCTCGGGCGCTGATCGGCATCGGCTTGCGAGAATTCGGCCGAAGCCATGGTCGCGCCATGAATGCCGTCGCGCCCGGTTTTCGAGCCGACATAAAAGATCACCGCGCCCGGCTCGGCGCCGCGCGAATAGAAAATCCGGTCTTGCCGGGCAAGGCCGACGCACATCGCATTGACGAGGATATTGCCGTTATAGCCTTTATGAAAATTGGTCTCTCCGCCAATGGTCGGCACGCCGACGCAATTGCCATAGCCGCCTATGCCGGCGACAACGCCGCGCACCAGGCTCTTGGTGCGCGGATGGGCCGGATCGCCAAAGCGCAAGGCGTTGAGCAGCGCGATCGGCCGCGCTCCCATCGTGAACACATCGCGCATGATGCCGCCGACCCCGGTCGCTGCGCCTTGGGTCGGTTCGATAAAGCTCGGGTGATTGTGGCTCTCCATTTTGAACACGCAAGCGAGCCCATCGCCAATATCGACGACGCCGGCATTCTCGCCCGGGCCTTGGATGACGCGCGGCCCGCTGGTCGGCAGCGTCTTTAGATGCCGACGCGTGGATTTATACGAGCAATGCTCGCTCCACATCACCGAAAACACGCCGAGCTCAACCCGATTGGGCGCCCGCCCCAAGCGGTCGAGAATGATCTGATATTCGCTGTCGGAAAGCTTCAGCGCCCGCGCCGCTGCTAAGTCCTGCGGCTGCAACAGCGCATCGATGTCGATTGCGGTCATGGCGCGCGCCATGCCTGATGCGCGGCGCTTTGGCAATGATTCCCCGACGGGGCGCGGGGAGGGCGGGCAGCTTCACCCCGCCTCGCTGCCGGACCTCAAGCCTTGGCGATCGCCGCGACGACCGGACAGACGTCGCCTCTACCGGCTTGGCAATCATCGATCGCCAAGATCAACATGTCCTCCAGCGCGCGAAGATCGGCCAAGCGCGCCCGAACCGTCGCAAGATGGCGTTCTGCAATTGTGCGCACTGTCGCGTTTCCCGCTTTCGGCGCACGCAGCGCTAAGATTGCCCTTATGTCCGCCATCGGAAAACCAAGCAAGCGCGCCCGCCTAATGAACGACAGACGCTCCGCATCCGCTTGATCATAAACGCGGCGTCCATTCCCCGCTCGCACGGGCTTGGGCAGCAGCCCAACTTTTTCATAATACCGGATCGTTTCAATTTTAACGCCGGAGGCGGCGCTTAGCATGCCAACTTGCATGAAAATAATCCGTGAGCCCTCTTGATCCTGTAGCGACTACAGCATGTACCGTTGATCGGTATGGCAATCAACAACTTTATCGAACGGGAGAGCCGCTCACCATGAATAAGGATCCTCGCCGCAAATCCGGTCTCTTCGGTGCGGGCGGTCTTGCCCTTGCGTTGGCGCTGTCGAGCCAAGCGTCAGCGGAGACTTATCGCCTCGGCGTGGACGGGCTCGCTTGTCCGCTTTGCACTTTCGGCATTGAGAAACAGCTGAAGAAGCTCGCGGGCGTCACTGTCGTTAAGACTGATTTGGCCAGTTCAACGGTCATTGTCACCACGCCGGTCGGAAAAACCCTCGAGCGGTCGGCGCTCGAAGGGGCGGTCAAGAGGGCCGGCTTTAAAGTACGCAGCTTTATAGTCGCCCCCTCGGACAACGAAGTAGGGTCATGAACCGCGCCCTCCTTCTGGTAGGTTCTGCGGTCTCGATCGTCCTTGGGCCGGCCGAGGCAGCGCCGATCACCACCGAAACCGCCCTGCCAGTCGCCGCCAAGGAATTCATCGCCCGTAGCCAATTGATCTATGCGGAAGCTTCCAGTCGCGCGATCGGTGCGCGCACGCTCATTTGGGAGAATGCGCTCGGTTATGGCCTGCAGGCCGATTGGGCGGTGTTTGCCGTGGTTCCGCTCGCCTTCGGCCGTATTGAACCCATTTTGCAGCCATCCGACGAGTTGACCGGCTTCGGCGATATTCGCATTTTCGCGCGCTATACCGCGTTGAAACGCAATGGACCCGGCTATACCTTCCGCATCACGCCTTTTGCCGGCGTCGAATTGCCCAGCGGACGCAGCGGGATTGGGTCGCGGTCAACCGATCCGTTTGCGGGCGTCGTCGCGACATTTCTCAACAACGATGTCGAAGTGGACGTGTCGGCGCGTTACCAAGTCAACACGCCCAAATTTGAGGTCAATTTGGGCGATCTTTTGAACATTGACGGGTCGGTGCAATATCGCCTGTTACCGCGCCGATTAGGGACGGGCGTGCCGCGATTTCTCTATGCGGTGGGGGAAGTGAACTATGTCCGCGTCACCGCGGGCGACGCAATCGGCGACGCGCGCGCGGATTTGTTCCTGTCGCCGGGAATACAACTCGTCAGCGCCAAATATATCCTTGAGGGTGGCGTGCAGATCCCGGTGCGCGGCGATGGTCGGGCGGGCGCGCCGCGGCCCGATTTTGCGTTGCGCCTCGGTTTTCGTGTGCCGTTTTAACGGGGATAATCATGCGCCGCGTTTTCATCGCTCTTTTCTTCATGCTCGCGCTCGCGGTCGGAGGCGCATTTTTTGTATCGAGGGGGCATGTTTTGCGAGAGCCGCCTTATGAAAAGCTCGCCGAATGGGGGGCGGCAGGCGACGGGCCGGGCGAATTCCGCGATCCGACCGGGATAGCCGTCTCACACGACAAGGTCTTTGTGGCAGACGCGCGAAATGCGCGCATTCAAATATTTTCGCTTCAGGGCGAATTCCTTGATTTCTTCCCGAAGGCTGGCGACGCCACCATGCTGGGGCGGCCGATGAATCTGGATATTCAGGACGACCAGCTATTTATCGCTGATTATGATCTCGACGCTGTTCTTGTATTTACCTTGGATGGCGTGTTCCAACATGCCTTTGGCGCGGCTGGCGAAGCGGCAGGCGCACTCAATTCGCCTTCGGGCGTTGCGGCCTTGCCGACCGGCGGCGCGCTAGTCGTGGATTTTTATGGCGGGCGCCTGCAGGCTTTTGATGAAACGGGCGCCTTCACCACCGCTTTCGCCGGCGCGCGAAAGTTCATTTACCCGTCAGATATCGCGCGTCGCCGCGATGCTGGGTTTGTCTTGGCCGAGGGCTATGCGCATCGTTTGCACTTCGTGACGCCAGATGGCGCAATAGAGCGAAGTTTCGGTGGGTTCGTCGGCATTCGGCTGCCCGGCATGCCATTCCCAGGCTGGTTTAAGACCGTCTCGTCAGTGGCAATCGATCCTGGGGGGCGGATCGCGGCGACTGATTTTTACAATGGGCGCGTGCAAATGTTCGATGAGCGCGGCCGCTTTCTCACCCATTTTGGCGCGCCTGATCTGCAAAAGCCGTTTGGAATCGCTGCCGGGCCCGATGGCAAGGTCTATGTCGTCGACAATGGCGCCAGTCGCATTTCCGTGTGGGGCCGGCCAACGGCGGCGCGCTAGGCCCCGCAGATTCAAGCGTCTTAGTTCGAGAAGCGACAGCGTAACGCGATCGCTACTTGAGATGCGGCGCGCACAGTGTTAGCCCTTTCGCCAGGACTGTTTAATCTGGACCGCGCGACCCATGGCTAAAATTGGCGCCGACCCGCCGACCAAATCGGAATTGGCGATTTTGAAAGTGCTTTGGCGCCAGGGCCGCAGCAGCGCCCGCGAAGTCCATGACGTGCTCGGCGAACGGCAAGATTGGGCGATCTCGACGACCCGCACCTTGGTCGAGCGCATGCACGCCAAGGGGCTTCTGCATCGCGAGGATTATCATGGCGTTGCGGTCTATCGCGCGGCGGTAGAAAAAGTCGCCACGATCGGCGCGGTTTTGAAAGACTTCGCCGCGAGCGTATTCGACGTGCATGGCGATTTGCCGGTGTCGGCTTTTGCGAGCTCCGATCTACTAACCAAGGACGAACTCGACCAATTATCGGCGCTGCTGAACGCCACAGCGCCGCGTGATGCGCCGCCGGATGCGCCGCCGGAGCCGGAGTCATGATCAGCGCCGTGCTGCTGAGCGGATTGCAATTCACCGGCGCGGCCGCCTTGCTGTCGCTGCCCTTCGCCGCTGCCGGCTGGGGCGTTGGCGCGCTTCTGGGCCTTGGAACCAACAACGCGCACCGGCGCGCGCAGATTTTTGCCGGAGCGGTGGTCTTCATGGTCGCCGGCCCCGTGCTCGGGCTTGCCCTTGCGCCGCAGACCGCGCCGCTCTGGCGGGCTTTGGCGCCAAGCGCGCCCGCCAGTCTCGACGCGCTGACGATTGTCGGCGCCGCGCAACCGTCGCCAGCGCTTTTATCCAACGCGGCCCCGATCGAAAGCGCGCCCGTTTTGCCGGCAAATTTTGCGTCGATCTTTGCCGCCATGTTCGGGGCCGGCGCGCTGGCGTTCTTTGCGTGGCGGCGGCTGCGCGCCCGCTCCGGCCAACGCCGCCTGTCGGCAATCTTGGCCGCTGCAACGCCGGCCGATTCGGCGCTACAGCGCGCCGCCGCCGATTGGGCGGCGCGTTTTGGCGTGCGCGTTCCCTGGCGGATTGTCGTCGTTGAGGCGGCCATTACGCCTTTTGCCGTCCTTGTTCGCGGCGCCGCCCGATTGGTCGCGCCGCGCGCCATGGCGCAGCCCGATTTTGCCCAGAGCCTGACGCTGGCGCTTGCCCATGAGCTTGCCCATGTCGCGCGCGACGATTTGCGCGCCAAATCGTTGCAGGTGCTTCTGGCCGATTGCTTGGCCTTCAATCCCTTTGCCCTAGGCCTTTTGCAGTCCTGGGAAGCCGCCCGCGAGGAAGCCGCCGACGCTTTGGTGCTCGACGCCGCCCCGCATGCGCGCCGCGCTTATGCCCAATCCTGGCTGCAAGCTTTGCAATTGGGCCTCGTCTCCGACCCGGCGCGTTGCGCTTTCCTGCCGTTCAGCCGGCTTTTTCGGAAAAGACGGCTGCAATTGATGATCGATCCGACCGCCCATCCGCCCGGCCTTGCGCGCCGGTTGGCAAGGGTCGCCGGGATCATCCTCGCAGCGCTCGCCGTGCCGGGGCTTGGATTTGGGGCCGGGGCGATCTCCCCGTTGTTGCCGCCGAGCGCCGCCTTCGCCGCGTCGCTGGCTGCGGATGAATTCAATTATATCGAAGCCGCCGCCCAATTCGCCGCCCGCACAGCGATGGCCAGCGCCGTTCCCGGCGCAGACGCGCCGACGGATCAATCGCCGCAAGAAATCGCCGCGGTGAAACGGCGGCTGGCGGCCATCAAGCGGGAAAAGGCGCGACTTGCCCCCGCCGCGCAAAAATACGCCGACTTTGCCCGCCAGGAAACAGCCGGACCGCCCGCCGAGGTGCGCGAAGCAATGGACGCAGCTTTGCGCGAAGCCCATGCGCAAAAGAACATTGCGCTGCCGGCCGATCCGACCCCTGGCGACATCGGCGCCGCCTTCGGCCGCACCCTAAATTGGAGCGATGGCAAGCTCGAAACCTATATTACCGATGCGCGATTGAAGAAAATTTACATCGACTATCAAAACAGAGAAAATGAATATGCCAAATATGAAGACGCCTTCAGCCGAATGGTAGAATACCGCGTGGAAGAAATTGGTTTGTTGCTTAAATATGAATCAATGAACAAGGCAAAAGAGAATAATTAGCCCAAATTGACTTCTATGTTGTATTTATAAACAATCATCGCGGCCTCTGACGTGTTCTGCACGATTCACCAGGTAATCGGCGCATTTCAACAAAAATTTCCAACAACAGACGCCGCAGTTTGGAACCTATATCCATCTGAAATCCAGATGATTGGCTGGCGCGTTGCGTGCGAAGGGCGTTTACTGAAAAAACGCTTGTCAAAGCGAGGCTTTCGCGCAACAATCTGTGGCAGATTTGCTACAATCGGTCGCTTATGGACGCAGAAACCCAGTTCAGACCCCGGGCCGGACGCGTTCTGCGCGATGCGATCATCGCCTTGGGCCTCATGGTCGGGCTCGCCATGGCCGCCTTTGGGCTTTACGCAACGGTGCTTGACCAACGGGCCGAGCCGGGCCTGCCGCCCGTGATCCCGTTCGGGATCGATGGGCTGATCATCGCGCTGCTGATGGGGCTGGTGGCGTTTGACCTGCGTCGGCCGCGCCGCAGCGCCAAAGCTGGCAGCGCGCTGCAGCGCCAATTCGCCGCCGTCTTCGCCGCAGCGGCTTTTGTCCCCGCTCTGATCGTCGGGATCGTGCTGACCTTCGCGCTCAATCGCGGCATTGACGCCTGGTTTTCCGATCGCTTGAACCGGATCGTCGAGACCTCGACCAGCGCCGCCAACGCCTTTGTCGCACAGGAGCGCGCCGCGATCGAAGGCGAGATGCGCGCCATGCAGAGCGATTTGCTCAATGCCGGCGCGGTCGATCCCGCCTCAGGGCAGTTCCAGGATTATCTGCGCGAGCAGGCGATCTTTCGCGGTTTTGGCGCGGTGCATCTTTATGCGGCGGACGGGTCCTGGATCATTGGGGTGGCGAGCAATTCGGCCAATGCAACCCCGCCCATAGCGCCGGCCGATCTGCAATCGGGTATTGTAGCGCTGCGCTCGCTCGCGGACCGCGATCAATTGCAGGCCTTTGCGCGCTTTGGCCCAAATGAGCGCATTTTGGCGGTGACGCGCAATTACGCGCCGGGGTTCTTGCGCACGCTCGATGACGCGCAGATGGCGCTTGATTCCTGGCGTGGGGTGTCGGAAGCCAATAACCGCGCCCAGATTTCTTATTTGATCGGCTATGCCGAGATCATGGCGATCGTCTTGATCGGGGCGATTTGGCTCGGTTTGCGGATCGGCAAAGAGACGTCACAACCGATCGTGGGGCTGGCGCGGGCGGCGCGCAAAGTCGCACAAGGCGATTTTTCGGTCAAAGTCCAGCCCTCGCCGCGCGTCAACGAGGTCTCGACCCTGCAATCGGCCTTTAATCGGATGACCTCGCAATTGGACGCCCAGCGCGCCGACTTGCTGACCGAACGGGCCAATGCCGAAGCGCGCTCGCGGTTTATCGAGACGGTGCTGGGCGGGGTGTCGGCCGGCGTGGTGGCGCTCGACGCCACAGGCGCGATCCAGACGATCAACGCGCCGGCGGCGGCGCTCTTGGGGCGCTCAGGCGAGGCGGTGTTGGGCCGGCGGTTGGCCGAGATCGCGCCGGAATTTGCCGAATTCCTCACCCAGCACGCGCCGGAGGCCTTCGTCTCGACCAGCCAGATTGTGTTGAAACGCGAGCTGGCGTCACGCGTGCTCGACGTTCGGGCCCGCTTCAATGAACAAGGCCATGTCGAAGTGTTGACCTTTGACGACATGACGCGCCTCGTCGAAGCCCAGCGGGCGGCGGCCTGGCGCGATGTTGCGCGCCGCATCGCTCATGAGGTGAAGAACCCACTCACTCCGATCCGGCTGGCGGCCGAGCGGCTGGCGCGCAAATTCAAAAGCCAGATCACCCGCGACCAAGAGGTGTTTGACTCGAGCACGCGAACGATCGTGCGCCATGTCGATGGCATTCATCGGCTGATCGATCATTTCGCCAGCTTTGCGACCATGCCGACCCCGGTTTTCGGGGTCGTGGACCTTCGCACTCTGATCCAGGAGCAGATTGAAGCGCGCGAGGTCGCCGAACCGAAGGTGAGCTTTGCATTGACAGGGCCGGAAGCCCCGGTGGAATTGCGCGCCGATCCGCATTTGCTGGGCCAAGCCTTCGCCAATTTGTTGAAGAACGCCGCTGAAGCGATCCGCAATCCGACCCGCGCGCCGGAGGGCGGGGACGCCGCCGAGGCCGATTTGCTCGGGACCGTTTTGGTTTCGATCGCCAGCGAGCAGGAGAAAATCATCGTCGACGTCATCGACAGCGGCGTCGGCTTCCCGAGCACGGACCGCGAGCGCCTGTTTGAGCCTTACGTCACCTCACGCGAACAGGGCGTTGGGCTTGGCCTTGCGATCGTCAAGCGCATTATCGAGGACCATGGCGGCGCCATCTTGTTGCTCGATCGCGGCGAAGGCGCGCGCGGCGGGCGCGTGCGCGTCGAATTGCCCACCCCTTCTTCAATCAGCCCCGAATCGGCGCAAGCAGCGTAAATGGAGCGTTCAATGGGTCCGGATATTTTGATCGTCGACGATGAGCAGGATGTCCGCGAGGTCGTCACGGGCATTCTGGAAGACGAGGGCTATGCCCCGCGCGTCGCCCATGACGCGGCCTCGGCGCTCAACATGATCAAATTGCGCGCGCCGGCCTTGGTGGTGCTCGATGTGTGGCTGAAGGGCAGCGAGCTCGACGGCCTCGACGTGCTGAAAATCATCAAGGAAATCGACCGCAATCTGCCGGTCATCGTCATGAGCGGCCATGGCACGATCGAAACGGCCATCCAGGCCATCCGTCAAGGCGCCTATGATTTCATCGAAAAGCCATTTTCGGCGGATCGGCTGTTGGTCGTCGTCGAGCGGGCCTTGGAAGCGGCGCGGCTGCGGCGCGAAAACGCCCATCTGATCGCCTCGAGCGGCGGGCGCCATCAGCAAGTCATCGGCCGCTCCGCCATCATCCATGCGCTCGTCACCGCCGCAAGCCGGATCGCGCCGGGCAATAGCCGCGTGTTGTTCACCGGCCCGCCCGGCTCGGGCAAAGAGACCTTTGCACGCTTTTTGCACACCCAATCCAAGCGTCCCGGGGCCTTTGTGGCGATCAATGCGGCAAGCC
This sequence comes from Hyphomonadaceae bacterium UBA4763, assembly GCA_002403455.1. GTDB lineage: Bacteria > Pseudomonadota > Alphaproteobacteria > Caulobacterales > Aquidulcibacteraceae > UBA4763. The sequence continues at coordinate 7,810 of DHHV01000106.1, read as the reverse complement.
TCGATCCCGATCGCGTCGAACAAGCCTTGTTCGGCGAGGAAGCCGATGATGGCCGCATCTTGCGGATCGGCGCGCTGGAGGAAGCCCATAACGGCACGCTGCTGCTCGATGAAGTGGCGGAAATGCCCTACGACACCCAGGCCAAATTGCTGCGCGTGCTGGTCGATCAGCGCTTTCGCCGCGTCAATGGCGCGACCGACGTCCAGGTCAATGTGCGGGTCGTGTCCTCGACCTGCAAGGATTTGCGCGAGGAGATCGGCAAGCACCGTTTCCGCGAAGATTTGTTTCACCGCCTCAATGTCGTGCCGCTGCGCGTGCCGGCCTTGAGCGAGCGACGCGAGGACATTCCGCTGCTGATCGAGCATTTCCTGCAAAAAATCGCCGAAGCGCAAGGCGCGCCAGCGCGGCGGATGTCGAGCGAGGCGATCGGCGCGCTGCAAGCCTCTGAATGGCCGGGCAATATCCGCCAGCTGCGCAATATGATCGAACGGATTTTGATCCTGTCGGGCGGCGACCCTGGCCAACCGATCGGCATTGGCGATATTCCTTCCGATCTTGGCTGGAGCGGGCAAGCGCGCAGCGCGTCGGCCACCGAGGTGATCGGCCTTCCCTTGCGCGATGCGCGCGAGCAATTTGAGCGCGAATATCTGATGCTGCAGATTACCCGCTTTGGCGGCAATATCTCGCGCACCGCCCAGTTTATCGGTATGGAGCGCTCGGCGCTGCACCGGAAGCTGAAAGTGCTGGGCGTCGATCACGACAAATCGTCGGAAAATTGGTGAATATAGATGCGGGTCATCGTTGTCGGGGTGGGCCGCGTCGGCGCGGCGATCGCGCGGTTCTTGGCGCGCGATGGGCATGTCGTCACGGTGGTCGATCAGGACCCCGATATCGCCGAGCAATTGGCGGCTGATCTCGACGTGCGCAGCGTGGTGGGGCTCGGCTCGCTGCCCGATGTGCTTGACCGCGCTGGCGGGCGCGAGGCCGACGCCATCATTGCGACGACCCATAATGACGAGGTCAATATCGTTGCCTGTGAGGTCGCCGGCGGGTTGTTCGAGACGCAGATCAAGATCGCGCGCATCCGCAACGCCAGTTATCTGAACCCGGCTTTTTCGGATTTATTCTCGCGCCAGCATATCGCGATCGACGCGGTGTTCTCGCCTGAAGTCGACATCGCCAGGGCGCTGGCGCGCCATCAGGAGACCCCGGGACCAAGCTTTATCGCGCCGTTTTGCGCCGGAGCCGCGCGCGCCTTTGGATTGGATGTCGGGCCCACTTCGCCGCTGGTCGGGGCCGAGGCGGGCGGGGTGTTTCAGTTATTCCCAGGGCTGAACGCAAAGATTGTGGCGGTCGAGCGCAGCGAGAAGATCTTCGCGATCGCGCCGGGCGATGTCATCCGCAGCGGCGATCGGGTCTATTGCGTTAGCGCCGCCAAAGACGTCGAGCGGATTCTGACCGCGTTTTCGCAGCGCAGTTTGCGCAATCGCCGCATTCTGATCGACGGGGCCGGCCGCGTCGGCATGGAACTCGCCCGCCTTCTCGAAGCCGACCCCAATGTGACGATTACGATGATCGAGCGCAACGCCCAGCGCGCGCAGGCCGCCGCGGAAGGTTTGCGCAAGACCATTGTCCTGAATGGCGATGCGACCGACGCCGCCATCTTGGCGCAAGCCGATGTCGAGCGCACCGATATCGTCTTTGCTGTCACCGACAATGACCATATCAATATTTTCGCCGGCTTTCACGCCAAGCGGCTGGGCGCGAAAATGGCGGTAATATTGGCGGCGAGCGGCCTCGCCGAACCCGCCAAAGAAGCCCTGGGGCTCGATATCATCGTCTCGACGCAAGACGTCATGGTGTCGCGGCTGTCGCCGCATTTTCGCAAGGGGCGGATTTTGGCGGTTCGCCAGATCGGCCCAGAGCCGGGCGGCGAGATCATCGAAGCGGTCATTTCGCCGACCTCGCATTTGGCTGACAAGCCAATGCGCGATGACGCTTTGCCGGACGGGGTAGTGATCGGCCTTGTCCAACGCGGCGCGACAATCTTTGCGCCGCAAAATGGCGAGCGTTTCGCGGCAGGCGATCATGTGTTGCTATTTGCCGAACAGCCGAAGATCAAAGCGGTCGAGCGGATGTTCCGCGTCAGCCTTGAATATCTCGGCGGCTAAATTCTAGTGAAGCGGCGGCGCAATCGGCGATCAGGGTTTCGGCAAATTGGTGATTGACGTCGCGATGGCCTGCCTCATCGGCCCGTACGGCGATGACGACGTCGCGCAAGCGCGCATCGGGCGCGAGGCGCCAATAATCAATCGCGATCTGCGGCGCAGGCCCGTTTGGAACCTTGCCGGCATCGATCTGGCGCAAATAATCGGTATAGCTGACGACGGCTTCTTCTTCGAAATAGCCGACGAGGCGATGCGCGGTCTTGGGGGCCAGCAAATAGAGCAAAAAGAAGGCGTTAAAGAAGACGCCTTGCGCCAAGAGCACGATCAACCGCTCGATCAGGGACGGCTTTGCCACCGCGATGAACGTCATCAAATGCATCCGTTCGTTTTCCGCCTCGTCGAGCAGCGTGCGGATCCAGCCGCGATCGCCTTGCATTTTCCGCAAGGATTTAAGGTGGTTGAGCATGCCGCCGACCATGCCCGGCACGGCCGCAACCGTTTCCAAAACCACGGCGCGGTGTCCATATCTTTTGGCGAAAAACCGATCGGCAAAGAACCGCAAGACTTTGGTAATCGCCATCGCAATGCGATCCGATAAATCTTTTGGATCGTGGCGATAATTTAACTCTATTGGGCTTTGCGCGTCGAAAGGCATGGCGATAACTCCTCACCCTCAAATAGTATTTGCTTGTCTAATTTGAAGTCAGACCACCCAAAAGCCGCGATAACATTGTGCCCCGCGAATCTGCTTGACTTCGCCCGCGATTTGGGGCCCGTCGCGGGCGGGCCACACGCTCCCAACGGCGTGCAGCCCATCTGTAAGGATGGGAGACATCGATGACGACCATGATCGCTGGCGCGCCGGCAAAACCTCTCGCGCGCCCCTCAGACCCGCGCTTTTCCTCGGGTCCGACCAAGAAGCGCCCCGGCTGGGCGCTCGACAATCTTAATAACGCTGTTTTGGGACGCTCGCACCGGTCAAAGCCGGGCAAGGCCCGTCTGCAATCGGCGATCGAGCGCACGAAAGCCCTGCTCGGCGTTCCGGCTGATTATCGCTGCGCGATCGTGCCGGCCTCCGACACCGGCGCCGTCGAAATGGCGATGTGGTCGATGCTGGGCCCACGCCCTGTTGATGTGTTCGCCTGGGAAAGCTTTGGCGAGGATTGGGTCACCGACGCCGTCAAGCAATTGAAGCTCGACGCCAAAATCCATGTCGCGCCTTATGGCGTATTGCCGGATTTGCGCGCCGCGCGGGCCGATGCCGATATTGTTTTCACCCAAAACGGCACCACGGCCGGCGTGAAAATCCCCGATTTCGACTGGATCGCCGCCGACCGCGCGGGCGTCGCCATCAATGACGCAACCTCGGCCGCCTTTGCGCAAGCAATCGCTTGGGACAAATGCGACGTCACCACGTTTTCCTGGCAAAAAGTGCTGGGGGGCGAAGCCGCCCACGGCATGCTGATCTTGAGCCCGCGCGCGGTCGAGCGCCTGGAAAGCTTCACGCCGGACCGGCCGCTGCCGAAAATCTTCCGGATGACCAAAAAGGGCAAACTGGACGAGGAATTGTTCCAAGGCGCGACGATCAACACCCCGTCCATGCTGGCGCTCGAGGATTATCACGATGCGCTGACGTGGGCCGAAGCGATCGGCGGCCTGCCCGCCTTGATCGCCCGCGCCGATGCGAACGCCGCCGTGTTGCATGACTGGATGGCGAACAGCGCGTGGGCGGCCAATTTGGCGCAAGACCGGGCGACCTGGACCAATACGGGCGTCTGCGTGCAGATCGTCGATCCGCGCGTCTTGGCGCTCGGCGCCGAGGGGCAGGCTGACTTCGCCAAGAAATTGGCGGGCCTGCTCGAGAAGGAAGGCGTCGCGCTCGATGCGGCGTCCTATCGGACCGCCCCGCCGGGCTTGCGCATCTGGTGCGCGGCGACGATCGAGCGCGCCGATCTCCAGGCGCTGACGCTGTGGCTTGATTGGGCCTTTGCGAGCGTGGTCGCCGAGCTCGGCTGAACCGCCCGATTTTATCTTTTCACCTTTTTTGATCCCGCCTGTCGGGTTCCTGTTTCCACATCTTTTGTCTTGATGGAGCATTCCATGCCGCAAGCCCCCAAAGTTCTGATCGCTGATGAATTATCCCCCGCCGCCTTGGAGATTTTCGCCCGCCGCGGCATCGTCGCCCACCAGAAAACCGGGCTGAAGCCCGACGAATTGCTGGGGATTATCGGCGAATATGACGGCCTCGCCGTACGTTCGGCCACCAAAGCCAATGCCGCTGTGATTGCGGCGGCGACCCGGCTGAAAGTCATCGGCCGCGCCGGCATTGGCGTGGACAATATCGACATTCCGGCCGCGACCGCGCGCGGCATCGTCGTCATGAACACCCCGTTCGGCAATTCGATCACCACAGCCGAGCACGCCATCGCCATGATGTTCGCCGCCGCCCGCCAATTGGCGAGCGCCGACTCCTCCACCCAGGCCGGCAAATGGGAAAAGAACCGCTTCATGGGCGTTGAATTGTTCGCGAAGACGCTCGGCCTGATCGGCTGCGGCAATATCGGCTC
>DHHV01000106.1:0-2819 GCA_002403455.1 Hyphomonadaceae bacterium UBA4763 | reverse complement strand
TGGGAGAAGAACCGCTTCATGGGCGTCGAACTCTACGCCAAAACGCTCGGGCTAATTGGTGCGGGCAATATCGGCTCGATCGTCGCCGACCGCGCCCAGGGCTTGAGGATGCGGGTGGTCGCTTATGATCCGTTCTTGAGCCCCGAAAAAGCGTTGGAATTGGGCGTCGAAAAGGTCGAGCTCGACGAGATGCTGGCCCGCGCCGACGTCATCTCGCTGCACACCCCTCTCACCGAAAAGACCCGCAACATTTTGTCGGCCGAGGCGCTCGCCAAGACCAAAAAGGGCGTCATCATCGTCAATTGCGCGCGCGGCGGCCTCGTGGACGAAGCGGCGTTGCGGGCCGGGCTTGACAGCGGCGCGATCGGCGCAGCGGCTTTCGACGTCTTCGCGATCGAGCCGGCCAAGGACAATCCCTTGTTCGGCGCGCCGAACTTCACCGCCACCCCGCATTTGGGCGCGGCCACCGTCGAAGCGCAAGAAAACGTGGCGCTGCAAATCGCCGAGCAGATGAGCGATTATTTGCTGGCCGGCGCGGTGTCGAACGCGCTCAACATGCCCTCGATCACCGCCGAAGAAGCGCCCAAGCTGAAACCATTCGTTGTTTTGGCTGAAAAGCTTGGCATGCTGGCCGGTCAATTGGCCGAAGGCGGCATGACGCGGGTCGAGATCAGCTATCGCGGCGAGGTCGCCAAGCTCAATCTGCGCCCCTTGACGGCGGCGGTGGCGGCCGGGCTGCTGCGCCCGGCGCTGGCCGATAGCGTCAACATGGTCTCCGCGCCGGCCTTGGCCAAAGAACGCGGCGTTGTCATCGCCGAAACCCGCGAAGAAGCCCACGCCGATTATGACAGCGTCATCGACATCGCAGTGACGGCCGATCAGCACACCCGCCGCGTCTCGGGCGCCTTGTTCGGGCCGGAGCCGCGCATCGTCGAAGCGGCGGGCATTGCGCTCGACAGCCCTTTTGCGGCCTATATGTTGTTTGTGCGCAACGAGGATCGGCCGGGCTTTATCGGCAAACTCGGCACTTTGCTCGGCGAGGCGGGCGCCAATATCGCGACGTTCAATCTTGGCCGCACCGCGCCGGGCGCCGAGGCGATCGCGTTATTGGGGCTGGACGGCGCGCTGAGGCCGGCAACGGTCGAGGCGATTGCCGCGATTGCGCTGGTCAAAGAGGTCCGCACCTTGCGGTTTTGAGCTTGGGGTGGATTGGCCAAAGCCGATGCCGGTTTTGGCCACTCCCCTTTGCTTGAGTGAACGCCCAATTGCCGGTAGGATGGTCGCCATGATCGAAACTGCGCAAGTGACTGTCACCGAGGCCGAATTCGAGGCGCAATGCCGCGCTTTGATGACCATTGTCGATCAAACAGGCGCATCGATTGTCATCCTGCGCGACGGCGCGCCAATTGCGCGGCTGGGGCCGCCGCCGCCGCGTCGGCCACCAAAAACGGCTTTCGGTTTTTATAAGGGGTTGATCGGTCCGATCGGCGAGGTTGATTTGGATCAACCGGTCGTTGATCCAAGCGAATGGACCGTCGAGCAAGATGATGTGTCCGACCTGCCGTAATGCTGTTGTTGGATACAAATGTGCTGCTTTGGCTCTCCAGTGGAAACGAGCAATTGGGGCCGGTAACGCGTAGGTTGATTGATCAACACATCAATGAGGGAACGGCGCATTTCTCGTCTATTTCGATGTGGGAGGTAGCCACGCTAGTGCGCAAGCAGCGGTACTTCTTATATACCACCGTCGTAAATTGGCGGAATGTATTAATAGGTTTGGGGTTAAAGGAAGTTCCTCTGGATGGTTCGATAGCCCTTTTAGCCGGATCATTGACAACAATCCATGGAGACCCCGCTGATCGAATTATTGCTGCGACAGCCATGCAATTGCGCGCTATATTAATGACAACCGATCTCAAATTGTTGAGTTGGACCGAAAGTTCTTTCGAAAGCACGGACGCGCGAAAATAAGCATCACCGACTTTGGCGAGTTCAATTTCGAATGTATTACCGATGAATTTAGATGGAATTCCAAAGTCAGCCCGCGTCGTCATCATCGGCGCCGGCCAGGCTGGCGCGCAAGCCGCGATCAGTCTGCGGCAAGGGGGGCATGAAGGCCCGATCGCCATCTTGGGCGAGGAGGCGCATCCGCCTTATCAGCGTCCGCCTTTGTCGAAGAAATATCTGGCCGGCGAATGGGGCGCTGACCGTCTTTTCATCCGCCCGATGGAAGCCTGGGCGCAAGACGGGGTCGAGATCGCCGCAAATGTCACCGCCCAATCCATCGATCGGGAAAATCAGCGCGTTGTCGCCGCCGATGGGCGGTCCTGGTCCTATGATGCCTTGGTGTTGGCGACCGGGTCGCGGGCGCGCCGCCTGAACATCGCGGGGGCCGACAGCCCCAAGGCATTTTATCTGCGCGGCTTGGACGATGTCGATGCGATCCGCGTCGCAGCCCAGCCGGGCCGGCATGTCGCCATCTTGGGGGCCGGTTATATTGGGCTGGAAGCCGCCGCCATGCTGCGCCAACTCGGCCTTGACGTCACCGTCATCGAGCAAGCCCCGCGCGCGCTCGCCCGCGTCGCCAGCCCGGCTTTGTCAGCGTTTTTTGAACGCGAACATCGCGCCCAAGGCGTGGCGTTTCGCTTCGGCGACAGCCTTCAAGCGATCGAGGATCCCGGCGACGCCAAAGGCATTCGCCTGCGCCTAGCCAGCGGCGAGGCGATCGCCGCCGATTTTATCATTCTCGGCATCGGTATATTGCCCAATCAGGAATTGGCGCGCGCCGCCGGCCTTGCCTGCCGCGACGGCGTGCTGGT
>DHHV01000126.1:509-2761 GCA_002403455.1 Hyphomonadaceae bacterium UBA4763 | reverse complement strand
GTGGCGTGCTCTGAGCGAATTTCAGAATCAAAGCCACACTAGAAATCAATGAGTTATAGTGTCCATTTTGAACCAGACGTTCGCGAAAACGCTTGACCCCATTTTTCGACGAACTTCTGGTTCAGGACACGAGATGCTGGTTAAGTTCACGGCGCGAATTGGTCAGACGCCTGATCGCGAAGTTGACAGACCAAAGTTTGCCTGTCAACACAGAAGCGCTGCGCGCTCGCGGATCGAGCGGAAATGATCTGCAGCCGCTCAGCGGGTCCGAAAAATTTAGCGTAAGCCGCATCCAAACGCGATCGGGGGAAGCATGAAGATTTCATCGGTCAAAATTATCGTCACCTCGCCGGGGCGCAATTTCGTCACCGCCAAGATCGAGACGAGCGCCGGGCTGACCGGGCTTGGCGATGCGACGCTGAACGGTCGCGAGCTTGCGGTCGCCGCCTATTTGACCGAGCATGTCGCGCCCTTATTGGTCGGCCGCGACGCCGCCCGCATCGAAGACATCTGGCAATTGCTCTATCGCGGCGCCTATTGGCGGCGCGGGCCGGTCACCATGACGGCGATCGCGGCGATCGACATGGCCTTGTGGGACATCAAGGCAAAAGCCGCCAATATGCCGCTGTACCAATTACTGGGCGGCGCCTGCCGCGACGGCGTGCTGGTCTATGGCCACGCCAATGGCGCAGACATCGCCGAGACGGTCGAGGAAGTTGGCCGCTATCGCGCCTTGGGCTATCGGGCTATTCGCGCGCAATCAGGAGTTCCCGGCGTGCGCGGCGCTTACGGCGTTGGCCGCGGCAAGATGTATTACGAGCCGGCGGACGCTACGCTGCCGACCGAAACGATCTGGGATACGTCCGCTTATCTGACCCATGCGCCGCGTTTGTTCGAGGCGATCCGCACCGCGCATGGCGATGAGTTCGAGCTTTTGCACGACATCCACCATCGTCTGACGCCGATCGAGGCGGCGCGTTTTGGCAAAATGGCCGAGCCTTATCGCCTGTTCTGGATGGAGGACCCGACCCCGGCCGAAAACCAGGAAGCCTTTCGCACCATCCGCGCCCATACCGTCACGCCGATTGCGGTCGGCGAGATCTTTTCGAGCATTCATGATTGCCGCGAATTGATCCAGAACCAATGGATCGACTATATCCGCGCAACCGTCACCCATGCCGGGGGCATCACCCATTTACGGCAAATCGCCGGCCTCGCGGCGCTCTATCAAGTCCGCACCGGGTGTCATGGCGCAACCGATCTGTCGCCGGTGTCGATGGGTGCGGCGCTGCATTTTGACTTGTCGATCCCCAATTTCGGCATTCAAGAATATATGCGCCACACGCCGGAAACCGACGCGGTGTTCCCGCATGTCTATAGCTTCAAGGACGGTTTCCTGCATCCGGGCGAGGCGATCGGCCATGGCGTCGAGATCGACGAAAAGCTCGCGGCCAAATATCCCTATTCGCCCAAGCAATTGCCGATCGCGCGTTTGAGCGACGGCGCGATGTGGAATTGGTGAAGCGATGGCCGATCCGGCGCGCCCGCTGCAAGTCGTCGCAATTGGCGAGCCAATGCTGGAATTGCGCGCCGCCGATGCAGGCTTGATGCGGCTGGCGGCCGGCGGCGATGCGCTCAATACCGCCATTTACCTTGCCCGACTGGGAGTGCGCACTCACCTGCTGACTGCGCTGGGGGAAGACCCCTATTCCGATGAAATGATCGCCGATTGGACTGACGAGGGTCTCGATAGCGGTCTAATCCTGCGCCATCCAACGCGTTTGCCGGGCCTTTATGCGATCCGCACCGATGCGCGCGGCGAGCGGCGCTTTTTTTATTGGCGCGGTCAGTCGGCCGCCCGCGCCTTGTTTGACCTGCCAGGGACTGCGGACGCCTTGGCGCGCGCCGAGACCGCCGATTGGCTCTATTTGTCGGGCATTACCTTGTCGATTTTCGGCCCCGACGACCGCGCCAGACTGATCGCCTTGGCCGGGCGCGTCCGCGCCAAAGGCGGCGCAGTCGCTTTCGACCCCAATTATCGCCCCGCCGGTTGGGCAAAGCCAGAAGAGGCGCGCAGCGCTTTTGCCGCCATCGCGCCTTTGGTGACATTGGCTTTACCGACCATTGAAGATGAAGATCGGCTGTTTGGCCCGCTTTTGCCGGAAGAACATGCTGAACGCTGGCGCAATTATGGCTGCGCGGAAGTCGTGCTGAAATGCGGCGCGGATGGATGTCTTGTCCTGCGCAAGGAC
>DHHV01000126.1:0-177 GCA_002403455.1 Hyphomonadaceae bacterium UBA4763 | reverse complement strand
GGGCGAGCCGCTTTTGCTTTGTCCGCCAGTCGCGCCGATTGAGCCGCTCGACACCACCGGCGCCGGCGATAGCTTTAATGCGGCCTATCTCGCCGGGCGCCTGGCGGGGCTTTCGCCGGCCCATGCCGCCGCACACGGCAATCGCCTTGCCGGGATCGTCATCCAGCATCGCGGCGC
>DHHV01000128.1 GCA_002403455.1 Hyphomonadaceae bacterium UBA4763 | reverse complement strand
CATGTCGATAAAGTCGATGACCACCAGCCCGGCCAAATCACGCAAGCGCATTTGCCGCGCTGCTTCCGACGCCGCCTCTAAATTGGTGCGCAGCGCCGTGCCTTCGATCGAGCGCTCTTTGGTCGATTTGCCAGAATTGACGTCGATCGCCACCAAAGCTTCGGTCTGGTTGATCACCAAATAGCCGCCCGAGCGCAATTGCACGATCGGCGAGAAGATCGTCTCGAGCTGCTTTTCAACGCCATAGGCCGCCAGCAAGGGCGTTGAGTCTTTGTGCTGATGAATTTTCCGGGCCTGGCTCGGCATCATCATTTTCACGAAGTCTTTGGCTTCGCGATAGCCGGCTTCGCCTTCGATCTGGATCGATTCAAGGTCCTTGTCGAACAGATCGCGCAGCGCCCGTTTGATTAGGCTGCCTTCTTCATGGATGCGGGCTGGCGCAAAGGACGATAAGGTCCGCGTGCGGATGTCTTCCCATAGTCGCAGCAAATATTCGTAATCGCGCTTGATTTCGGTCTTGGTGCGCTTGGCGCCTGCGGTGCGCACGATCAGACCGATGCCGTCCGGCACGGCGAGATCGGAGACAACTTTTTTCAACCGCTTGCGGTCGGCCTGGTTGGTGATTTTGCGCGAAATGCCGCCGCCCCGGCCCGAATTCGGCATCAGCACGCAATAGCGTCCGGCCAAGGACAAATAAGTCGTCAGCGCCGCGCCTTTGCCGCCGCGTTCTTCTTTGACCACTTGCACAAGCAGATTCTGCCCGCGCTTGATCACCTCTTGGATGCGGTAACGCTGCAAAGCGGCGGAGCGATTGCGCGCGCGCGATCCTTCGCCGTCATCGTCATCCTCATCGCCGTCTTCGCTCATGGCGGCGGCGCGTTCGGCTGCAATCAATGCTTGCCGATCCGCGACCGGGATCCGGTAATAATCCGGGTGAATTTCCGGAAAGGCCAAAAAGCCGTGGCGATTGCCGCCATAATCGACGAACGCCGCCTGCAGCGAAGGTTCAACGCGCGTCACCTTGGCGAGGTAAATATTGCCGCGAAGCTGTTTCTTGGCGCTGCTTTCGAAATCAAAATCGTGAATGTCTTGGCCGTCAACGACCGCGACGCGGACCTCCTCGAGGTGAGCGGCGTCGATAAGCATATGTTTGGACATGGATTTCTCCTGGCGCGCCAGGGAGCCGAGGCATTAAAAGGCGCGGCGCAGCGGAACTGCGGCTTAACGGATGGAAACCGGCGGCCGTTAGGGAGAGATCAAAGCAGGCGAAAGAGCTTGCGCCAACCGCAGGTCGGCGCAAGGCCGGCGCGGTGGAGCAATCGTGCTGGAACCAATCGGTCATCGTTTCCATTCAGCTCAAGTTCACTCTGAGCACACCTAAATACGACCACAAGATCGCCGCGCTAACGGCTTTTAGCCCGAAAGCGCGTTGAATTTGTCGGCAATAGCGCAAAGGCAGGCGCCGGTTCATCTGGCGGCGGCCCGCAAACGCTATCCCTTATGATGGCGCAAATCGCGTCGGTTGAAAAGGGATCAATCTTCGCTGATTTCGTCAACGAAATTGCAGCCCGTGATATGTATAATGAATGACCTTTGAGTCGGCTGGCGCCGCGCCAATGTCCCGGCGCGGAACCCGTCTCTTCCAGAAGGAGGAATGCGCCTCGTGACGTGGCGGATCGGCGTGACCCTCGCAGCGTTTGCAGCCAGCCTCTTCGGGCTGATGGCGCCCTCGCGCGCGGTGGCCGTGGATGCGGTGCCGATCGATTTGCGTTTTGGCGCGCGCGCTGACGGGGCCCGGGTTGTGATCGACAGCGCGCGAAAGCTGGCCCCACAGGTTCGGGAAGATTCGACGCCCGGCGCGATCGTTCTGGCGTTGGACGCGCCGGTCAAGGCCGCGCGCCCGCGCGGCGACGGGATTGGCGCGGTCAAATCCTACGATATCCAAAGCGCCGCCGCGGCCGCAACCATTACGCTTCGTTTGGCTGAGGGCGCGCGGCTCGGCGCGCATTTTGCGCTCGACCCCGCCGGCCCTGGCCAGCCGTTCCGCTATGTGATCGACGTCAAGGCTGACGCGGCCCCCAACCCGCAAGCTGTTTCGGCTGGCGAAGCGTCGCAGCCCGCCTCTTTGGTCGAAAAGCGCCGCCATATCGTCATCGATCCCGGCCATGGCGGCGAAGATCCGGGGGCGCGCGGCCGCAATGGCGCGAAAGAGAAAGACGTCACGCTCGCCGCCGCCCGCGCCTTGGAAAGCATTCTAACGGCGCGTGGTTATGACGTCTCGCTGACCCGCACCGGCGATAGCCTGCCCAGCCTTGACGCCCGCGTTGAATTTGCGCGCAGCCGCCGCGCCGATCTGTTCATTTCGCTGCATGCTGATTCCGGCGCCAACCCCAATTTGCGCGGCGCAGCCGTCTATTCGCTGTCGACCACCGGCTTTGATCGGGCGCGCCGGATTGGCGATGAGCATAATTGGGCGGTGTCGGTCGATGAGGCCGAGGAGCTCGCCGATCCGGTCAATCGGGTGTTGCGCGATCTTGCCTTGAACGAATCAGTGTCGCGCTCGCGCCAATTCGCCAAACTCCTGGTGCCGGAGCTGGAAAAAGCCGGCGCGTTGTTGCGTCGCACCCATCGGGCGGCGGAGTTTTATGTCTTGCTCACCCCCGAACCCCCCGCCGTTTTGTTGGAAATGGGCTTCATCACCAATGCCGACGACGAGCGGCAGCTGACCAATCCGGCCGAGCAAAAAAAACGCATGACGGCCGTCGCGCGCGCCATTGACGCCTATTTCGACGGTCTATCAAACAATTTTGCGCAACGGTGAAATCGCTGATCGGATCGAAGTTCGTTGCGGCGCGCGCGATTAAACTGCGCTAAGAGCGGCGCGCCCGGAAACCGGGCGAACTTCATTCCGCCAGGGGTCCACAACATGACTTTTTCCGTCGCCGCGATCGCTGATGCGTCGCTGTCGCAAATGTTCGGCGCGCTCGACCGGATGCTCGCCAAAGGCGCGGCGCATTGCGCCGCCCGCAATTTGCCGGAAGCCAATTTGCTGCACTGGCGGCTGGCGCCCGACATGTTTCCCTTGGCGCGGCAAATCCAGATCGCTTGCGACATCCCGGCGCGCGGCCTGGCGCGCCTAGCCGGGCAAGAACCGAAATCCTTCCCCGATGTCGAAACCAGCTTTGCCGAGCTGCAAGCGCGCGTCGCCAGCGCCAAGGCCTATATTGACAGCCTCGACCGCGACGCGATCAACGCCGATCCGGACGGGCAAGTAATGCTCCCCATGCGCAATGGGACCGTGACCTTTAAGCGCGACGCCATGTTGCTGCACTTCATCCTGCCGAATTTGTATTTCCACGTCACCGCCGCTTACGCGATCTTGCGTCAATGCGGGGTTGAGCTCGGCAAAGCGGATTTCCTCGGCGAGATGCCGAAGGCGGGCTGAATAAGCATTCGGAGGCGTTGATGCGGGTCACGGACGATCTTTTCATCGACGAAGCCGATTTGACCGAGCGGTTCATTCTGGCGCAAGGCCCGGGCGGGCAAAATGTCAACAAGGTGTCGAGCGCGGTGGAATTGCGCTTTGACCTCGCCCGCAATCGGTCTTTGCCAGAGCCCGTGCGTCTGCGCCTCGCCGCGCAAGCGCGCCGTTACCTCGCCCAAAGCGGGGAAATCATCCTGGTCGCGCAACGTTTTCGCGATCAGCCGCGCAATCGCGCCGACGCCCGCGCCCGGCTGGCGGCGCTGGTGATGGCCGCCGCCGCCCCCCCAAAGGAACGCCGCGCGACCCGCCCCACGCAAGGCTCGGTGCGCCGCCGGCTGCAGGCGAAATCGGTCCGGGCGGCGGTCAAAGCCGGCCGGTCCTGGCGCGAGGGAGAGGACGGGGAGTAGGGCTGAGATATCGGGCGGGCGTATGATTCTTCAGAACGGCTGCAGTCTATAACAGGTCGCCGAACAATTACTGCAGACCCTTTTCCGATAAGCGTTCGCAATGGATTTGCGTGTTTGGTTCGCCGCTATCGCAGGCTCGTCGCATCAATAGCGTTCCTTCATGTTGATTCTGTTCGACGCCGCGTCCTTGACAAACCAAGAAGCCCAAATTGCCGCACCCGTCGGCGAGACCGTCATCACAAGCGGCGCGGAAAAGCGCAACCGCAAGCCTTTCATCTTGCGGCAATCCAATTCCATTTTGAAGCATGACCCCGAGTTCATTGCAGCCGCTCGTGAGGCCCCCATCACAAGCCAAGCGAAAATTGGTTGCTGCCTGAAGGAGGTCTTGTTCGATTCCGCGTCCATCCAAAAGCATTAATCCAACGTTATAACACCCGCGATGGTCCTTACCTTTGCAGCTTTGATTATAGTAATCGGCTGCGCGTGCATATTCTTGAATTACGCCGCGTCCTTGCTCGTACATTAAACCTAGGTTATTACACGCGAATGCTTCCATAAAAGCGCACGCCGCTTCATATAGGCGCGCTGCGCGTTTATCATCAACCTGCCCGCGACGGCCAGGAACTGCGCTATCCATTTCCTTCGCAATGAGGAATAGATCCGTTCCTTCCATTTCTTTGGCGGCTTCCGCAGCGGCTTTACTAAACGGCGCAAACTCGCGCGCAAAACGTTCGTTAAGCGGTTCCTGTGCAAAGGCCGACGAAAAAACACATGCGAAAAGGATCGAATACAACCTTTCGAGGTATTTGCTGACGCGGGCCATTGTGCTCTCCAATGTCAACTTCGGAAATTATGATACCACCTCTTCTGTGTTAGTTCCAGCGCCCCCCCTTGCGCCCCCCATTGCGCCCGCTAAAACCGCCGCCATGACCGCCACAAACACAGCGCCGCTGAGCTTTCAGGGCGTTATCCTGACCTTGCAGAATTTCTGGGCCGCGCAAGGCTGCGCGATTTTACAGCCCTATGACGTGGAGGTCGGGGCCGGCACGCTGCATCCAGCGACCTGTTTGCGCTCGCTCGGGCCAAAGCCCTGGCGCGCGGCCTATGTGCAGCCTTCGCGGCGGCCAAAGGACGGGCGCTATGGCGAAAACCCCAATCGGCTGCAGCATTATTATCAATTCCAGGTCATTTTGAAGCCCAACCCGCCGAATATGCAATCGCTGTACCTGCAATCGCTGGCGGCGATCGGCGTTGATTTTGCCGAACACGACATTCGCTTTGTCGAAGACGATTGGGAGAACCCAACGGTCGGGGCCTGGGGCCTTGGCTGGGAAGTCTGGTGCGATGGGATGGAGGTCTCGCAATACACCTATTTCCAGCAGGTTGGCGGGCTGGACTGCAATCCGGTGTCGGGCGAGTTGACCTATGGTCTCGAGCGCCTCGCCATGTATGTGCAAAATATCGACAATGTCTATGATCTGGATTTTAATGGCGCTGGTCTGACCTATGGCGATGTTTTCTTGGAGCAAGAAAAGCAATTCTCGGCGTTTAATTTCGAACAATCCGACTCCGCCATGATCTTGCGCTGGTTCGAAGACGCCGAGCGGCAATGCGCGGCATTATTGGCTTTGCCAAAGCCGCTGCCGCTGCCCGCTTATGATTATGCGCTAAAGGCCTCGCATTTGTTCAATCAGCTCGACGCGCGCGGCGTGGTGTCGCCCACCGAGCGGCAAAGCTTCATCGCCCGGGTGCGCAATCTCGCCAAGGGCTGCGCCGAAGCTTGGGCGGCAAGCCAAAATCTAGGTTCGCGGGACGCTCTGTAACCGCTGACAAGAAATAATTAAAGCTCCAGCTAAAACTGACGCTAAACTCGTCGGCCCGCCGGGTCGCCGCCCCAACCAACGGACCCAGCAGGCAGACCTTTTTCCCGTCTTGTTAACGCGGCGCGAGCGCCGGCGTCCAGCTTTGCGCGCCGGGCTGGCGCGCCTGCTCCACGGCCGCCGCCGCCTCATCCAGTCGCGCCGCTTTTGCGGCCCGCATCAGCGCGCCGAGGGTTTGCGGGGCTTGCGCCGAGGCGCCCAAGGCCTTGGTGAATGCGGTAAACGGGTCCTCCGGGAGGGGAAGGAATTTCAGCGTCACCGGCTCTTCCGCCGCAATCCCGGCTTTTTCCTTGGCGACCGCAATCGCCGCCATAAAGCCGCCGGCATGGGTGGCGAGGCCGCGCTCGCGCGCTTGCGCGCCGGTCCACAGCCGCCCGCCGGCAAGGCTCGCGCGCACCTGGTCGACCGGCAAATTGCGGCCGTCCGCAACTTTTTGGGTGAAGTCGAAATAGGCTTCCTTGATCAAGCCATCGAGCCGCGTGCGCTCATAATTGCTGAACGCGCGCTGGCCAGTGAAAGCGTTGGCATGTTCGGGTCCATAGGTCAGTTCTTCAAAATTGAGGCCCAGCCAATCGGTTGCGCCTTTGGTGACAAATTTGCCGAAAACGACGCCGATCGAGCCGGTGATCGTGGTGTCGAGCGCCACCACCGCATCGGCATTGGCGGAGACGTAATAGCCTCCCGAGGTCGCTTGTGGTCCCATCGAGACGATCACCGGCTTGCCGGCCTCTTTGGCGCGGCGCACTGCGTCCCAGATTTGCTCCGAGGCCGAGACCGAGCCGCCGGGCGTGTTCACGCGAAAGACGATGGCTTTGACGTCCGCATCCTCGGTGGCGTCTTTGAAGGCTTTGGCGAGCGTATCGCTGGCGAACCCGGCTGGCGCGGAGAATAAATCGCTGTCGCCCCCGCCCGTCTCAACCGGCCCTTCGCCGCCGATAACGGCGATTTCCGGCCCGCTGGCGCTGGCGGTCGGCTCATAATCGGCGAGTTCGACAAATTCGGCGCCGGCGCCCGCCCGCGACAAGGCGGCCTGCGCAGCGTCTTCGGGGAAGCCGATCTTGTCGATCAAGCGGTTTTCCAACGCCTGCCCGGCATTATACGGCCCGGCGGCGAATAAGGTTGTCAGCTCCTCGACGCTGCGCGCGCGATCGGTGGCGATCATCGCCATCGAGGCGTCATAGAGGCCTTGCGCCAATTGGCCAAAGCTCTCCCGAAATTCCGGCGTGAAGCCGGTTTGCGTAAAGGTGTCGGCCGCGCCCTTATAGGCTTCATACTGGATGTAATCCGGCGTGATTTTCAGATTGTCGAGCACGCCGCGCGCAAAAAAAGGCTCGAACGAATAGCCGGCAATGGCGAAAGTGCCGGCCTGTTGCATCCACAATTCATCGGCGTCGGCCAAAGCGACATAGCCGGACAGGCTGGACGCCTCCAAGCCTTGCGTATGAGCGATCACGAATTTGCCGCTGCTGCGGAAATCTTGCAGGCTGGCGCGCAATTCCTCGGCAAACGCCATCGGCGCGCCGAACTCCGCGCCGCGCAGGTAAACGCCTTTGACGCGGTCATCGGTCTTGGCGGCCGCCAAATGCCGCACGACCCGCAAGGTCGAGTTGGGCTCAAGGCCCGGCAACGCCGTCCGCGCCGGTTGGTCAGCGACCGGCTCGCGCAAATCGATCGTCAGCACCATCGAGGACGGCGCTTTTTCCGTTCCGCTGGTCGCGCTGGCGACGACGCCGATCAACACCAATGGCAGGACGAACAACATCAACACCGAAAACACGATCATGCCGACGATGACGCCGAACACGGTGATAAAGAATTGCTTCACGCAAGAACCTCCACTTTACGCTGTGTACATATTGTCTAACGATAATCCCCGCAAGGGCGCGGCGCCTGAAACGCGGCAATTTCGTTAACTTTTTGCAAGAAAAACCCCGGCGCGAAGGCCGCGCCGGGGGTCCTTTGGATTCCGATCCGGCTGCCGGGCCGGCATCAATAGCGATAATGATCGGCTTTTTTCGGGCCGCCATCGTCAACGCCAATATAGGCCGCCTGATCGGGCGTTAATTGGGTCAGTTTTGCGCCCAATTTGGCCAAATGCAGTTCGGCGACCATCTCATCGAGTTTCTTTGGCAGCGTGTAGACCTCGTTGCGATACTCATGGCCGCGTTGCCACAATTCGATCTGCGCCAAGACCTGGTTCGAGAACGACGCCGACATCACAAAGCTCGGATGGCCCGTCGCATTGCCGAGATTGACGAGGCGCCCCTCCGACAACAAAATAATCGGCTTACCGTCCGGGAATTCGATCAGATCGACCTGCGGCTTGACATTGGTCCATTTGAAATTGCGCAAGCCGTCGACTTGGATTTCATTGTCGAAATGGCCGATATTGCAGACGATCGCCATCGGCTTCATCGCGCGCATGTGATCCACCGTCAGCACGTCCTTGTTGCCGGTCGCCGTGACGAAAATGTCGGCGCGCGAGGCGAAATCATCCACCGTGACAACTTCAAAGCCGTCCATCGCCGCTTGCAGCGCGCAGATCGGGTCGATCTCGGTGACGACGACGCGCGCGCCGGCGCCAGCCAGCGACTGCGCTGAGCCTTTGCCGACATCGCCATAGCCCGCGACGAGCGCAACTTTGCCGGCCATCATCACGTCCGTGGCGCGCCGAATGCCGTCCACAAGGCTCTCGCGGCAGCCATATTTGTTGTCGAATTTCGACTTGGTGACGCTGTCATTGACGTTGATCGCCGGGAAGGGCAGATCGCCGCGCGCTTGCATTTGCCGCAAGCGCAACACACCCGTGGTGGTTTCTTCCGAGACGCCGCGGATCGCTTCGCGGACGCGCGAGTAAAAGCCGGGCTGGCGCGCGAGACGGCGCTGGATCGTCGCGTAGAGCTCGGTTTCTTCTTCGTTTTTCGGATCGGCCAGCACGCTGGGATCTTTCTCGGCCTTCGCGCCCAGCAGCACGATCAAGGTTGCGTCGCCGCCGTCATCGAGGATCAGATTGGCCGTCTCGCCTTGGGCGAAATCGAACAAGCGATCGACATAATCCCAATATTCGGCGAGCGTTTCGCCCTTCACCGCAAAAACCGGCGTGCCGGAGGCGGCGATCGCCGCAGCTGCGTGATCTTGCGTCGAGAAGATGTTGCACGAGGCCCAGCGCACATCGGCGCCAAGATGTTTCAAGGTCTCGATCAGCACCGCCGTTTGGATCGTCATGTGCAAGCAGCCGGCGATCCGCGCGCCCTTCAACGGCTGTTCGGCGCCATGTCGCGCCCGCAGCGCCATCAGACCAGGCATTTCGGTCTCGGCGATCATGATTTCTTTGCGGCCGAAATCGGCGAGGCCGATATCCTTGACGATATAATCGGTGGTCATAATGGGGTCCTTCCTGCGCGCCGGCAGCCGGCAATAAGATCGCGCCGCTGATAGCAGCGGCGCGTTGCGGGGGCAATGGGATATAAAGATTTCTTTATGTCTTTAAGTGCGCCGCGTCACCGCTTAACGATCGTCCGGCATGCTGACGCCTTCCAGCAAGGCGTCCGCCATGGCTTTGACGTCCATCCAGGCCGGCGCGCGCGGATGACGGATCGACAGCGGCACTTGCGCGCGAATGGCGTCGCGCACCAGCGGATCGCGATTGACAATCCCCGCCAGCGGCGGCCGAAACCCGAGAAAGCTTTGGCAGGCCTTTGACAAGGCTTCATGCGTGCGTCGGCCGCTGGCGCGATTATCCGCCATATTGACCGCCGCCCAAGGCGTCGAATCCGGGCGATAGAGCCGGAACTGCTTGATGAACGCATAGCAATCGGCGAGCGAGGTCGGCTCGTCATTGACGACAGCGACGACGCGGTCGGCCGCCCTTGCCAGGCGCATGACATTCGGCTCGATGCCGGCGCCAAGATCGATCAGCACGTGATCATAACGCAGCGACAAGGCCGCAATCCCGGCGGCGAGACGCGCCGTCTCTTCCATCGGCAATTCGGCCAGAGCGGCCGACCCAGAGCGTCCCGGCAATACGTCAAAGCCGCCGGCCCCGGCGCCATTGGCCACCTTGCTGACCGCGTCGTCGAGCTCGATCCAGCCCGCCATCACGGCGGACAAATCCGATTCCGGGTTGAGGCCCAATTGCACATCGATATTGGCGAGCCCCAAATCGCCATCGACCAACAAGACCCTTTTGCCAGCGGCGGCGAAAGCATGCGCCAGACTGATCGACAGCCAGGTCTTGCCGACCCCGCCTTTGCCCGAGCCGACCGCCACGATCGGCGCTATGCGTCCGCGCGGGGTCGTTCGCCCGCGCGAAGATCGTTCCATGATTTCCGGCATTACGCTACGCCCCGCGCTAAAGTGAAATCTGGTTTCGAATCGAGCAGCAATCGCGCCAGCCGCCCGGCCGAAGCCGGGGCGAGCCCCCCGCTGATAAAGGGCGTCACGCCCAAATGCGCCAAAGCCAGCCGGGCCCGCGCCGCAGCGGCGATCGCGCCGCCACGTCGGCGCACCGCATCCAGTTTCGTCACGATCATGCGTTTTATCCCGCGCCCTGCGAACAGATCGGCGATGTCGTCCTGGTCGGCGGGGTGCCCCTCCGCCGACATCACCAGAATAGGCTCAGCATCTGAAGCAATGGTTACTTCTGAGACGAGCGCGAGGTCGTCATCGTCAAACGGATTGAGCGGCCCCATATCCACAATCACCGGTTCGCGCGGCGAACGCGGCGTCTGCAGCGCGCTAAGCAGGTCGGCGAGCGAGGACGCGCGCCGCACCGCGTCGACCGGCATTTGCGCCAGACCCGCCAATTGCGCCGCCGCATGCGGGCGCGAGAAATCCGCCGAGATCAAATGCGGCCGCACGCCATAGGCCGCCGCGCGCACGGCGAGCTTGGCCGCCAAAGCGGTCTTGCCCGACCCCGGCGGGCCGACCAGCACCAGCGCCCCAGTTTGGGTTGGATCGATCGGGGCAAAATGCAAGGTCTGCTCCAGCGCCGCGGTCAAAATCGCCATTGGATCGGTATGGGTGAGCGTCAATCCGGCGCGCGACAACGCCTGCGCAAAACCTTGCGGCACGCCATGCCAGGTCAGCAAATCCTCGATCTGCTCGCGGGCCCGACCGATTTGCAGCATCGGCGCGGCGCGGCGTTCAGGCCGGTCGAAGGTCTCGCTCACCAACCGAATGGCCGGGGCGTTTTCAATGGCGGCGCGCACTTCGACTTCCCCGTCATCCATGTCGAACGAGGAAATAATGATCGCTTCCGGACCCAAATCGCGCCGCATGCGGTCCATGACCTCGGTCATCGAAGCGCCTCGGAACGTCCTTATCCGCATCGTTTTTTCCTTTCTTAGACGGCGCCGAGCGCGCGCAGCCGCGCTTTCGGGTGGATTTCATTTTGCGACATCACGATGGTTTGCGACCGGAACCGCTCGATCAGCGAGCGCACAAAGGGGCGCACCCCGGCGCTGGTGACAAGGGCGGGCGTTTCGCCTTGCGCGGCGGCTGCATCAAAGGCGTTGCGCACGTCGGCGACGAAGCTGTGGAGCTTAGAAGGGGCGAGCGCCAATTGCCGCTCCGCGCCGGTTCCAACGATTGCTTCGGCAAAGGCCTGCTCCCAGGCCGGCGACAAGGTGACGATCGGCAACGCCCCGTCCGGCGCCTGCAGAGCGGCGCAGAGCTGGCGGGCAAGGCGCGCCCGCACGGTTTCGGTAATGGCGACCAGATCAGAGCCGCCTTGGGCGCCCTCGGCGATGCCCTCCAAAATCGTCGGCAGATCGCGGATCGAGACGCGCTCTTTCAACAAGTTCTGCAACACGCGCTGAATGCCCGAAAGCGTCATCCGGGCCGGCACGATGTCATCGACCAGCGCTTTTTGTTCTTTCGTCAGGCCATCGATCAATTTCTTCAGCTCGGCGAAGCTGAGCAATTCGGCCATATGGTCTTTGACGATTTCGGTGAAATGGGTGGTCAGCACCGTGGCCGGGTCAACCACCGTGAAGCCGCGTATGCCGGCCTCTTCGCGCTGGCCTTCGTCGATCCAGGTCGCCGGCATTTGAAAGACCGGCTCTTTCACATGCTCGCCCGGGAGCTTGGGACCGCGCCCGCTCGGGTCCATCGCGAGATAATGGTTCAGCTTCAAACGGCCGCCGCCGGCAATCGTTTCCTTCAACCGCACCGAATAATGATCGGCTGGCAGCTCCAGATTGTCGACGATGCGCACCGACGGCGCCACAAAGCCGAATTCGGCGGCGAGTTGGCGGCGCACCGCTTTGATCTGATCGGTCAGCTTGCGGCCCGCCACGTCATTGGCGAGCGGCAAAAGGCTAAAGCCCAGCTCAACGCGCAGATCGTCCATCGCGAGCGCGGTGGAGATCGGCTCCTCGGCGGGCGGCGGGGCCGGTTTCGGCTTGTCCGCTTCTTTGGTTTTGGCTTGGTTGGCCTTGTTGATCCGAAACGCCCAATAACCAAGGCCGGCCGCCAGCGCCGAAAACGCCAAAAACGGCATGCCCGGCAACAGGCCCGCAATGCCGGCGCAGGTGGCCGCGATCGCCAGCCCTTCTGGCCGGCCGGCCAATTGCGCAACCAGGGCCTTGTCGGCGGCGCCTTCGACGCCGGCCTTCGACACCAAAATACCCGCCGCCACCGAGATGATCAGCGCCGGGATCTGGCTGACCAGCCCATCGCCAACGGTCAGCAGCGTATAGACGCTCGCCGCTTCTTCAAAGCTGATCCCGTTTTGCGCAACGCCAATGATCATCCCGCCGATGACATTGACCAGCGTAATGATAATGCCGGCCATGGCGTCGCCGCGCACGAATTTCGACGCGCCGTCCATGGCCCCAAAAAAACCGCTCTCCTGCTCGAGCTCTTTGCGGCGCCGGCGCGCTTCGTCCTCATTGATCAACCCGGACGACAAATCCGAATCGATCGCCAATTGCTTGCCGGGCATTGAATCGAGTGTGAACCGGGCGGCAACCTCGGCGATGCGGGTCGAGCCGCGCGAGATCACCATGAAATTGACCAGCACCAGAATAACGAAGACGATGACGCCGATGACGAAATTGCCCTGCATGACAAAGCCGCCAAAGGCCTGGATCACCGCGCCGGCCGCGTCTGGGCCATTGTGACCTTCAGCGAGGATCAACCGGGTCGAGGCCACATTCAGACCGAGCCGAAACAGGGTCGTCAGCAGCAAAACCGACGGGAACACGCTGAATTCCAACGGCTTGCGGATCAGCAAGGCCGTCATCAACACCAGCACCGAACTGGTGATCGAAATCGCCAGCAGCCCGTCCAACAAAAAGGTCGGCACCGGCAAGATCAGCATCACCAGGATGCCGATCACCAAAACCGCCAAGCCGATCTCGCCGCGCAGGATCGCCGTACCGATCCCTTTCCAATCGAGGCCCGAAGCGGGCGTAGTCTGAGCGGTCAGATCGGTCATCGGCTCAATCGATCCTCTTAGGCGGCGCTGCGCGCGTCAGCGCCGGGCGGCGGCACGTCGACCCCGGAATCGGCGAACAATTTCAGCTTGTTGCGCAAGGTGCGGATCGAAATGCCAAGGATGGCGGCGGCATGCGTGCGGTTGCCCAGGCAATGGCTGAGCGTCGACAAGATCAGCTCTTGTTCGACATCGGCGACCGTGCGCCCGACCATGCCTTGCGCGGCGTTTTGGGCGATCTCGGCGGCATGGCGCACCGCTTCGGGCCGATCATCCGCCAAGGCTGGCGACATCCCATCGGCGGCGCGGATCGCATCGGGGCCGATCGTATCGCCGCTCGCCAGCAGCACCGCCCGATGCATGGTGTTTTCGAGCTCGCGGACATTGCCGGGCCATGCCGCTGTTTTCAGCGCCGCCAGCGCCGCCGCTGCAAGTGGGCGGGTCGGCATGCCATTCATCTGCGCATATTTGCGGACAAAATGATTGGCCAGGGTCTCGATATCGACCGGTCGCTCGCGCAAAGGCGGGATGCGCAGGTTCAACACATTCAAGCGATAGAGCAAATCCTCGCGGAATTTGCCCTCGCGCACGGCCTGCGCCAGATCGCGGTTCGAGGTCGCGATGATGCGAATATCGACTTTGACCGGTTTTGCGCCGCCGACCCGGTCGATCTCGCGCTCTTGAATCGCCCGCAGCAATTTGGCCTGCAGGCGGATGTCCATCTCTGAAATCTCGTCGAGCAACAGGCTGCCGCCATCGGCCTCTTCGAATTTGCCAATTCGACGAGCGATCGCGCCCGTAAAGGCGCCCTTTTCATGCCCGAACAATTCGCTCTCGAGCAGATTATCGGGGATCGCCGCGCAATTGACCGAGATCAGCGGCTTGGCGGCGCGGCGCGAGTTCTTGTGCACAAAGCGCGCCATCACTTCTTTCCCGACCCCGGATTCGCCGGTGATCAGGATCGAGGCTTCCGATCCCGCCACTTGCTGGGCAAGGTCTGCGACGCGGCGCATGGCCGGGTCCTCGGCCAGCATCGGGCGCTCATCATCGGCAACGGCCGCCAATACCGCTGCAATCAGCGCCGTATCGGGCGGCAAGGGGATAAATTCGCGCGCGCCGGCCCGGATGGCGGCGGCGGCGGCGCGCGGATCGTCCGGAATGCCGCAGGCGACCACCGGAGCGACGATCCGCTCGGCCTCATTGGCGGCGATCAGCGCAGCGATATCGAGCCCAAGCTCGACCATGATCAGGTCCGCGCCCTTGCCGGCGCGCAAGGTCGCCGTCGCCTGCGCGATCGTATCAACCTGCGAGACCTTGGCGCCGCGATCGAGCGCGATTTTCGCCGCATTCGACAATTGTCCACGCATGGCGCCAACGATCAAAACGCGCATGAGGGGCCTCCCTTTTTCGCTGTGTTCACATTAAGATTGGGCATCGCCGTCTTTCACGATTTCGGTCATGGTGACGCCGAGCCGGTCATCGACCAGCACGACCTCGCCCCGCGCCACCAGACGGTTATTCACATAGATGTCGATCGCCTCGCCAACCTTGCGGTCGAGCTCGAGCACGGCGCCTGGTTTCAGCCGCATCAGGCGCGCCACTTCGATATGGGTTTTGCCGAGCACGGCCTGGATGTTGACCGGCACGTCGAACATTGGCGCGAGATCGCGCGCCGATTTTTCGCTGGGGTCATCCATGCGGGGGCCAGCATCGGCGCTGCCGAAATCGGGAAAGTCGATATCATTGGGCATGGGTCAACTCGGCAGGTTCGGGCGCATTGGGGATGTTCATGGCCGCGCCGATTGAGCGCTCCGCGGCGTCTTGGATACGCGCAAAGGCCTCAGCGCGGTCAAAGGCGATTGCCCCGCCGGTCCATTCGAGCCGCCAATCGCCGGCGCGCGCGCGCGGATCGCTCTCAATCCGCACCCGACCGGCAAAGCCGGCGCCCTCGGCGGCGGCCAGAATGCGCGGCCCCAGCGCATCGCTCTGCGCCGGCGCCAATCGAAGCGCGAGAAAAGGCGTGTCGCGCAAGGTGCGCAGCGCCTCATCGACGGCGGCAAGAATGGCGGGCTCAGGAATTGCGTCCAGCGCTGCGCCAGCGATCGCGCGAGCCGCCGCCAAAATCGCTTCGGCGCTTTCGCGCTGGATTTGCGCGATTTCCCGGTCAATGGCCGGCACGAGCGCCTGCAATAGAGCAGTCAGTCCTTGGATCGCTTGGGCCGCGGATTGCTCGGCCTTGACCAATTCCGCTTGGCGCCCCTCTTCAAAGGCCTTTTTACGGATTTGCTCAACCTCTTCGGGCAAGTAATGCAAACGGACGCCTTGACCGTTGCGCGTGACGCGCCCACTTGTATCAAATACGGTATCAAAATTAAATTTACGCGGCGTCGGGGCCGTTGCCGATGTCATCATCTTACCTTTAATAGATCAATTCGTCCTGACCACCTTCGGCCAGGATTATTTCACCACGCGCCGCCAAATCTTTTGCTGTAAGCACCATAGCGGCCTGAGCAGCGTCCACATCTTTCAATTTGACCGGCCCCATCGCCGCCATGTCTTCACGCAGAATTTTTGCGGCGCGCTCGGACATGTTGCCCATGAACAGATCGCGCAGGGTTTCCGAAGCCCCCTTGAGGGCTAGCGCCAATTGGTCTTTCGGAACGGCGCGCAGCAATGTTTGTGCCCCGCCCGGATCGAGTTTTTTCAAGTCCTCGAACACGAACATCAGACTACGGATCTTGTCGGCCGATTCGCGATTGCGCTCTTCCAACGAGCCCAAGAACCGCCCCTCGGTCTGCCGGTCGAAATTGTTGAAAATCTCCGCCATCATCTCATGGCTGTCGCGTTTGGAGGTGCGCGCGAGGTTCGACATGAACTCAGCGCGCAAGGTCATCTCGATTTTGTCGAGGATTTCGCGCTGCACTGGCTCCATGCTCAGCATGCGCGTCACGCATTCGAGTGCAAAATCATCGGGTAAAGCGCCCAGCACGCGGGCGGCGTGATCTGGCTTTATTTTCGACAACACCACCGCGACGGTCTGCGGATATTCATTTTTCAGGAAGTTGGCGAGAACGATCTCGTTCACATTGCCCAATTTGTCCCACATCGTCCGGCCAGCTGGACCACGGATTTCCTCCATCAGGCTGTCGACTTTTTCGGGCGGCAAAAATTTCTGCAACAGACGCTGCGTCGCCTCGAACGAGCCGACCAGCGCGCCGGTCGCCGACATTCGGTTGACGAAATCGACGATCAACCGCTCGACCATCGCCGCCGAGATGACGCCGAGATTGGACATCGCGTAGGAAATCTCGCGTACCTCTTCGTCGTCCAACTGTGCCCAAATGCGATGTTGTTCGTCGCCCAGAGCGAGCAGAATAATCGCCGCCTTCTCCGCGCCGTTCAATTTGGCGATAGACGCCTGAACGTCCGCCGCCATTTGCATGGCGACGGGAGGTTGCGGCGCTGGAGCTAAAGCTGATTGGGTCATGCCGCCCCACGCGATTCATTCAGCCATCCGCGAATGATCGCGACGGATTCTTCCGGATGGGCCTCGATTAGATTGGCGACTTTCTTCAATGACGAGACTTTGACTTCGCCCTGAATCCGCGCGACCGCCATGCGCTCTTCGATATCAGCGGCAAGGCCATCCGTAGGCGCGCCCAAAGCCGCCGCCGCCGCGCCGCCGCCGAGCGCCACCGCGCCCGAGGAGTCGGTCAACGCAATCGGACCCTTCATCATGTCGTCGCCGGAAGATCCGGCGATAAATCCGCCGCCCTTGCCGCCTTTGCCCTTTTTGCCGCCGCCGACCATAACCGGGCGCAGGACAAAGAAAATCAACGCCAGCGCGCCGATCAGCAACGCCCCGACTTCGGCCAAGCGCGCTATATCGAGGGTCTCCAACAAAGACGGCGCCGCCGCGCTTGCGCCTTCGCCGATCTCCGGCCGCGCAAAGTTGATATTGACGACCTGCAGCACGTCGCCCCGTTCGGCGTCAAAACCCATGGCGGTGCGCACCAAGGCTTCGATGCGCTGCAATTCCTCCGCCGTGCGCGGCTCATAGGTGACCGTGCCGTCCTCGGCTGTGCGGGCGATATTGTCGATCGCCACCGCCACCGACAGCCGTCGAATGCGCCCGCTTTCAAACACTTCAGTCCGATTGGTGGTCGAGATTTCGTAATTGATGGTTTCTTCGACGCGTTCGCCCTGATCGGTCGAATTGGTCGTTACCCCGCCTTGCGCCGGCGCTGCGTCCGGCACATTGGCCCCAACGGTGACGCCTTGCGGCTGTTCGGTGTCCTGGCGCGTATTGGTGTCTTCGACAGTTTGCTGCGAGCGCACGACCCGACCATCTGGATCATAAATGACGCTGTTCTCCTGGACCCGATTGAAGTCGAGATCGGCGGCCACATCGACGCGCGCCGCGCCCGCCCCCGAAACTTGTTCAACCAGCGCCGTCAATTGCTCGCGCAAGCGGTCTTCCAATTTGGCGCGCCGGTCCTCGGCGCCTTCCTGCAGCGCCGCATTCTCGCCGCCATCGGCGCCCGAGGCGAGCAAGCGCCCGCGCTGATCGGCGATGGTCACCCGCTCCGGCGCGAGACCAGGCACGGCGCTCGCCACCAAATGGCGGATCGCGGCGGCTTGGGCTGTCGCCCCATCTCCGGCCAACGTCAGCACGATCGAAGCGGTTGGCTGCGCGCCGTCGCGTTCGAACAAGCGTCTCTCGGGCAAGACCAAATGCACGCGCGCCTGATCAACGCCATTGATGGTCGCAATGGTCCGCGCCAATTCGCCTTCCAGCGCGCGCACCCGGTTCAAATTCTGCACGAAGGAGGTCTGGCCGAGCGTTTCTTGGCGGTCGAACAATTCATAGCCGATCGAGCCGCGCGTCGGCAGACCCTCGCCCGCCAACAATAAGCGCGTCTGCAACAATTTGCTGCGCTCAACGAAAATGACGCCGCCATCGCCGCGCAGTTCGTATCTGACGCCGGCCTGGTCGAGCCGTTGGGCGATTTCGCCGGCTTCGGTCAGCGACAAGCCCGAATAGAGCAGCGATTTGCTGGGCTCGCCGACCCGCATGACGATCGCGCCCAAAGCGACGACCACCGCCGCCAAAATGGCGCCGGCCATGGCGAGGCGCAGCGGCCCGGCCCGCATAATCGCTTGTATGACCTCGTTCACGGCGACAACAACCCGCTTGGAACCGCCGGCTCGAAGCTCCGAACCGACGTTTTCTAGGCAAGTTTTGCCGAGCGTTCGGTAAAGGCGGCCTTAACGGCGCGGCATTTTCGACCGGAAATCCGGCGCGCGCGGCCAAAAACGAGAATAGACCGGATTTTCGCGATCCAATTAAGGACGATTTGAAAGCTCTTGGGCCATAGAGTTGCCCGCACAACGCCGCTTATGGCCGTCAGCGGGGCGGCCGGCGCAGGACTTATTCATGGCCAAGACCATTCTCATCATTGATGACGATCCAACCCAGCGCCGTCTGCTGCAGGCGGCGATCGAGCGGCACGGCTTCCATGCGCGGCTGGCCAGCGATGGCCAAACCGGCGTCGAGGCGGCGTTGAGCGGTTTGCCCTGCGATCTCGTGTTGCTCGATCTCGTCATGCCGGGCTTTTCGGGCATGGAGGCCTTGGCGGCGATCCGCGCGCAAAAGCCGGCCTTGCCGGTGATCGTATTGACCGCGCATGGCGGGCTCGATTCGGTCGTCGCGGCGATGCAAGCCGGCGCCAATGATTTCCTCGTCAAACCGGCCAGCCCCGAGCGCCTGATCGTTTCGGTGCGCAACGCGCTGAAAGTCAATGAACTCACCGGCGAGGTCTCGCGTCTGAAGAAAAAGGCCGCCAATGAGATCACCTTCGCCGATCTGATCGCAACCGCCCCCGCCATGCGCAATGTCGTCCGAATGGGCAAGCGCGCCGCCGCCAGCTCGATTCCGGTGCTGATCCTGGGCGAATCCGGCGTCGGCAAGGAAATGATCGCCCGCGCTATCCAAGGGGAATCCGACCGCGCCGGCCGACCCTTCGTTACGGTCAATTGTGGCGCGCTCCCCGAAAACCTTGTTGAGAGCATTTTGTTTGGCCATGAAAAAGGCGCCTTTACCGGCGCGGTCGATCGCCATGCCGGCAAATTCGTCGAAGCCAATGGCGGGACCTTGTTCCTCGACGAAGTCGGCGAATTGCCGCCAGAGGCGCAGGTGAAATTGCTCCGCGCGCTGCAAGAGGGCGAGATTGATCCCGTCGGCGCGCGCCGACCGGTGCGCGTCGACGTCCGCATCGTCTCGGCCACCAATAAAGACTTGAGCCAAGCGATTACGACCGGCGCCTTCCGCGAGGACCTCTATTACCGGCTCAACGTCTTCCCGATCGAGGCGCCGCCTTTGCGCGCCCGCAAAGAGGACATCCCGGCGCTGGTCGAGCATTTCATCAAGCGCTTCAATGCCGAAGAGGGCCGCCAAATCCTCGGGACCAGCAGCGCGGCAATGACCATGTTGCTGTCCTTTGATTGGCCCGGCAATGTCCGCCAACTCGAAAATGCCGTCTTCCGCGCTGTGGTCTTGTGCGATGGCGAGCATTTGCAACCCGAGGATTTCCCGCAATTGCTGCATCTGCGCGCTGCCGATATGGGCGCCAACAGCGCGCCCGCGCTGACCGCGCCATCGCCCGCCCACGGCGGGATTGATCTGACCCGGATCGCTGCGCTCGACGCGCAAGGCCATGTCCGCCGGCTGCAGGATCTAGAGCGCGACATCATTCAATTGGCGCTGGAGACCTATCACGGCCAAATGTCCGAAGCCGCTCGCCGGCTCGGGATCGGCCGCTCCACGTTGTACCGCAAATTACGCGAATATGACCTCGACGTGTGGCTGGATGAACGAAGCCTCGCCAGCTAAAGCATTTTGAAGCGAAATGGGGACCGGTTCGCGTCAAGAAAATGCGCAAAAAAAAATGAGGCGCATCTTCTCAAAGTCTGATGAACTTGAAGATGCGCTAAATTCGCAGACCTGCGGCCAAATCGCCCTTTTCGCCCGTCGCGCGAGCGGTTAAGCCCGCGTTATGCGTGGGATTGCCAGTAAAACCCGGACGATTGAGGAGCTGTTCGCCGCATCGGCGTTTTCGATCGACGCCTATCAGCGCGATTATATCTGGGGCGCCGATCCCGTTCGCAAGCTGATCGATGATTTGGTCGAAGCCTTTCGCAGCCGCGAACAGACTGATCACGACGAATCCCGCCCCTATTTCCTCGGGCCGATCATCACCCATCGTCGGTTCGACGTCGATTTCATCGTTGACGGCCAGCAGCGCCTGACGACCTTGCTGCTCTTGCTGATCTGGGCCCGTCGTCACGTCATTTCGACCCAGATGCAGGACCGGCTCGATCGTCTGATCCGCCCCGTTCACGCGCAAAATGACGGCTTCGTCCTTGCGGTCGACGACTATCGGCGGGTTTTCGCCCATCTCTATCTTGAAGGCGCGTTTGACGAGCAGAATGCGACGGCGGCGGAGCGCGCCATCGCGCAGCGTTATGCCGATATCGATGATTATTTCCCGACCGATCTGCGCGAATCCGCCTTGGCGGCCTTTGCGGTCTGGCTGATCACGCATGGCACATTTGTTGAGATCACCGCCGCCGACGACGACATGGCTTTTCGCATGTTCGAGACCATGAACAATCGCGGTCAGCCGCTGCGCCCCGCCGACATGTTCAAGCATTTTCTGCTGGCGCGCATTGACGATGAGGACGAACGCAATATCGCCCATGACCAATTCAGGACCGAAACGCTGAAATTGCAGCGGATGGGGCCGGACGAGGACATCGCCGCCATCCGCGCCGTTTTGCAGGCCCGCTATTCAGTCGCCGCAGGCGATGCGACGAGCCCGGCAGCCGCTCGCACCTTCTATGGGCTGATGCGCGACGCCGCCGCCACCAGCCTCGGTGATGGCCAGCTCGATTTCGCCAAGCTGATGGGCCGCGATCTGGTGTTCTATCTCGCCCGTTATCGCGAAATCCGCGAAGCGGCGCGCAGCTACACCGCCGGGCGCGAAGCGCTCTATTTTGTTGGGCGGATCGGATTGCCCGGCGCAATCTGGGTGCTGCTCGCCCCGCTTGAGCCAACCGACGCCCCCGACGTCATCGAGCGCAAATTGGCGACCGGCATCGCCTTTTGTGATGTGTTCGCCGCCCGCAAAGCCTGGTCGCCGCGCCTTTTGACGCCCCGCGCGCTCGAGCGCGCCATGGCCGACACCGCCCGCCAAGCGCGCGGCATGGACGCCCGCACCTTGAGCTTCTTCCTAGCAGCGCAAGTCGGCGCGCTCGCGCCCAGTTTTGCCGTCTCGCCGGATTTGTCGCTCGAAACCGCCAAGAAATCTGAGCTGCATTCGCTGCTCGCCCGGCTTTATGCCTATGTCGATTGGCATGTGTTGGGGGTGGATCGCTACCCGCTTTACGAAGCGCGCACCGGCGCGCAAGCCTTTGAGGTCGAGATGATCCCGCCGCTCGATCCGCGCACAGCGCCTTTGGGGGCGCCGACCGCCGATTATCTGCACAGCCGGCGTTTGCTGGGCGCGCTGGCCTTGCTGCCGCGCGCGCTGGCCCGCGAAACCCGCGACCAATCTTTCGTCGACAAGCGCCACGCGCTGTCCGAAGCAAGCTTGCTCACCGCCAGTCTGACCCATCGGCCCTGGCGCGATCACGCCAAGCTGGGCGAATTGGCCGCGCGGCTCGGCGGCCGGCTCGGCCCGTTCGATCGGTTCAGCCCGTCCGACATCGCCCAGCGTCAGGCCGCCTTGCGCAGCCTTGCCGATCGCGTTTGGAACCCGCACCGGATCATCGAAGCGGCAGACGCAACTCTTTCCTAATGGACGCTGACGGGCAGAAAATCATGCGCTTCGGCGGCGGCGAAAGCGGCGGCGCGCTCGGTCAGAATGGCAAGGCAGGCGCCGTCGCTCCCCGCATGAACGCTGTACCAAATGTCATCCGGGCCTGGCATGTGCTTGATGCCTAAGCTTTCCAGGTCGATGTCATTTTCCGCGATCACCGATTGCGCGCTTTGCGGCCGCACATAGACGAGTTTGGGCTGTTCTGCAGCGGTCGAGCCGTCGCCAGCATCAAGCTTGGTCATTTCGCGACCTCCTTTCGTTCGTCCCACCATATGGATATCCGAATTTTGTCATCAATACGTCATGGCGATCGATCAAT
Organism: Hyphomonadaceae bacterium UBA4763; assembly: GCA_002403455.1. Lineage (GTDB taxonomy): Bacteria > Pseudomonadota > Alphaproteobacteria > Caulobacterales > Aquidulcibacteraceae > UBA4763. Next base: position 18,579 of record DHHV01000128.1, on the reverse strand, counting down.
ATCGATGCGTTTTGGCGGTTCTGGCGGGGTTTGTCGCAAATCAATCGCCAGCAGCCCCAGCGCAAAGCGCGCGCCCACCACTTCAAGGCCTGGACCTAGCAAAAACGCCCGCCGAAAGCGGCGCATGGCGATGCCGCGATGCAAGAACGCTCGCGGCGCTTCGTCCACGTCGCGCTCGCCCGCAACGACCAATTCGCGGCCCTGAATGGTCAGCGACAAAGCCTCGCGCTCAAACCCCGCCAACGCTAAAGTGATGCGATAGCCATCGGCGATCGCTTCGACATTGAACGGCGGAAATCCGTCTTGGGCGCGCGCCGCGCGCTCGGCCCATTCCCAGGCATGGTCAAAGCCGAGCACAAACGGCCCAAATGCGGCCAGCGGGTCAGAAATCGGGCGCGACATACGAAAACAGCTCGACAATCCAAGATTATTCGTTTCTCGCGGCGATCGACGCCGCTGGCAAGCGCATAGAAGCCCACTACCGCCGGCGGCCATATCGTGTAACCCGATCGGCTTGCATATTGTCGACAATACGCGTTACCTTCGCCGGAAAGCCGATGGGCAAAGCGTACATAAAAGCGGCGGCGCGGCGGCTCAAGCCTAGCCGACCCCATGATCAGCGGAGGAGTTTAGCCTTGAAATCCCACCAACGCGCCCACCCAACCCAAATGCCCGCCATGATCGATCCCCTGCGTCGCCAAGCGATCGCCACCGGCGCCGCCTTCTTGGGGTTATTGACAGCGGCCTGCGCCTCGACCGGCAACGCCCAGACCAATTCACCGACGCCGTCTCAGCGTGAGCGTTTGCGCGAACGGTTACGCCAACGCCGCGCCGCCCAAAAAGGCGCAAATGAACAAGCGCCGCCGCCCGACACGCCGCAAGGCGGGATCAGCCACCCTTACGCGCTCCCCGGCGCCTTTGCGGTGGAACAACTCGAAGACGTCTGGGTCAACGCCGCCCGCAACGACCGCGTTATCCCCTGGCGCGCTTATTTGCCCGCCCAAAAGACCAACGCTCCGGTGGTGATCTATTCGCATGGCGGCGGCGGCACGCGCGGCAGCGGCGCGATCTATGGCCAGCATTTGGCGAGCCACGGCATCGCCTCGCTCCATTTGCAGCATGCCGGCAGCGACCGCGACGCCTTCCGCACCGATCCGCAACAGATCTCCGCCGCCGCCCGCGATCCCAAAGCCGGCCTGCCGCGCTTTGAAGACGTCGGCTATGCCGCCGCGCGGTTGGCGCAAGCCCCTGGCGCGCTTTTGGGGCGCATCGACGCCGCACGTATGGGGATTGCTGGCCATTCCTTCGGCGCGATCACGACGCAAATCATCGCCGGCCAAATGGTCTCCGGCTTTGGACAAGGTTTGGCCTTGCCGAACCTCCTCGGCGCCTTTGCGCTCAGTCCCTCGCCGCCGCGCGCCGGCTATGGCGATGCAGAAACGGCGTTCACCGACATGCTCTTGCCGATCTTCCATTTGACCGGAACGAAAGACGATGCGCCGAATGGCGATTTCGACGCGCCGGCCCGCCGCATTCCCTTCGATCGCACCAATAATGTCGATCAATATTTGCTGATCTTGGAGGGCGCCAACCATTTCACCTTTGGCGGCGAAGCCAATCCTCGGCTCGGGCCGCGCGATTTCGGCTATCCGGGCCTGCCGCGTCATCACCAATTGATCCTGGTCGCCGCCGCCGCCTTCTGGCTCGAGCGCTTTGAGAAGGACGCCAAAGCGCGCGGGTTTCTGCGCGCGGGCGGCTACGCCGCTTTGCTGGGCGCGGACGATGTCTTCGAGCGCAAGGAGGCGAAAAAATGACTCTGAAGTTTCAGCTTTATTGGTCGTTCCGCTCGCCTTATTCGTATTTGGTGACGCCGCGCCTGATCGCCTTTGAGCGCGCGTTTGACGTCGCCTGCGAGGTGCGGGTCGTTTACCCGACCGCCATTCGCGCGCCCGAATTCATCGAAAGCCGCCACCCGCATTGGGTCAGCTATTTCATCCGCGACATGGTCCGATCGGCCGAATATTTGGGGATGGAGCTCGCTTGGCCGCGCCCTGATCCGGTCGCCTCCGACCCGCAAACGGGCCATTATTTGGCTGAACAACCCTATATCCACCGGCTGACGCGGCTTGGCCAAGCCGCCGCCGAACAGGGCCAGGGCCTTGCCTTCCTCCACGAGGTCAGTAAGGTTTTGTGGTCGCCTGCAATCGCCAATTGGACCGAGGGCGCGCATTTGCACGACGCCGCCGCCCGCGCCGGGCTTGACCTAGATGCGCTGGATGCGGCGATCGCCGCGAACCCAGCCCCTTACGAAGACGCGATCCAAGACAATCAGCGCCAATTGGATGCGGCCGGCCATTGGGGCGTGCCGCTGATGGTCTTTGAGGGCGAGCCGTTCTTCGGCCAAGACCGCTTTGACATGCTGCAATGGCGAATGGCGCAAAAAGGACTTCGCCGCCGCGAAGCGATCGCGAAATGACCGCCCCCGATCGCCGCAGCGTCATCGCCGGAGCGGCCAGCGCCGCTGCACTCTCACCCTTGCTGATCCCTTTGGCGCGCACCGCCGATTGGTCGCCAGGCGTGGTGCGCCATATCGCGCCGACCGTCTCCGCCAGCGCCTTTCGGATCAAGATTTCGCTCTCCCGTCCGACCGAAAATGTTCGCCTGCTGGTCGATGACGCTCCGGCCAAAGCCGCGCGCAGCGACGTTGAGGGTCGCTTTTGGCGCTTCCAGATCGATGGCCTCGCTCCGGCGCAGACCTATCGCCTGGAGTTGAAAGAGGGCCGCCGCGCCCTTTGTGATCCATGGCCGCTGCGCACCTTCCCTGCCCCCGATGCCGAGGTCCAACGCTTTCGGCTGTTGTCCTTCACTTGCGCCGGCGGCCTGGAAGGCGCCAAGAGCGTGCGCGGGATCGAAGCCTTCCGCCCCTTGGCCATTCGCCAAATGCTGCTCGATCGCGGGCTGTCTTTCGCGCCTGACGCCGTCATCGCCAATGGCGACCATATTTATTGGGACCAGCGCGCCTGGCTCGAACATCCCAATGCCGAGATCCGACGCTTGTCCCGCGAGGCCTATGACCGGTTCGGGTATTTCGATCGCGTGCAAAGCGTCATTGGCGGCGCCAATGAAGACCTGTTGAAGCGGCTTGCTGACCCGCAGATCGCCGAGCTTTACGGCGTGCGCCTGCGCTCGACCCCCAGCTTTTTTGTCCGCGACGACCATGATTATTTCGAAAACGACGACGCCACCGCCGATTTCGTCACCTTTCCGCCCGATGATTTCCAGATTCGCGCCGCCAATGCGCTGCAGCGGCTCTATTACCCCGAATTTCTGCCCGATCCGACCCGCCCCGTCGGCCTGTCCGGCGTTGATTTCAGCGAGGGCGCCGTCTCGACTTGTTTCGGCAGCCTCCGTTTTGGCAAATTGTTTGAAGCGGCGCTTTATGATTGCGGCGGCTATTTGACCCTGAAGGGCGATCATGCCGGCCTGGTCCCGCCCGAGGTCGAAGCCTGGCTGCTCGCCCGCACGCGCACCGAGGACACCCGCCATTTCGCCCATATCCCCTCGCATCCGATGGGCTGGTCGGCCGGCAAATGGCGTGAATGGTATCCGGATGTTGTCGCCGCTCCCGGCGATGGCGACGTCGTGGTCAGCACGCATGGCGCCGCCGACGCCAATCTGCGCCTGACCAATCAGCGCGCCAAATTCTTCTGGCAGCGCGGCTGGCATGCCCAGCACCAGCGCCTTGTCCAAGCTCTCTCCGCCCAAAAACAGCGCGCTGCGCTGATGTTGTCCGGCGATTTGCACGCCATCGGCTGGGGCGCGATGCGCCAAAGCGGCGATCTCGACCTCTCGGCCAATCCGGTGCGAACAGTTTTGTCGGGGCCCATTTCAACCTCCGGCGCCGGCTGGCCGACTTTTGCGCGCGGCACGTTGCCGCAAGCCCCGGCCGGCATGTCGCTCGACCAAAATGGGCCGGTGCTGGAGAAAAACGGCTTTACCTTAATCGATGTCGAGCGCGACCGGATTATCGTGCGCCTGTTCGCCTGGCGCGAGCCCGATCCGATCGCCGCCATCGCCACCTTGGAGCCCTACGAAACCCTTGAAATCAGGCCACCCCATGGCTGACTGGACCCGTCGGAACCTGATCCACACCGCGCCGCTGCTGGCGCTCGGCGCCTGCGCCAGCACGCCGACCCAGAATCGCGATCCACGCGATTGGGCCCCCGCCATCGGCGCGTTTGAGCATGCGCAATCCTCCCGCACCAGCCTGTTCGACGGCGTGGCGCCGCGTTTTTCGACGCGAGGCGAAGAGCCAATCGCGACAATCCCCACGATGCCCGGCCTATGGGCAGCGGCGTTCGACGCGCAAGGTCGCGGCTTTGCCCTGCACGGCGTCATCGCCGAAGCGCCCGGCGTGCGCGGTCCGGCGATCAGCCGCTTCGACCCAGAGACCATGCGCGAAGTTTGGCGCGTGGATTTACCGATGCGCGACGACCCCGGTTTGTGGAATTATCCCGGCGGGCTGGGCGTGCACGCCTCAGGGGCGGTGTTCGTTGCCTATGCCGCGCGGCTCGCCAAACTTGATCCCGAGAGCGGTGCGGTGCTGGCGCTGCGCGACCTCCCCGCCCCGAATGGCCTCCTTCACAGCACCTATAACGGCTTTATCGTCCTCTCCGACGGCATGATCCTTGCCAAATCCCATCACCGCCAGCCTGATTGCCCGGTGCAAGGCTTTCGCGCTTTCATCGAATGCGGTGTGGATGGCTTGCCCGCCTCGGCTTTGGCGCTGATCGATCCGAGCGACCTGTCGATCATCTGGGAGGGCGTTGCGCCCGAATTGATCGGCGGCCGTGTCAGCAGCACGCGCTTTGCCGGCAGGGAATATGTCTATCTGGCCGGCGCCAACGCCGTTCATCGGATGATCTATGACGGCCGCCGATTGACCTTAGACCCCGCCTGGGGGCCGGTCGCCTATCGCGACGGCGCGGAAACCCCCGGCACCGCCGTCGTCGGCTTTGGCGATTACGTCGCGGTGCAGAACAATGCGTTGCCGACGGCCGCGCCGATGCGCGTCACCGTCATTGCGCAAGCCGATGCGCGCGACGTCTATCGCATCGCGCCCTTCGCCGATCTTGGCCAGCTATGGTCATTCATGCCGTCGAAAGTATCGACCGATGCGATCAACGGCCGGCTCTATTCGGCCGAAGCCTATGGCGGCCTCGCTGCGCTCGAGCTTGCCGGCGGGCAATTGCGCGCCGTCTGGCGCCGCCCCTTGCGGACCGGGTCCTTCGTGACGCTGATGGGCGATCGAGCCAACCGCGTGCTGGTCGCCAGCGACATTGGCGAGGCGCCAATTGATCGGCTCGGCGCGCCGACCCACCGGACCGAGACCGCGCGCTGGTTGCGCGCCGCCGATGGCGTCGAACTCACGCATCTGTCGGGTTTGCCTCGCAATTTTGGGTTGACATTGACCCCGTTCGGCGATGGCTCCCTGTTTTACGCAACGCGGGTGCAAGGCTTGTATCGCCTGCGTCCGCCCCTCCCCCAAACCCCTGGCGATCAATGACTTCTGGCATAGCCTCCCCCACGCAAGATCAACCCGACGGCGCGCCAAAGCCCGATCCAAAAGTCGTCAAACTCCGCACGCCCGATGCGCGGGTCTCAGCGCTTGGCATTGCGCGCGCCACCTCGCGCGACATCGAGCGCGGCCGCTACGCCCCCGGCGCGCCCTTGCGCGAGCAAGAGCTCGCCCGCGCTTTTGGCTGCTCGCGCGCGCCGGTGCGCGAGGCGCTGCGCATCTTGGAAAGCCAAGGCATGGTGGTGATCGAACCGATGCGCGGCGCGCGCGTCGCCACCGTCAATGACGCCCAATTCTATGAGGTGTTCTTGATCCGCCGCGCTTTGGCCGGGCTGATGGCCCAGCAGGCCGCGCAAGCCCCGAACAGCCCCGCCAAAGCCGATTTCATCGGTGAAGCGCGCAAGCTCGAAGCGCTCGCCACCGCCGGCGCCGATACTGAGGCCTTCGCCCGGCAAGTGCGCCGCGCCATTCAGGGCCTCATCACCATCGCCGACACCCCGCGCACCGTGCAGATCGTTCGCTCGATCACCTTTGGTCATGAAGCCTTCCAGACGGCCGGCTTTCCAACCCAGCGCGATCGCGTGCGCAATGCCGCCTGTTGGACCCGCCTTGCCGACGCGATCGACGCGGGCAACGCCAATCGCGCCCGCGACGCCATCGAAAAACTGTTCGATTTCACGATGTCGCGCATCGTCCGTGACCAGAAATAGAGCATTTTCAAGCGGAGTGAGAACCGGTTCGCGCAAAGAAAATGCGCAAAAACAAGATTCTAACGCATCTTCGTCCGCTTGGATTACCTTGAAGCGCGCAATTCGCCAGGCGTTGCCTCAAGCTATGTTCTGCCGACGTCATCGCGCAAAAAAAGAGGCGACCATTGGCCGCCTCAAGGAGGGAGAATAAAAATATTGCCTTGACTATCAATAATTGAAGGAGAGACGTAAGCCATAACTGCGCGGCGTGTTCAGGAAATCGTTCGCCGACAATTCCTGGATCCGATAAATCTGGTTTGTGGCGTTCTGCACAAAGAACGACAAATTCCAGTGCTCGGTATTCAATCCGGCCCTAAAATCGAACACTTCGAAACTCTCGAAATTGTCGGTATTGGTCGCGTCTTCAAATCCGCCTTGCTGGGTTTGGAAATTCCCTGTCACGAACCAATCCAACGGCCCAAACAGACGCCGCCGATAGACAAAATTGGCCTGCCCAATGAAGTCGCGGGTGCGATTGATGCGGTTGCCGCTCAGATCGACCACGGCGCCATTTATCAGCGCTTCGGTGCCGCTGAGGAACTGACCTTGATTGGTCGACGCGCCGAGCCCGATCGTCATCGTGCCGCCCAGCAGGTTGAAGCGCGTATTGGCCTGTAATTCGACCCCCCAAATATTGGAATCGCCGCCATTTTGTAGAATGAAGGTTGTGTTGGTCGCCGAAGGTTGGGTGACAATCTGCACATTGAAGGTTCGCTGATTGAAAATCGCGCCTTCAAAATAGATCAGCCCGTCAAACAGACTCGCCTTCACGCCAAACTCGGCCGAGACGCCGTATTCTGGCCCATAAAACAACAAGTCTTCCGCATCCGCGACCGGCAAGTCCGGCGGAATGCCGAGGTTAAACCCGCCGGGGCGAAAGCCCGTCGCCACCCGTCCGAACACCGACACGTCTTCGGTAAGCGAGAATCGCGTCGTAAAAGCCGGCGTGACGCGGACAAAGCTCTGGTCCTCGTCCGGGATGGTGATCGGCGGCGACAAGGAGGCCGGCGCATTGGCGACGCGGAAGAAGAAGAAATCCTTGCTGTCGCCTTGCACGCGCGTTTCGATGCCGACCGACAAGCGATCCGTAAAGTCATATTCAAACGACCCATAGACCGACCATGAATTCAGCGTTTCATTCGAGCTGTCGGTGCGCAATTGCGCCCGCAATCCAGCGAAATTACCGGCAAAACCGGTGGTGTCGGTGATCACCGACGAGCTGTTGAACTGGTATTCGGCCCCAAATAACCAATGGATCGGGCTGCCATTGTCATCGAGCGAGCGCAACAATATCTCGCCGCCCGCCCGTTCAAAGTCTTCCGACTGCACCACGACCAGATTGATCGGCTGCGGATTGGGCGGGGTTGGCGGGAAGCTCGACGAAACCCCTTGGAAGCCCAAAAAATGGTCCAAATCATCGCCGGACCGGATCCCGTCGCGGAATTTCGTGCTGGCGCGCAATTCCAGCACCGCCCACGGGAATTCGTGCGTAAACTCGGCAAAGCCCTGATATTCTTGGATATCGACGCGGCTGATCGTATCTAAATTGCGCACAAATTGTTCGGGATCGAGCACCGACCCGCCCAAAGGGCCCGGGATCGCGGCGCGAAACGGCCGAAAACCCAAAGTCGAAAAGCTCGGGTCAAAGGAATCGCGAAACTCAAAAATCAGGCGCAAGTTTGTGCGGTCCGAGGGCGAAAATTGCAGCTGAGCGCGCAGACCGTTATCGCCGCGCTGGTCAATAACGTCGCCGGTCGACAATTGGGTGATAAACCCGTCATTTTGATCGATGAAAAAGCCGCCGACCCGCAGCGCCAGCGTATCTGTCAGCGGCGCATTAACGGTCCCGCGCAATTGCAACCGCTCGAAATTGTCAAAGCCAAATTCGCCCGAGAAGCCCCATTCATCGGTCGGCCGACGCGTCACGACATTGATCGCCCCGCCGACGGCATTGCGGCCAAACAATGCGCCTTGCGGTCCGCGCAGAATTTCAACGTTTTGAACGTCATAGAGATCGAGCGTCGACAAGCTGCGCCCGCCAAAACCACCGCCAGCGATATAATGACCGTCCCGGTAGATCCCGGTCGCCGCCTCGGAAAAGCCGACCCGGCCGCCGCCTTGACCGCGGATTGAGATTTCATTGGTAAAAGCCGGACCGGCATTGACCAAGGTCAGTCCCGGCGCCTGTCGCAAGATATCGTCGGTGTCTTCGATGACGAAATCCTGCAGCGCGCCCGCCGTCAGCACCGACACCGACACCGGCGCCTCGGCTTGCGATTCGGCCCGCTTGCGCGCGTTGACCACAATCTCGTCGGAGACGAGGTCGTCATCGGCGGGTTGTGTCGCACTCCGCTGCGATCCCGTTTGCGGCGGGCCTTGCTGCGCCCAGGCCGTCGCGGTCAGCGCCGTCAGGCACAAGATGGACGCGCCCGCCCAGAAATTGCGGTGTTTCATGTTGCTTCCTCCCGATTATCATTTTTCCGTTATTCGGATTGTCGACAATCTGACGCAAGATTTACCCTGCGTCAAAGCCTTTTGTCGTGCTGGGCGCAGGTCGCGAAAACGCGTTGCATTTTAGGCGCAGCTTAGTCGCCGGTGCGATCGGCAACACCCCGCCCGTCGCCAGATCATCTCCGTCTCTTTCTAAATTTCAATGACTTAACGCATAACGCGCGAGCCACAGGACGAAGCGGACTGCCACTCGACCCGCTTAGGCCGCCAACCGCTCAACGGCGGGCAATCGCCATTCGCCGCGCAAAAAGCGCGTCTGAGGAATGTAAAGCCGGAACAGGATCGCGAAGGGTCCTCGCGGCGTCGGCAACCAATTGCCCGCGCCTTCGGCTGGGGGATCGCTTTGCATGATCACCAGGACCGCGCCATTGGCCGCTCGCACCAATCCCGGCGTGCGATCGCCCAAGGAATACCGAGCGATGGCGTTTTCCGCAAAGAACAACCGCCCGTCCGCATCAATCTCATACATCGACAGCGACCAAAATGCGTCAGCGGGCACATCGGCCGGCACCATCAAGCGATAGCGCCGATCGCCCGCGAACGTCTCGCCCCGATCATCGCTTTGCGCCCGTACATAGGAGGCTTCGACCCGCTCCATCGCGCCAAAGCCGACCAGCGCCACCGTGGCGCGAATGTCGTCCCGCGCGCCCGGCGCGCCGATCCCGTCGGCGGGATAGCGCCAATTGTTCACCACATCGCTTTGTAAAACCCCGCCTTGCGCCATGATTGCGAGCTCGGCAGCCGCCATTGCCTGCCAATCGGCTTGTAATTGCGGCGTCAGCGACGTCCAGGCCGCCACATCGCCGGGGCGAATGCCCAAATCGCCAAAGCCGCCAGCGCGCCGGCCCACCGGCTCGGCCAACGGACTGCGCCCCAGCCACTCATTCACCACCGCCAACAGATTGGCGCAGTCTTGCGCGCGCGTCGGCGCGATCGTCGGCAATTTCGGTTCAGGCGCCGATAAGATCTTGATCCGGTCCTGAATGGCGGTAGCAGTCGGCAAATCCTCCGGCCCCGTCACCAACACCCGCGCCAGCATCCACACATCATTGGTTGGCGCTTTGATCAATTGCGCGCCCGCTTTGGCGGCGTCGTTCCAGCTGGGACCGGCGAGCAAAAACACGCCGCCCTCGCCTTTCGTCGCGCGCGTGCCGATATAAGCAAAATGATCGGTGTAATGATCGAGGTACACCGACGAAAAATACCGGTCGCGAACGCTGGGCAGTTCAATCAATGCCGGCCCGTTGCTTAAATCAAACCGCACCGAAGAATAGACGGTGTCATTATTCGGCGTGGTAATGTTGCGATCTTCCGGCGTCGCCAGCACCCGGCGATGAACCAATTGATTGAAGCGATGCGCGGGACGGCGCGGATTTGGCGCGGCGGCGACCCAACCGGTGCGAGCAAACTCAAAAATCGGAAACGCATAGTGAAACGCCGCGCGCAAGCGATCGGCTTGACTTTGCGGCCGTCCATGTTGGGCGTGGGCGCAACCGAAAAGCGCCGGCGACAGCAATCCCGCCCCCGCCGCCAGCGCCATACGCCGCGTGAGTCGGAATGTGGGCGCGCTTTCGGCCATTTTTCTCTCCCTTTGTTGTGACCCGTGCGGAAAACTGACACCGTGTTTTGCGGCGCAATTGAAAAATCCGTCGACGCAGGCGGGCTGTTTTGTGTGCTTTTGCTATCAATACCGCGAGAGGCTTACACAGGACTGCTGCATTGTCGACAATATGGTGTCGGAGCGGGGCGCGAAGTGATCGCGACGAAACGCCGCGGCGACTACAGGCGGTAGGGAACCTCTGCCGCACGCCAGTCGTTCAAAAGGCCGCGAAAGTCCGCGCCGTCGAGAGTCGCATCAACAAAAGCGCCCCGCCAGTCTCGGCCAAAGACCGGCAAGGTAAAACGTTGCACAACGTCAATGCTGCCGCTCATCAAGGCTCCATCCGCTGCGCGCAGATTGAGCGCCCGTATTTGGCTCGTTGGCCCCGCCAAATCGACCCGGGTAAAATCCCGACGGCCGGCATCGGTTGCGATAAAGCCGCCCTCGCCCTGCGGCGTCAGCAACAGCGTCCCCGACGCCGTGCGCGCCCACAGCGATGCATAAGCAAATGGCGTGACAAAGCGCGGATCGGTCTGCCGCTGCTCATGAAATTGCCCAAGTCCAGCCGCGATAAATTCACCGTGCGGCGTTTTTAATTCAAGCTCAACCTCGCCGAACGCTTCGCTGCGACCCGGCAACAGGCCCGCCCGGGCGCGCAAGGGCGCGAATTTCGCCGTAAAAACAAGCCGCTCGGACCCCGCGCCATAGCGCCCGTGGGCGCCGCGCCTCGCCGGCGCTTCACCTGTTAGCCTGGCCGCGTTCGGCGCCGCCGCTGGTCCGTCGCGGTCAAATTGCAAAAACGGCCGACCATCTTGATAGCGCGCGGCGCGATCATCCACCGGGCTTGCCGGGGCAGGATCGGCTGCTTGATGGTCAACAAAGGTGTACAATGCCGTCGGCGTCATCGCCAGCACCCAAATCCAGGCGCGCTGAAAGGCCGGAAAGCGGCACAGCCGCGCCAGGAATCGCACCGTCCCATCGGCGCTCGCCATCGATAGCTGAACCGACTCGCTCGGCGTTTCAACGCCCTCAAAGTCGGCATCAGGCGGAGGTTTTGGCAGGTTCGCGCATGCCGAAATAGCCGCTGCGACGCCGAGAACGCTGCGACGCGTTGCGAGAAATTGCCCAACTGATCGCTGGCCAATGTGCTGCGTCATCACCGCCTCCTTTTTTTGGCTTGGCCCGTCGGCGTTTGGCGCGCATCATGGAACGAACAGCCGATTGCCAAAGCCCTAAAATGTCGACAATCTTGGCTGATCGTCAACGACGGAAATCGCGCGAATATCGCGTATCAAATCGCAGCTGCTATAAGAATCTCGACGCAATCGCGCCGACGAAAGACACGCCAAAATATCAATCGATCAATCAAGGTGGAGGAATGCAGATGAAAAGGCTTTTCGCAGTTGCGTTCGTGCTCTTCTCCTCATTTTTCGGTGGCGCGGCGTTTGCCCAAGCGCCTGAAGCTCAAGTGGAGAGCGGACATCTTCGCGGAATTGTCGAAAACGGCGTACTTGTCTTTCGCAATATTCCATTTGCGGCGCCTCCTATTGGCCCGTTACGCTGGCGCGCGCCGCAAGCGGCGCTTGCCTGGGAAGGGGTGCGCGCCGCCGAGGCCTATGGCCCCGCCTGCCCGCAACCTGACCGCACCGATGGCGGCGGCGGCGGTCGCGCCAGCGTTCAGAGTGAAGATTGTCTGCAATTGAATATTTGGGCACCGGAAGGTGCGCGCGATCTGCCCGTCATGCTGTGGATCCATGGCGGCGCGCACCAGATCGGCTCGGCGGTGTTTCCGATTTATGACGGCGGCGCGTTGGCCAAGCAAGGATTGGTGGTCGTTACCGCCAATTATCGGCTGGGACCGCTAGGTTACTTTGCCCATCCGGCCTTGACAAAAGAGGCCGGACCTGAGGACCCGCTCGGCAATTACGGCTTTTTGGACCAGATCGCCGCGTTGGAATGGGTGCAGCGCAATATCACCGCCTTTGGCGGTGATAAAAGCAATGTGACATTATTTGGCGAATCGGCTGGCGGCGCCAGCAGCATTTATTTGATGGCCTCAACAAAGACAAAAGGCCTGTTTCACCGCGCGATTATTCAATCCGGCGGTGGTTTGCAGCAACCAACGCGCTTGGCTTTTCAAGAACAACAAGGTCTATTGCTTGCCCAAGCCGCCGGTCTTTCTGCTGAGGCGAGCGCCGGCGAGTTACGCGCTTTGACCACCCAGGCCCTGCTTGACTCTCAAGGGCCGCTGCGCGGCGCCGGTTTTGGGCCATTTGTGGACGGTCGCGCGGTCACGGAAGCGCCCTGGCGCGCCTTTGCCGACGGCCGCGCCCAGAATGTGCCGCTGATGCTTGGCTGGAATGACCATGAGGCCAGCGTCTTGCTGGCGCTTGGGGTGACGGGCGACGCGGCCAATGCGCTTGGCGGCGAGCGCAATCAGGAATTGCGCAGCCTATATGGAGATATTAGCCAGGAGGAGTTTGCGCGGCGCGCGCTGGGCGATGCGTTTTTTGGTACGCCCGCGGTTTGGATGGCGCAAGCGCAGGCAAAACAGGCGCCCACTTATCTCTACCATTTCACCTATATTTTGGAGCGGCGGCGTGGCTCCGTCCCCGGCGCATCGCATGGCAGCGAAATACCGTTTATTTTTCAGACCTGGGATAAATTGCTTGGAGCGAATCTTAGCGCGCTTGCGAATATTGGTGCCGTATTATCCGAACAAGACCGGCAATTCTCAACGATGATTTCGTCCTGTTGGGCGAGTTTTGCGAAAACTGGCGCGCCGTCCTGCGCAGGCGGACCCGAATGGCAAGCTTACGATCCAAAAACCGATCAGCTCATGCTGTTTGCGCCGGATAGCGCCGTGCGGGCCGTTCCGAACCGCCCCCAATATGATTTGATGGTCGATTGGTTCTTTAAAACGGCGCGCTGAGGAAGACTAACCGCGCCCAATGCCTGTATAGCGAAAGCCGGCGACTTGCGCGGTGGCGCGCCGGTAAATATTGCGAAAGTCGACTAGCACATCACCCGTCATCGCTTGTTTGATACGCGTCAAGTCGAGGCCGCGGAATTGATCCCATTCGGTAACGACGACCAAGGCGTCAGCCCCCGTTGCACACTCATACGGGTTCGTCGCATAGACGACGTTGTCGAGTAATTTAGACGCTTCTTGCGATCCCTCAGGATCAAAGGCGCGAATATTGGCACCCATGGCTTGTAGCCCTGGCACGAGATCAAGCGACGGCGCATCGCGCATGTCGTCTGTATTTGGCTTAAACGTAAGGCCAAGCACAGCAATCGTCTTGCCGGCGACAGCGCCGCCCATCGCGGCTTGGACGCGCGCCGCAAGTCCCTTTTTGCGGGAGTCATTGATAGCAACAGTTGTCTCAATTAACCGCACTGGCGCGCCATAATTCTCGGCGGTGCGCACCAAAGCCAGTGTGTCTTTCGGAAAGCAGGAACCGCCATAACCGGGACCTGGATTCAAGAATTTGGCGCCGATGCGACTGTCCAAGCCGATGCCGCGCGCCACCTCTAAAACATCGGCGCCGACTTTTTCAGACAAATCCGCCATTTCGTTGATAAAGGTGATCTTCATCGCCAAAAACGCATTGCCGGCATATTTGATCAGTTCTGAGGTTCGCCGCGAGGTAAACAGGATCGGCGTATTATTGACTTCTAAGGGACGGTAAAGCGCCCGCATGACGTCTTGCGCGCGTGGATCGGTCGTGCCGACGACAACGCGGTCCGGGCGTTTGAAATCTTCGATCGCCGCGCCTTCGCGCAAGAATTCAGGGTTGGAGACAACTGCAAAGTCGGCGTCAGGTCGAACATCGCGGACAATGCGTTCAACTTCATCGCCCGTGCCGACGGGCACAGTCGACTTCGTGACAATGACGGTAAAGCCGTCAATCATCGCGGCGATTTCTCTTGCCGCAGCATAGACATAAGAAAGATCAGCGTGGCCATCACCGCGCCGTGACGGCGTTCCGACGGCGATGAATACTGCTTCGGCGTCGCGAACCGCTTCGGCGGCGTCGCCGGTGAAAAAAAGGCGCTGTTCGCGCACATTTTGGGCCACCAATTGGTCCAAACCGGGCTCAAAAATTGGGATTTCGCCGCTCTTTAGGCGCTCAATCTTGCTCAAATCCTTGTCGATACAGGTCACGACATGGCCAAAATCGGCAAAACAAGCGCCCGAAACGAGGCCGACATACCCTGTTCCGATCATCGCAATGCGCATATCATGCTCTTTTCAATGGCGTGGAACGGCGAAAAAACGCGCAACAAGGCGCATATTAACCGCCAAAATCGCGCCCAAAGCGGTCGAAAATCGGTCAGTTAACCGCCAATTTCAGTGCTCTAAGCGCACAAAACGGGCTTTGTCGAGCGCGTTTTGGTCAAGCTTTGGCGCCTTTTCGACCCCAAGTGAATTCGCCCTGATGTGCTTCACTCGCTCCATCGAGCGGCCAGCGCGGCCGGGCGGGCGCGTCCTCATCGGGCGCGATCCCGGCTCTGAAACGCATCGCCCCGGCCAGCGCAATCATCGCGGCGTTGTCGGTGCAAAACCGCAAAGGCGGGGCGAAGAAGCGGGCGCCGGCCGCCGCGCAGACGGCTTGCAATTTTGACCGAATGGTCAAATTAGCGGCGACGCCGCCGGCGATCACGAAACGAGGCGTTGCGCCAAAAGACGCGGCGCAAGCCTGCAAGGCTTTGCGGGCGCGATCGGCGAAAATCGCCGCAATCGCGGCTTGAAAACCGGCGGCAAGGTCGGCTTTGGCTTGCGGGTCAAGCCCGGTTTGCGCAGCGCGCAACACGGCGGTCTTGAGGCCGGCAAATGAAAAATCAAGGCCGGGGCGGTTCAGCAAGGGTTTTGGCAGGTCAAACCGATCAGGATCGCCGTTGGCGGCGAGACGTTCCACCGCCGGGCCGCCAGGAAAGCCAAGCTCAAGCACTTTGGCGACCTTATCAAAGGCTTCGCCGGCCGCGTCATCAATGGTGGCGCCAAGGCGACGGTAAAGACCAAGTCCTTTGACCAAGAGGATCTGACAATGTCCGCCAGACGCTAGCAACAATAAATAAGGAAAATCGAGCCCGGCTTCTGTGTCCAAGAGGGGAGACAGCGCATGCCCCTCCAGGTGATTAATCGGAAAAAACGGGCGCTCCGCCCCAAAAGCCAAGGCTTTACCGGTCAAAAGCCCCGCCATCACCCCGCCGATCAAGCCAGGACCGGCGGTCGCCGCCACCGCATCGCAGCCGCTGAGCGGCAAATCAGCCGCGCGCAGCGCCGCCGCGACGACCTGATCGAGCGCTTCGACATGGGCGCGCGCGGCGATTTCCGGGACAACCCCGCCAAAAGCGGCATGCGCCTCGGTCTGCGACAAAATGACATCGCCGAGCACCTCGGCGCGGGTTCCGTCCCAGGCGATGACGGCGGCCGCGGTTTCATCGCAGCTCGATTCAATCCCCAAAACCACGACGCGACCAGCGCCCGTTTTATGCTGCATAGGCGAAGAAATGAAAATCTCCTAGGTCGAGCGCCAGGCGGCGGCTGCGGCAATCTGCCCATGGGCAGATGGCGGTTTTCCGGTGCAAGAACAATCCTCGATTTTTTTGTCCAAGACGCCCTTTCAGAAAGTATAAACGGATGCCGATGGCGATTTCGCCTGAACACCCTTTGCGGATCGGCGCGCGCGGCTCGCCCTTGTCGCTGGCGCAAACGCGCGGCATTCGCGCCGATTTGGCCGCCGCGCTTGGGATTTTGCCCGAGGCGATCGAGGAAACGCTGCCGCTGACGCCGATCACGACGACCGGCGACGTCGTGCGCGACCGCGCTTTGTCCGAAGCCGGCGGCAAGGGGCTGTTCACCAAGGAATTGGATGAAGCGCTGATCGAAGGGCGGATCGACATCGGCGTGCATTCGCTGAAAGACGTGCCGACGGCGCTGCCCGACGCGATCATGCTCGGCCCGGTCCCAAGACGCGCCGACCCGCGCGATGTGCTGATGAGCCCGTTTGG
Source organism: Hyphomonadaceae bacterium UBA4763 (assembly GCA_002403455.1). Classification (GTDB taxonomy): domain Bacteria; phylum Pseudomonadota; class Alphaproteobacteria; order Caulobacterales; family Aquidulcibacteraceae; genus UBA4763. The sequence goes on along the minus strand of DHHV01000128.1, from coordinate 2,123 downwards.
CGAAAGTTTGGCCGATTTGCCGCCGGGCGCGGTGATCGGCACCGCCTCGCTGCGCCGGCAGGCGCAGGCGCTGCGGGCGCGCCCGGATTTGCACGCCGTTCTGCTGCGCGGCAATGTCGATACGCGGCTGGCGCGGCTGTCCGAAGGAAAGGCGCATGCGACCTTTTTGGCGGCGGCGGGGCTTGGAAGGCTTGGGCGCGTCATCGAGCCGGGCCGTCTGGTCGATCCGCAGATCATGCCGCCGGCGCCGGGCCAGGGCTCGCTGGCTTTTACTTGCCGACGCGGCGATGAGCGCGCCTTTGCGGCGCTGGCGTTGATCGCGCATGCGGACAGCGCGGTGGCGATCGCGGCGGAGAGGGCCTTGCTGGAAGCGCTCGATGGGTCGTGCCGGACCCCGATCGGGTGCGTGTCGACCTTGGCGGGCGGGCAATTGCGGCTGTTGGCCGAAATATTGACCCCGGATGGGGCAAAGACCTGGCGGCGGGAAGACGCGGCGGCGGCGGATGTTGCGAGCGCGACCGAGCTTGGCCGCGCGCTTGGCGCGCAATTGCGCGCTGAGGCCGGCGCCGTTCTGTTCGAATGAGCCCAAAGAGGGTTTTGGTGACGCGCACCGCGCCCGACAATGCGCGCAGCGCAGAGATTTTGGTCAATCGCGGCTTTGCGCCCGTGCTGGCGCCGATGTTGCGGATCGCGCCGCAGGCCGATTTCGATCGCTCGGTCTTGGCTGACTGCGCGGCGCTCGCTTTTTCCAGCGCCAATGGCGTGCGCGCGCTCGGCGATTGCCGCTCTTGGCGCGATTTGCCGGTATTTGCGGTGGGCGATGCGACCGCGCGGGCAGCGCAAGTCGCAGGATTTACGCGCGTTGTGAGCGCTGATGGCGATGTCGGCGCGCTGGCGGACCTGATCGCGCGCGACTGGTCGCCGACGCGCGGGGCGATCGGTCATATTCGCGGGAGCGACATTGCCGGGGATCTGACGGCGGCGCTGTCGCAATCTGGGGTTGAAATCAAAAGCATTTTGGTGTATGCAGCTATCGCGCAGAACGCATTCGATCCGAACGTCATGGTGCTGTTTGCGGCGGGGGAAATAGAGGGGGCGCTGTTTCATTCACCGCGCGCCGCCAAGATTTTCAGCGAATTAACGATCGCCGCTCATCTCGCACCGGCGCTGACAGGCATCGCCGCTGTCGCTTTGAGCCCGGCCGTCGCCGCCCCGATCAGCGCGCTGCCTTGGCGCGCTCTCGGCGTTGCCGCCCAGCCACGCGAAGACGCCTTGATGGCGGCTTTATGCACGCTTTGCTTGTGATTTTTCGCCGCTCGGCTTACATGATGGGGGCGTGTGGCGTGAGAGGGGACGGGTAGCCTGTGACCGATGAAGTCCAATCCAGCCAAGCCCTTGCGGCCCGGGCGGATGATCCGCCGACGGCGTCGGTCAAATCCGCCCCCAGCCTGATCGGTCATCTGATCACCGGGCTCTTGGCAAGTCTTGCCGGCGCGGCCGGCGCAATCGCGCTGTCGCCGATTTTTGCGGCTCAGCCGGCGGCGGACGCGACCGCGCGCGCCGCGCAAATGGAGGCGATCCGCTCCGCCCAGACCCAAGCGGAGACGCAAATTCAGGGGCTCGAACAAGACCTTGCCGGGGTGACAGCGCGGCTGGCGCTCGCCGAAGCGGCGCAAGGCGATCGCGCCGCGTTGGAAAGCCTGAACGAACGGCTGTCCGCCATGGAAATCGGCATAGAGAACTTGCGCAGCGCGACCGCGCGGGTCGAAAGCGACAGCGCGACCAAGGCCGAAGTCGCCGCCATCGCGGCTGAATTTGCGGATATTCAACGCCAAGTCGACGCGTTCCCCATTGGCGAGGCGCCGGACGCGTTGTCGGCGCGCGTGGCGGGCGCGGCGGCGCTCGCGCTCGCCAAAACCGAAGAATTGGCCGAGAGCGGCCAACCGTTTGAAACAATGCTGACGCCGCTGGGCGCGTTGCTGCCCGGCGATCGACATGTCGCGGCGCTCGCGCCGCTGGCGCGGACCGGGATCGCCACGCGCGCCGATCTGGTGGCGCAATTCGCCAAATTGGAGACCGCCATCGCCAATTCGACGGCGGGGCTGGTCAACAGAGCCGCCCAA
>DHHV01000041.1:975-6044 GCA_002403455.1 Hyphomonadaceae bacterium UBA4763 | reverse complement strand
GCCCGGCGATGCCGACCGCGCCCTAAAATCTTATGAGGACAGCCGCGACATCAAACAGCGCCTGCTCAAGGCCAGCCCCGACGACGCACAAGCCGCGCGCGATCTGTCGGTGTCGTTGAACAGGCTCGGCGATTTCTATCTCCGGCGCGGCGCGCCCGGCGATGCCGACCGCGCTTTTCAATCTTATGAGGATTGTCACGAAACGCTTCAGCGCCTGCTCAAGGCCAGCCCCGTCGACGCACAAGCCGCGCGCGATCTGTCGGTGTCACACTACAATTTGGCTCGGATTTTCAATCAACGCGGCGACGAAACGCGTGAGCGGATGCATCTGTCAGCGTGTTATGCAATTCTCGACGCGTTCCATCGCGACGGGCGCCCGATGGATCCCGACATGCGTCAATTGCATGGCCGATTGGCCGGAAGGTTCGGCGGGGTTCGACGTGCCGAACCTGCAGACGCGGCGATCGAGGCAATTCTCGCCAATGACCAAGCCCGCGCCCAACTGGACGCAGCGCTGAAAGCGAGCGGCATCACGGGCGGCTTGGAAGCCCTGTCGCCGGAACAGCAGCGCGACATTGTGCGGCAAGTTTTGGCGCGATCAGAGGGGTCCGCCGACGACGGGCAACAGAAGGACGCGAGCGACGCGGGCGTCCCCACCGAACCCCGCGCCGCCACTGCAAAAGCGCCAGCCACGCCCGCAACCGAAAACCAGCCAACGCAAGAACCAGAGAAGCCCTCGCCAATGGGCGCGATCCTCGGCGTCGGGCTCATCCTCTCTCTGGGGGCCGTCGCGGCCTTTGTCGCCGCCAATCCCGGCGCGCGCGCCGCGCTCGGCGGGTTGATCACCGCGATCCGACGCGCCCTCGGCGGCTAAGCCCCCTAAAACCGGAACGAGCCCTGCACCCGGGCCGATTGCGGGTTTTCCAGCGGCGAGATCGCCTTGTCCTTGCCGTCGCGGGCCGAAAAGCTGATTTCCCCGCCGACCCGAAAGCGTGGGGTGATCTGCCAGAACGCGCCGGCCGAGACTTCTTCGGTGGGGCGCGGCTCGCGCGGCAAGAGCAGCACCGGCGCGAATTCCTCGCGCTGCAGGGTCACGCCGACTTTCGACCCGAATAAAAAGCTCGCCCGCGAGGAATTTTGCCCTTCCGGCGCCAGCCATTGATTGGCCCCGTCGGCGGCCGGCGCGCTTGGCGTAAAGCGCAGGCGCCAGTCTTCGCCCGCCTCGCGCGGCCGCTCGCCGGAGATATAGGGCGAGGCGAGCGAGCCCGCTTGCGCATGCGCCGCCGCGCCGCCCCACAGGACGGCCAAACCAGCAGCGATGGAAAGCTCGAGGCGCATCAAAACCTATCGTAGACGATGTTCAACTATCAGTATTTGGGGACCAATGCTCCTAAAAAAACGCTAAACTTTGCGCCGGATTTCGAGAAGTCCCGTGACTGAGGATTCTTGGTCACGATCGAGCCCGCCATTGACGGTTTCAAACACGCGGCGCGTGCGAAAGCTTAAACCAAGACCCATCTCCAGATGTTTGCCGATCGCCCGCGTCAGGCTGGCATTGGCCTCCCCGCCGCTTACCCCAGCCAGCTGATCCTCGGTCCAGCCGCCGCCAACGCGCAAGCGCCAGTCCTTCGGCGTCCAGGCAAAGCCGGCTTCGGCGCTCCAGGTTTGCCGCCCGCTTGGCGCCCAGCCATTATCCGACCACAGCGCCGAGCCGCCGATCTCCACGGCCGACCAGGCGATTTGCGCGCCAAAGCTTGCCTGCGTCCAGCCGTCAAACGCCGCGATCGCCCCGCCATCGGCCGCATGGGTCACCGCCGCGCTGGCGCTGAGGCGCGGTCCCGTCCCCAGCCGCCGCGCGAACGAGGCGCCGAACTCGCCCACCCAATTGGGCTGAAAACTGACCGGCCGGTCGGCGCCGTTCTCCGGATTGGCCGCATCGACGCTGTCGGCCCGCGCGCGAGGGGTAAGCGAGGCGCCAAGCCGCAGCCCCAAGATCCGCGGCGTCACATAGGTGATCTTGGCCGACACCCCAGAGGGATCAGCGATCGTCTTGACGACGGCCAGCCCATCGACATCCACCGACACGGCATTGCCGAGCCCGCGCGCCAATGCTGGCGGCCCGCCGCTCGCAAAACGCTCGGCAATGCCGATATCGCGGCCAAAGCTCACCTCGCCCCAGCCAAATTCAACAAAGCCATAGGCCCGTTCGGCCCCGATCAGCGCGCTCGGCGCGTCCAAATCCCCGCCCGCGAAAAACCCCGTCGCGGGGCTGCGCACGTTTTGCGCGCCAAAACCGGCATCGGCGCTGGCGCAAGCCGCGAACGCCACGGGGCATTGGCCGGCCAGCCGGCCAAACCCGATCCGGTCGCGGCCATCGACCTGCAGCGCGCCAACGCCCCGCAGACCAACCCTTACCCCGTTTTGCGCCAGCGCGCTGACCTCCGCCCCGACCCTGGCGTCGAGCCCGCCCAGCACCCGCGCCCCGTCACGCGCCTGCGCAACGCCCAGCAGGGTCAGCTCCGCCTCCGGCGCAATGTCCAGCTCGATCGCCGCCGCCGGCGCGACGCCAGCCAGCGACGCCAGCGCCCCGATGCCGATCCGCATGTGCCCGCCTCCTGCTTCCTGTCGCCGCTTTTCCATGTGTGACTTCTGTCACGGTCCGATTGTGGGCGCTACGGCTCTGTTGCATTGCGTGGAGGGAGTGTTTATCGATGAGGGCGAGAAGGGCCCGCAAGCCCTAAGAGCAGCATTGCGTAACCGACAGGCAGGGATCGGCATGACGAAATCCGTAATTTTTACCGCCCTTGCAGGCGTTTCCTGCTTGGCGCTCGCTGGCCCCGCCGCCGCCCAAGGCTGGTCGAGCGGTTTTTACGCTCGCGCCGATGTCGGATTTGGCTTTGACGGCGTCGTCGATATCGACGCGCCCAATATCCTTGGCAGCCTCGACGGCACCGCCGCGACGGACGATTCCCTGATCTACGGCCTCGGTTTTGGCTATCGCACCCTTACCGGGCTGCGGTTCGAAGCGCGCGTGCACAATTCCTTCGCCGATTTGGCGCTGGGCGACAGCCGCGTCGTTCTGCCCGACGGGGAAGGGCTGCCGCCCGGCACGGTGTTCGAGGCGACCGGCGACATCCAGGCCTTGGCGCTCGAATTGCTCAACATCAAGGATTTCAACGACGAAGGCCGCCTGCAGCCCTATATCGGCGGCGGGTTTGGCGTCACGCGCCTGCGCGCCAACGCCGCCAATTTGTTCTCGCTCGGCCCCAATCCGGTCCCGCTGAACGGCTTTGACGATTCCGACACCAATTTCACCCGGATTTTCGTCCTGGGCGCGAGCTATCTGTTCACCCCGAAATTCTCGGCCGAATTGGGCTATCGCTGGCGCCGGGTCGATGATTTCGACTTCGAGCCGCGCAATGGCGCGCCGTTCCTGGTCTCGCCCGCCCAGACGGACGAGGTCGACGGCGATTTCGAAACCCACCAGCTCACCCTCGGCTTCCGCTGGCATTTCAACGGCGATTCCTTGCCCACCGGCGGCGGCGCCCGCGCCTATAATGTCCAAGCCCTTGGCGCGATCACCGGCCGGCCGAGCCTCGCCGCCAATGGCGATTCCGGCATTGGCGTCAACGCGCTGTTATGGCGCGCCGCGCTCGATGTTGTCAGCTTCATGCCGCTCGACAGCGTCGATCCGTTTGGCGGCGTGATCATCTCCGATTGGTACGCCGAGCCGTCGCAGCCGAATGAGCGCTTCAAGCTCAACGTCTTGATCCTCGACACCAAATTGCGCGCCGACGGGATCAATGTCGCCTTGTTCAAACAGGTCAATGCCGGCGGCGTCTGGACCGATGCGCCGGTCGACCCCGCCACCACCGTGCAATTGGAGAACGCGATTCTCGCCCGCGCCCGCGAATTGCGCTTGGCCAGCATTGATCAATAATCTCTTCGCCCCCTTCATCAGGACGGATCGTGTCACGCTATAATCATCGCGAAGTCGAGCCGAAATGGCGTAAACTTTGGCAGGAAGCGGGACTACACCAGACCGAAGACGACGACAGCGACGGGCGCCCGAAATATTACGCGCTCGAGATGTTTCCCTACCCCTCGGGCCGCATCCATGTCGGCCATTCGCGCAATTACACCATGGGCGACGTCGTCGCCCGCTACAAACGCGCCCGCGGCTACCGGGTTCTGCACCCGATGGGCTGGGACGCTTTTGGCCTGCCGGCCGAAAACGCCGCGATCGAGCGCAAGACCCACCCAGCCGCCTGGACCTATGACAATATTGCGGTGATGAAAGGCCAGCTCGAATTGCTCGGCCTTGCCATCGACTGGGACCGCGAGATCGCCACCTGTTCGCCTGAGTATTACCGCCACCAGCAATATATCTTCCTGAAATTCTGGGAAAATGGCCTCGCTTACCGGCGCAAAGCCAAGGTCAATTGGGACCCGGTCGACCAGACCGTGCTCGCCAATGAACAGGTCGTCGATGGGCGCGGCTGGCGTTCCGGCGCGCTGGTTGAAACCCGCGAGCTCGAGCAATGGTTCTTCAAAGTCACCGCTTTTGCCGAGGACCTGCTCGCCGCTTTGCAAGGTCTTGACCGCTGGCCCGACAAAGTCCGGCTGATGCAGACCAATTGGATCGGCAAAAGCCAAGGCGCGCAATTGCGCTTTGCCTTCACCCCGACCAGCGCCGCTGCAATCACCGCGCACGCCCCCACCGCCGGCATTGAGGTGTTCACGACCCGCCCCGACACCTTGTTTGGGGCGAGCTTCGTCGCCATCGCCCCCGATCACCCGCTCGCTCTGGCGCTCGCCCCGCACAACCCGGCCTTGCGGGCGCTGCAGGATGAGGTCAAACGGCTCGGCACCGCGCAAGAAGCGATCGAAAAGGCCGAAAAGCTCGGCGTCGACACCGGCTTGCGCGTTGCCCATCCCTTTGATCCTGAGTGGGAATTGCCGGTCTATGCCGCCAATTTCGTGCTGATGGGCTATGGCACGGGCGCGATTTTCGGCTGCCCGGCGCATGACCAGCGCGATCTTGATTTCGCCCGCAAATATGGTCTGCC
>DHHV01000041.1:0-663 GCA_002403455.1 Hyphomonadaceae bacterium UBA4763 | reverse complement strand
CGCCCGCAAATATGGTCTGCCGGTTCTGCCCGTCGTGCTGCCCGACGGCCACGACCCCGACCACTTCGCCATAGGCGATGAGGCCTATGTCGGACCGGGGCGATTGTTCCGGTCGCGCTTCCTGGATGGTCTCGATGTCGAGGCCGGCAAAACCGCAGCGATCGCGCGCCTCGAAGCGTTGCACGCCGGAACTGGCGCCACCACCTGGCGGCTGCGCGATTGGGGCGTGTCGCGCCAGCGTTATTGGGGCTGCCCGATCCCGATCATTCATTGCTCGTCTTGCGGTCCGGTCGGCGTGCCGGAACAAGACCTTCCCGTCTTGTTGCCCGATGACGTCGAGATCGCCGGCTCCGGCAATCCCTTGGCGCGCCACCCGAATTGGAAACAAGTTGCCTGCCCCAAATGCGGCGGACCTGCGCAGCGCGAGACCGATACGCTCGACACGTTTGTCGATTCCTCTTGGTATTTTCTGCGCTTTTGCGATTCCAAAAATCAGCGCCTGCCGTTCGATCCAGCCAAAGCCGCCGCCTGGATGCCGGTTGATCAATATGTTGGCGGCATTGAGCACGCCGTGTTGCATTTGCTCTATTCGCGGTTTTTTACGCGGGCGCTCGCGCAATGCGGCCTTGCCGCCGCCGCGCCGGCCGAGCCGTTCGCGGGTCT
>DHHV01000105.1 GCA_002403455.1 Hyphomonadaceae bacterium UBA4763 | reverse complement strand
TGGAGTGGACTCAACGGGAGCGGAAGCGCCATCCGGCATGGCGCTCCCTTGAGCATAAGCGGGCGGCCTGTCAATCATGGCGCGATGGGCGTCCCCGCCCAATCGAACACCCCGCCGCTATCGGCCGGCGCGCGCGCCGCCAGCGCATCGAGCAAAAACCGCGCCGATTGCGCCGGCGTAAACAGCTTTTCGGCCGCGACATTGCCTTGAAAGGGGGCGGACAACGCGCTTGCCACCGTGCCGGGATGCAAGCCCACAAGGACCGCCTGCGGCGCGGTGCGCGCCAACTCGATCGCCCAGCACCGCAGCATCATGTTCAGCGCCGCTTTCGAGGCGCGATAGCTATGCCAGCCGCCGAGGCGATTATCGCCGATCGAGCCGACCCGGGCTGACAACGCCGCCCAGACGCTGCGCCGCCCGCGCGGCAGCCGGCCTAGGCTGTGCTTGGCGACCAAAGCCGGCCCGATGGCATTGGCGGCAAAGATCGCCGCCATATTGGCCGCCTCGAGCGCGCGATAGGACTTTTCCGGCTGGATGCCGGCGCCATGCAGCGCCCCGCTCGCCACCAGCACCAAATCGAGCTCGGTCGGCAATTCAGCCGCCGCCGCCGCGACGCTCGCCTCATTGGTCAGCTCGACCCCGTCACGCATGGTGACCTTGGCGGCGTTCGCAGCGGGTGTAGGTCCCCGCGACCAGCCGATCACGTCGGCGCAATCGGGATCGGCCGCCAGCGCTTCGATAAACGCCCCGCCGATCGCCCCGCGCGCGCCCACCACCAACGCCCGATAGGGCCCGGCCAGCCCGGCTTCGCTCAAAGTCCCAACTCGGTTTTGGCGCGCGCCAAGCCGTCGATCGCCAGACTGGGGTCGAGATGTCGACCGCGCCAGCGCATGCGCCAGCACAAATGCGGCCCCGTCGCGCGCCCGCTCGCGCCGACGGCGCCGAGGCTTTGGCCTTGCGCGACCTCTTGGCCGGCCGCCACATCGATCCGGCTCATATGCAGATACATCGAGACAAGGCCCTGACCGTGATCGATCAGCACCAGTCCGCCCTCGAAATGCATGTCGGCCTGCGCCAACACAACCAGGCCGCTGGCGGGCGCGCGGATCGGGGAGCCGGTCGGCAGCGCCAGATCAACGCCATAATGCGGGCTGCGCGGCTCGCCATTCAAAATGCGCTGCGCGCCAAACGGGCCGGTGACGCGCCCCTCGACCGGCCAGGCAAAGCCGTCTAAAAATCCGTCTATGGCCGCTTGCGAGGCAAAAGCCTTGGCCTTGGCGGCGCTGTCACGCTCGATCTTTTTCAGCACGGCCGGCTCGGTCGGGGTCACCGTCTGCGGCGGAAGGCCGTCAACGCGCTGCACGCGATAGCTCTGCGGCGCGATGCGCAATTCTTGCGTGGCGACGACGCCGCCAAGGCGCGCCTCTACCTGCACCATCGCATTGGAATCGCGGTCAAAGCCGATCACCGCCAGACCGGTTTGGTCGGCTTTCGTCGCCTCTTTGCCATCGATCCAAAGGGTGGCGGCGGGCGCGGTGCGGCACAGAGCGATACCGCCCTGGATCAACGCGCCGGCGCAATGTAAATCAAGCGCGGCTTTCTCCGCAGGGGCCGGAACGGGCGAAGGGGCGGCAGCTGGCTCCATTGGCGGCACCGGATCGGCGCTGGTCACCGGCGCGCCGGCGCAAGCCGCAAGCGCCAGCGCCCATCCGATCGCGCGCCCGACGCCCGCCTTACGCATCATTCAGCGCCTTCCAGCGATCAAACGCGGTCTGGGCGTCCTTATAGGCTTCCTGCCGATCGACATTCCAATAGCGCAGCGCATCGAGCGGAATCGGCGCGCCGGTCACCGCGCAGCGCACGAATTTACCGGGCTTGAGGATCTGGAAATCGGCGTCGCCATAGCGCAATTCCGCTTCCGCCAGAAATTCATTCATCTGCGCATGTCCTGTCGGCGCTGATTTGCGCCACTCGCCAAAGATGCGCGCCGAAAGCGCCTGCGACAAGGGTCACAGCGGCGGCAAATCCCGCTCGATCACGCCCGGGTCATAGACCCGCGCCACAAAGGCCGACAAATCCGTCACAAAGCGGTCGGGGGCTTCTTCCTGCGGAATATGGCCGATCCCTTCATAAAGGTGGAAAGCCGCTTCCGGCCATACCGCCTGATAACGGAACGCCCCGCGCGGCGACACGACGCGGTCGGCCTCGCCCCAGATGATCGCCACCGGCGCGGTGAAGCCGCTCAAATTCTGCGGCGCGAGCGGGGTTTCCGGCGTCGAGAAACGAATGCGCGTTGCGGCGCGGCTCCCCGTCATCCGCAGCATCCGCCAATAGCGATCAATCATCGCCTCGGTGATCAGGCTTTGATCGGTCATCGAGGCGCGCAAGCCGCCGGCGATGAGATCGCGCGGCGTCACATATTCGATCAGCCGATTAACCCCCGGCAATTGCGCCAGTCGAAAGGCCAAGGGCGTCGAGCGCGGCGTTGCGGGCGCTTCCGGCGGCGCCCCACGCGGATCGAGCGTCAGTCCCGCCGCTGCGATGGCGTCCGCGTTTGGCGCGCCGGCCGCCGCGACCAGAACCAGCCCGGCCGTTGCTTGCGGATGCGCCAATGCATAGCTCGCCGCAACGCGCCCGCCCATTGAATGACCGACCACGATCCAGCGCGGGATGGCGAGCATTTCGCGCAGCGCCTCCAGATCCGCCGCCATTGCGGCCGCCGTGTAATCATCGCCCGCCACGCGGCCGGTCAGCCCATGCCCGCGCAAATCCACGCGCACGACGCAAAACTGCGCCGCCAAGCGATCCGTCACCGCATCCCAGGTCTCGAGCGAGGCGTTGGAGCCATGCACCAGCAACAGGCTGGGCGCCTCCTCGCCGCAATTGCGCTCCTCGATGCGCATCTCGGCGCCGGTCGATAAGCGCTCAAAGCGCTGCGCCGCCGTCATATATTGCGCCGCCAACTCTTCGCGCGCGATGTCCGGGGTGCGATAAATCAAAAACGCGACGCCCGCCGCGACCAAAGCGATCAGCAGCAGCCAAAACACCAGTTTGAACAAGAATTTCATGCGACCCTCCCCGCTTTGCGCAGCGTCCGTTGACCCGCTTACCTCATCGAGCCCGGCGCCACGCTCCGCCCCGCGGGTGCTAGCATAAGCCTCGCCAAAACAAAACGCGCCGGAGGGCCGGCGCTTTTTGCGACGCAAGGAAGTTCTTCAATAGCTTAGAACTCGCTCCAATCCTCTT
>DHHV01000027.1:3503-4757 GCA_002403455.1 Hyphomonadaceae bacterium UBA4763 | reverse complement strand
GATCTCCTGATAGCCGGTCATGGCGGTGTTGAAGCACAATTCCGCCACGGCGTGACCGGTTGCGCCTGCCCCTTCGCCATAAAAAACCGAGCCATCGGCGAGCACCAGCACCGCCTGCTTTTGTTGCGCTTGCACATCCAAGGGATGCGGCATAAAGGGCTCCGTCGAAAATTGCGTCGGCGCCAAGCAGATAGGCGCGCGGCGGCGGGGTAAGGCGCATTGACCAAGGCGTCAAGTTGGTAGCGACGAACGTTTCATTGGCAAATCAATGCGCAAATAATATATTGATCACTGTCGGGATTCGGAGGCAATGGGCGAAAATTCGCCTGCTTCGCGCCTCCCGCAAGTAAGGGACATCAAGGCGTGACTTCGCCATCTCATCAGGCGCCTACGGCGCGCAGTCATCCGCCCCATCGCGACACGCCCATTCGCAACCGGCTGCAGGCGGCGTTGACTGACGCGCAAGGCGCGAAGGACGCAGGTCAAGCATGTGTTTTGCGCATGGCGCTATGCGCCATCAATGATCGCGATCGCGATGCGCAGCATCATGCAACGCGGCAATGCTCTTCGGACGAAGAGGCCGGGATCGTGGCGCAATTGATCGCCGATCGCCAGAATGCAGCGCTGCAGCATGAAGAAAACGGCCGGCTCGATCTTGCGGAACGCGAGCGGGCGGACGCCGATTTGTTGCGTGCATGTCTGCCGAAAAAGCTGACCGGCGAGGGTTTGCGCGCGGCGGCCCATGACGTGCTCATCCAGCTGGACGCGCATCGACTGAAAGACCTCGGCAAATGTCTGACGACTTTGTCGCAGCGTTTCCCGGGCCAGGTTGATCCGGTCGAAGCCAGCCAAGTGATGCGCGGCTTGCTGCGCTGATCGGGTAGCCGGTAAAGCCGATTACGCGACCGCGCTTTTCTGAGCGGTTTGCAGCATGGCGCCGAAATTCGCGCTGTGTTCTTGCAGATTGGCGAGGAAGCCTTCCGGCGCCTCCGGTCTGCCGAACAAATAGCCTTGCGCGACATTGCAGCCGCGGCGGCGCAAAAAGGCGGCCTGGTCAAGCGTTTCGACGCCTTCGGCGACGGTCTCGTAATCGAGGCTGGTCGCCATCGCCAAAATGGTTTCAATCAGCACGGGCGCGTGACGATCTTCGCCGAGGCCTTTGACGAATTGCCGATCGATTTTGAACGTGTCAAAGGGCAAACGGGTTAAGGCGGCAAGGCTCGAAAAACCGGTGCCGAAATCATCGATGGCAAA
>DHHV01000027.1:2742-3190 GCA_002403455.1 Hyphomonadaceae bacterium UBA4763 | reverse complement strand
GCCGAAATCATCGATGGCAAAGCGCACGCCGCGCGCCCGCAACGGCTCGATCATCTCGGCGACGCGATCCGGATCGCTCATGGCGACCGATTCGGTGATTTCCAATTCGAGCAAACCGTGATTGAGCTTGGCTTCCTCGACGATCTTCAAGACGCGCTGGATGAAGCGCTCGTCGGTGAATTGCACGGCCGAGACATTGACGGCGACGCGTAAGGGACGCCCGCTGGCGGAAATCGCCGCCGCCCATTTGCAGGCGTCGCGCAGAACCGATTCGCCGATCTGGGCGATCAAGCCGGTCTCTTCCGCAACTTCGATAAAGGCGCCCGGCATGACGATCTCGCCGGTGGAGCGGCGCCAGCGCGCCAAAGCCTCGGCGCCGATGACATGGCCCTTGGCGAGGTCCACTTTCGGTTGGAAATGGGCGATGATTTCGCCGCGCTCAATGCCG
>DHHV01000027.1:737-2421 GCA_002403455.1 Hyphomonadaceae bacterium UBA4763 | reverse complement strand
TTTCGCCGCGCTCAATGCCGAGCCGCAATTCGGTCTCGATCGACATGCGAGCTTGGGCTTTTTTGCCCATTTCGGCGGTGTAAAAGCGAATGCGGCCGCCGCCTTCTTGCTTGGCGTAATGCAGCGCCAATTGGGCGGCGCGCAAGGCGGTCTGGGGGTTGGCGGCGTCGGTCGGCATGACCGCGACGCCCGCGCTGGCGCCGACCACCAGGGTTTGGCCATGCAGCATGAAGGGCTGGCGCAACGCGGCAATGACCAGTTGGGCGAGGCGCCCTGATTCAGACGCGTCATTGCGCAAGGGGATCAATAGGCCAAACTCGTCGGCGGCGATGCGCGCAACCAAGGTCGGGTTGGACTCGGCGCGGGTCGGGTCGATGACGCGGTCGCCGGCGCGCACGGCGCTGGCGAGGCGCTGGGCGACAAGGCCGAGCAATTCATCGGCGCGCTCATGACCAAGGGTTTCATTGACGCGCCCGAACCGGTCGAGATCAAGCAACATGATGGCGAAGGCGCCTTGTGACCGCTCGAGCTGCTCAGCGGCGGCGCGGATTTCGGTTAAAAAGCGCTCGCGATTGGGCAATTCGGTCGCGCCGTCAACGAACGCCAAATGCTGCATGCGCTTCATCGAGGCGTCGAGCCGGCGCAACATGCGGTTAAAGGCGTTGGCAAGGGATTCAAGCTCATCACCGGTCTTAAGGTCAATCCGGGCTGACAGGCGCCGCGCGCTGGCGTCCCAGGCAAAATCGGTGAGATGGCGAATCGAATTGGTGGTGTTGCGGATCGACATGTCGGCGATCGGGATGGTCATCGCCATCAACAGAACAGCGACGACCAGAATAGGCCACACATTTGGCCAAACCAGAGCCCGCGTATGGGCTCGATCAAAGGTCAGCGCCAAAAAGCGCGGACCGCGCTCGTCGCCAACTTTGACTAATATTTCCAGCGTTTCCGGCATCCGATGAATCGATTGAATGCTGTCGGCAGACATTGGCACGATGCTGGGCGCATAAGCGGCTTGGATTAATCCACGCTCGTTGCGAAAGGCTTTAAGCAAAGCTTGGTTCGACGATTTGCTTGGTGCGGCAAAATAATCGGCGGAATGCAGTGCGTTGGCAATCGATGCAGCTTCGCGGCGGATCGCTTGCTCGGCCGCGTTTATAGCAAGAACGCAATTGACAAGGATCAGAGCTACCGCAAAAAGGCCAATGGTCCCCGCAATCAACAGGGTGAAACGGCCCCTCAAGGACCGGTTATACGGGATTGATCGAGAAGTCGCGCTAGCCATAGATGCACACAAGCTTCGGGTTGTGAAGAAGAGATAGCGCGCGGGCTTCACGATTTCGTTAAATTTCAGCATAAAAATGGCGCTTTTTCAGCCAATTATGAAACTGGGACAAACCATGACGCGCCAAGCCAGTATCGAGCGGATCACCAAAGAGACCAGCATTCGCGCGACGCTGAACGTGGACGGGACCGGCCAATCCACGATCGCCACGGGGATCGGATTTCTGGACCATATGCTGGACTCGCTCAGCCGACATGCGGCCTTTGACTTGGATCTGACGGCGACCGGCGATCTGCATATCGACATGCACCACACGACTGAAGATTGTGGGATTGCGCTGGGGCAAGCCTTCGCCAAGGCGCTGCCGGGTTTTAAGGGCGTGCGCCGCTTTGGTCATGC
>DHHV01000027.1:0-397 GCA_002403455.1 Hyphomonadaceae bacterium UBA4763 | reverse complement strand
GATGGACGAAACGCTGACGCGCGCCTCGGTCGATCTATGCAATCGGCCTTATTTGATCTGGAAAGTGCGGCTCGAGCGGCCAAAGCTTGGCGACATGGACACCGAATTGTTCAAGGAATGGTTCCACGCATTTGCGATGAATGCTGGCGTCTGCCTGCATGTCGAAAATCTCTATGGCGAGAATACCCATCACATCGTGGAATCCTGCTTCAAGGCGCTGGCGCGCGCGCTGCGCCAAGCGGTGGAGCGCGATCCGGTGCTGACCGGGATTGCCTCGACCAAAGGCGTGTTGTGACGATCGCGCGAGGCTGTTGGCCCTGATGCAAACCATTGCGTTGATTGATTACGGCTCGGGCAATTTGCGCTCGGCCGAACGGGCCTTGCTGGCGGCGGCGGG
>DHHV01000127.1:2614-2854 GCA_002403455.1 Hyphomonadaceae bacterium UBA4763 | reverse complement strand
CCGCAACGCCGATCGGGCATGACACGCCGGTGCCGCCGACGCCGCAATAGCCATGCGGGTTCTTCGCCAGATATTGCTGGTGATAGGTCTCGGCGTAATAGAACGCGCCTGTCGGCGCAATTTCCGTCGTAATCGGCCCGTAACCGGCCCGCTCCAAGCGCGCTTGATAAAGATCGCGGGTTTCGATCGCGGCCTGTTCTTGCGCTGGGCTGAAACAATAGATCGCCGAGCGATATTGCG
>DHHV01000127.1:1147-2298 GCA_002403455.1 Hyphomonadaceae bacterium UBA4763 | reverse complement strand
GCCGAGCGATATTGCGTGCCCTGATCATTGCCTTGGCGCATGCCTTGGGTCGGATCGTGGTTTTCCCAAAAGGTCCGCAATAGCTCGTGAAACGAGATCATTTGCGGATCAAAAATCACCCGCACGACTTCGGTGTGGCCGGTGCGGCCCGAGCAGACTTCCTCATAGGTCGGATGGGGCGTGAGCCCGCCGGCATATCCGACCGCCGTCATCCAGACGCCCGGCAATTGCCAAAATTTGCGCTCAACGCCCCAAAAACAGCCCATCGCGAACACGGCCCGCTCAAAGCCGGCCGGGATCGGCGCGTCAAACGGGCGCTGGAAGACAAAATGCGCGCCTGCGGGGATGATTGGCTGGTCGCGGCCGGGCAGGGCCTCGGCGGCGGTCGGCAAACTGCGTTTTTTGGAGCCAAACAACATGCAAGCGGCCTTTTGGTGACGAGCAGCCAATATAGGCGGATTTGACCGCGCGCCCAAGCCGTCAGCTCGCCTCTTCGCCCAAATCCGGGATCGCAACCGCGTGAAAGCCGCCATCGACATGCAGGACTTCGCCGGTGACGCCCTCGCCCAAATCCGACAGCAAATAGAGCGCCGCCTTGCCGCATTGCTCGATCGTGGTGTCGGCGCGCGACAGCGAGGCGCGGCGGTTCCAGCTCAGCATGTCGCGCCCGCCGGAAATCCCCGCCATCGCCAAGGTGCGGATCGGCCCGGCGGAGATCGCATTGACCCGCACGCCGTCTTTGCCAAGATCGCGCGCCATATAACGGGTGGAGGCCTCGAGCGCGGCTTTGGCGACGCCCATGACGTTGTAATTGGGCACCACCCGCTCTGCGCCGAGATAAGTGAGCGTGATCATCGCTCCGCCCGCGCCCATCAGGGCTGCGGCGCGCTTGCCGCAATCAACAAAGCTGAACGCCGAGATCTCAAGCGCCCGCAAGAACCCTTCGCGCGAGACATCGATAAAGCGGCCCTTCAGCTCGTCGCGATTGGCAAAGGCGATCGCATGTACATAAAAATCCAGTCTGCCCCAGCGTTCCTGGACATCGCCAAAGGCGCGGTCGAGCGAGGCGGCGTCGGTGACGTCGGCTGGCAGCACGATCGTTGCGTTGACGCTTTCGGCCAGGGGGCGCACCCGCCGCTCCAACGCCTCGC
>DHHV01000127.1:0-824 GCA_002403455.1 Hyphomonadaceae bacterium UBA4763 | reverse complement strand
CGCCTCGCCCTGATAGGTGAACGCCAGCTCCGCGCCTTGCGCGGCCAATTGCCGGGCAATGCCCCAGGCGATGGAATTGTGATTGGCGACGCCCATGACGAGGCCGCGCCGGCCCTGCATCAGATTGCCCATCGGGATGGCGGCGTCATCGGCCATGGCGTGTCGTCCTTGTTTGCCGGCTATTGCGCCGTTCCTGCGGCCGCTCGTGCGCCGATTGCGCGGGGCCCGTCAAGGGGGCGAAGGCGCGCGCTGTCGCCGGAATTTTAACCTTGTTCGTTTATGCGGCCGACTGCCGGAGGACTCGATTTGCTGCAGAATTCGTTACGCAACGCCATTGATCCGTGGGTTATCGGCGCGATTTTGTTGTTGCTAGGCATTTATTTTTTCTATGCGTATGAAATTTCGCGCGGTTTTGTGTTACACGACTCCGATGATTACATGCGGCTTGTGCAGGTACAGGACTTGCTCGCCGGCCAGTCGTGGTGGAGCGTCGACCAAAAGCGCTTACATTCGCCCGAAGGCGGCGCGATGCATTGGTCGCGACTTCCTGATCTGCCACTTGCAGCTCTGGTTTTAGCTCTCGAGCTGTTCGTCTCGTCTCCGCGTGCGGTCGAACTCGCAGCGATTATTTGGCCAGGTTTTCTCTTGCTTGCTGGCGCCGGCGTTTCGGCGGCTTTGGCGCGCGCTCTGTGCCTCAGCAGCGCGGGATCGGCCATCGCAATCGTGCTCGCGCTGGCGATCCCGGACCAGATTAATCCAGGTCGTGTCGATCATCATGGACTCGTCATCATTGCAACTCTTGCAATGCTTGGGGGGCTGGCAGG
>DHHV01000099.1 GCA_002403455.1 Hyphomonadaceae bacterium UBA4763 | reverse complement strand
GGCGCCAGCGGCGCGTTCGGCTCCCAGCCGGCCAGACATTGCTGTCCGGCGCAACGGCGCGCTGGCGCGTCTGCTGACGCCCGTCAATGGCCGGTTGCTGGCGGGATTTGGCCAGGACGGCGCGACCCGCCGGGCCAGCGACGGGGTTACTTACGTCGCCTCTCCGGGCGCCCAGGTGATCGCGCCAGCGGATGGCGCCGTGATTTTCACCGGTCCTTTTCGCTCTTATGACAATGTCGTTATTATCGACGCCGGCGATGACGTGTTACTCGTCCTAACAGGGCTCAACACGGTGCTGCCCAAGCAGGGCGAGCGCGTCGCCGCCGGCGAACCGATCGGGGCGATGGGCGGCATTGTGTCGCCGCCGCCTGAATTGTTCTTCCAGGTCTGGCGCAAAGATCAAACGATCAATCCGCAGCCTTTGTTGAACGCGCGGTAGCCATGACAATTTCTGTCGTGATCGCGGCGCAGAAGAATGTCTTGACGCAAGGGCGTAGTCGGTCAACCTTGTCTGTCGTGTCAGAACAATGATCAGGCGTTGGAGTAAGAGATGCGGTCCTTTTGGGTAGGCGGCGCCGCGGCGCTCTGCTTGGTTGGCGGAATGGCTTGGACGGCGTCCAGCCAGGGGCGGAGCTCGCAAGCCGAAACTTTCCAACATTTGGGGCTGTTCAATACCGTTCTGCAAACGATCGAAAGCAAATATGTCACCGAGGTTGACACCGGCCCGCTGATTGAATCAGCGATCGAAGGCATGTTGACCTCGCTCGATCCGCATTCGGGCTATCTCAACGCCGAAGAATTTCGCGATTTGCAGCAATCCACTTCGGGTGAATATGAGGGGATCGGCATCGAAGTGACGGGCGAAGACGGCTTCGTCAAAGTCGTCGCGCCGATCGATAATTCGCCGGCCAGCCGCGCGGGACTGCTCAGCGGCGATCGCATCTCGGCCATCGACGGCGAGAGCATTGTCGGCCTGCCGCTCAACGACGCCGTGCAGAAAATGCGCGGGCCGGGCGGCACCGAGATCACCATCACGGTCAATCGCGCCGAGCAAGAGCCGTTCGACGTCACCATCGTGCGGGCGCGCGTCGTGCAAGAAACGGTGACGTGGCGGGTTGAGCGCAATTCGGTTGGCTATGTGCGGATCGCGACCTTCAACGAAAAAGCCGCCAGCCGGCTGGAAGAGGCTTCGCGCGATTTGCGTCGCCAGGCCAAGAACGGCCTTTCCGGCATCGTGTTGGACTTGCGCACCAATCCGGGCGGTTTGCTTGATCAAGCGGTGGCGGTGGCCGACATGTTCCTCGACGGCGGCGAGATCGTCTCGACGCGCGGCCGCGATCCGTCGGATTATGCGCCCTATAACGCGCGCCGCGGGGAAGCGTTCAAGGGCTTGCCGGTGGTGGTGTTGATCAATGCCGGCTCGGCTTCGGCTTCGGAGATCGTCGCCGGCGCCTTGCAGGATTTGGCCCGCGCCAAGATCGTTGGGGTCACCTCGTTCGGCAAAGGCTCAGTGCAGACGGTGCTGCCCTTGCAAAACGGCGCGCAAGGCGCACTGCGCTTGACGACCGGGAAGTATTACACGCCGTCGGGTCGGTCGATCCAGGAAACCGGGATCGAGCCGGATGTCGAAGTCTCCGCCGTGCGGGTGAGCGAGGCCGATATCGAGCGCGAAGAATTTAGTGAAGGCGCATTGCGCAATGCGCTGCGCAATGAAAGCGGCGAGGAACGGCGCAAAGCCCATATCCCCGCCGATCAGCCGCCCGAAAATTGGCCCGAAGAGCGCGATTACCAATTGGAGCGCGCGCTGGACGTCCTGCAGGGCCGCTATGTGTTGGAAGTCGCGCAAGCCGCGCCTGCGCCGGGTTGATCGCGCGGGGCTGTCGCGGCGCAGGCAGCCGCCGCTAACCGCCCGACGACAAGACCCGGTAACGTTTCAATTCGGCCTTTGGCAGCTCCCATGCGGGAGCAAGCGTCTGCGCCGCCAAGAGGTCTTGATAGGCGCCCGCCACATCGCCTTTGCCCTCGCGCGCCAAAGCGCGGTTGAAATAGGCCTGCGGCAGCCGGTCGTCAGCCAGCAAAATCGCTTGATCGAGGTCGGTCAACGCCGCGGCGTAATCCTTGCGATAAAGCGCCAGCGCACCGCGATTGAGATAGGCCTCCGCCAAGCGTTTATCGAGCGCCAAGGCTTTGTCAAAATCATCGCGCGCCGCCTCCCAGCGCTCGCCGAACATGTGCAGCAGACCGCGATTGACAAAGGTCGCCGAGCGATTGCGCGTTGAGGTCTCGACCAAAAGCGCGCTGTCGCACAAATCAACGGCGGCGAAATGGGTGCGTCGTTCGACGGCGGCTTTATAACAATCTTCGCCAGGGCCTTTGCCAAGGATTTTCACCTGCGCCAAAGCCGGCGCTGGCGAAAACGCGACCAGCGTCCAGCCGAGCGCAACAGATGCCAAGAACGAGCGCAGCATGGCGTCAACCTTTCTCTATCTGAAGATATGCTACCATGGCCATGGCGTTCGGGCCAGAAGGCGCCTCGTCAAAACCGATCCTTGCGCTGGCGCGCGATGGCGAAGGCGGAAATCGCATCCGTCGTTTCCAGCCGCCGCTGAAAAGCCGGCAGGCGCGCCTGCAAAAACGGGTTGGTCGCCAATTCGGCGGCGATCGTTGTCGGCACGGTGGGGAGCCCATTGCGGCGTTTTTGCTCGATCTCCTCCATACGCGCGATCAGGGCTTGATTGTCCGGGTCGATGTCCAAGGCGAAGCGGCCATTGGCGAGCGTGTATTCATGCGCGCAATAGATTTGCGTCGCCGGCGGCAGGCTGGCGAGTTTTTGCAAGCTCGCCCACATCATCGGCGCGGTGCCTTCGAATAGCCGCCCGCAGCCGAGCGCAAACAAGGTGTCGCCGACGAAGGCCGCCTGATCCTGCGCAAAATAAAAGGCGATATGACCGAGCGTGTGCCCGGGCGTATCCAGCACATCGGCGATTTTTTCGCCCAAGCGCACCTGATCGCCTTGGCCGACAGCCTGATCCAGGCCCGGAATGCGGCCGGCTTCGCCCTTCGGGCCAATGACGCGCGCGCCGGTCGCCTCCTTCAGCGCCAGATTGCCGCCTGTATGATCGGGATGCCAATGAGTGTTCCAGATTTGCGTCAGCTTCCAGCCGGCGCCGTCCAGCGCCCCGAGTATCGTCTCGACGCAAGGCGTGTCGATCGCCGCCGTCTCCCCGCTCACGGGGTCGCGGATCAAGAACCCATAATTATCGGCAAGGCAGGCGAATTGCTTGATTTGCAACGCCGGTTCGGCGGCGATCGTTACCGACATGCGGTCGCTCCTTGGCTTGGGGGATCGCAAGGAACGCCTGAGCCAATGCTGCGCTGCTGGGCGCGGCGGCGGCGTCGCTCCAATTCGGCGATCCAGGCCGGATCATTGTCGACGAGCGCCGCTTCATCAGCGAACGGATTGGCGGCGTTCTGGGCGACGATGCGCTGGGCCGCGGCCGCCCATTGGCGGTCATTGCAGGCGTCTTCTTCGGCTTCCGACAGCGCAAACACGGTGCGGTTGGAGCAGAGCACAAATAATTTATACGGGCTGAGGCCATAGCCATCGAGCGGCACCAAAATGCGCGGGCGCACGCCACCTGGCGTCCCGGCGGCGGTCCCGCCAGCCGCGCCCGTTGCGGCGCCGGGGCTT
>DHHV01000101.1:1087-4199 GCA_002403455.1 Hyphomonadaceae bacterium UBA4763 | reverse complement strand
CGCGGCGGGCGGCGGTTTTGTAGGTTCCCAGGGCCTCGAAGCGCGCGCGCACCGCCAAGGTCACCCGGGCGCGGATTTTCATGGCGCCAAGGTCCTCCCCCGCCAGCGTGGCGATCATCGCCTCATCAGCCCAATCGGCAAAGGCAACCAGCGCATCGTCAACGCCGCCCGGAAACCGCGCCGCGAACGCCGCCGGCTCGAGCGCGCGCCCTGCGCCAGCCTTGGCGAAAAGGCCTTCCGCCCAACCGGAAAACGCCGCCTCTTCCAGCACTGCGTCCAGCAGCGGATCAATCGGATGCGGCGCAAAGGTCATCAAACGGGCCCTCATCTTCGATGCGCGAGACGATCGCGCGCCAAATTATTTAGCGCTTTCGCGCACCAGCGGCAAATCGGCGCTTGTCTAGTCAAAAGGCCCAGCAAAAAGACCGCAACCGGTCCTCGCAAAATAACGATCGCCGACAACAAAGCGGAAAGATCCGTCCTTTGCCCGTCACGACCTTGTCATGGTTCTTCGGTAGGTCCGAAAGGCAATCTTCGATACGCCACCGGGAAGGCATCCATCATGCGTTCATCGCCATTTTTTGCGCCAGTCGCCTTGGCTGGCTTTGTTGCGCTCGCCAGCGCTTGCGCCTCGACGCAAGACGCCGCCCAGTCAGCCGGGTCAGCGCCCGCCCGCGCGCCCGCGCCGACCGCAAACCTTCCCCAGCAAGCCGATTCCTATTTCCAAGGCGGCGCGGCGGCCCTGCAAAAGCGGCTGGCCGTGCAGCCCAATACCCGGCGCGCCCGCAATGTGATCATTTTTGTCGGCGACGGCATGGGCGTCAACACGCTGACCGCCGCGCGGATTTTCCAAGGCCAGCAAGCCGGCGTCGACGGCGAATCCTTCACCACGACCATGGACGCGCTGCCCTTTTCCGGCCTCGTCAAGACCTATGCGCATGACGCGCAAGTCTCTGATTCCGCGCCAACCGCCACAGCGATGTTCTCCGGCGTAAAAACCCGCAATGACATCATTGGCCTGACCCAAGACGCCCCCTTGAACGATTGCGCCGCGTCGAAAGGCAAAGAAGCCCGCTCTATCTTCGCCCTGGCCGAAGCGCGCGGCCTCGCCACCGGCATCATCTCGACAGCGCGCATTACGCACGCCACGCCGGCAGCGACCTTTGCGCATAGCGCCAATCGCGATTGGGAGAACGATTCGGCCATGCCGGCCGAGGCCAAAGCCGCTGGCTGCGTCGACATCGCCCGGCAATTGGTGGAATGGCCCGAAGGCGACGGCTTTGAGGTCGTGTTTGGCGGCGGGCGCGGTCAATTCCTGCCCAGTTCCGCCGCCGATCCGGAAGAAACCACGCGCAATGGCTTGCGCGGCGATGGTCGCGATCTGGTCGCCGCGTGGCGCGCCCGCTACCCGAGCGGGACCTATGTCTGGAACCAGGCCGGCTTTGCCGCGATCGATCCGGCCAAAACCGACAAAGCGCTCGGCCTGTTCGAGCGCGACCACATGAAATTCGAAGCGCAACGCGCCGCCGACGCGGCTGGCGAGCCTTCGCTCGCCGAAATGACAGCCAAAGCGATCAATATGCTCGCGCGCGATCAGGACGGCTTTGTGCTGATGGTGGAAGCCGGCCGCATTGACCACGCCCATCATGGGGGCGCCGCCGGCGTGGCGCTCGCCGACACCGTTGCGCTGGATGAAGCGGTCAAAGCCGCTTTGGCGCTGGTCGACCCGGCCGAGACCTTGGTGATCGTTACCGCCGATCACAGCCACAATTTGTCGATTGTCGGCTATCCGAAACGCGGCAATCCGATCCTTGGCTTGTCGGTCGATGTCGACGGCAAGCTCGCCAAAGGCGCGGACGGCAAGCCCTATACGACCCTGTCTTACGCAGACGGCCCCGGAGCGGTAGACGGCGCGCGCGCCGATTTGTCGGACGTCGACACCACGGCGCCAGGCTTTCGCCAACCGGCCCTGACGCCGCAGCGCTCAGCCAGCCATGGCGGCGAGGACGTCCCGGCCCGCGCCATCGGCCCGTGGGCGCATCTCGTGTCCGGCACGCTGGAGCAGCATGAGCTGTTCCATATCGCTGCTTACGCGCTGTGGTCGGCTCCGCAATAAGCAGGGCTCAACCGCCTTATCGGATCGCCTCTTCTTCCATCGCGAGGGCGTTAAACAATCCCAGCAGGCGCAATTGCTCGCGCCGCAATTCATAGGCGACCGCAATACGGGTGAGGATCGCTGCCTCATATTGCAACCGCACGTCGATCAGCAATTGTAACGTGCGCACGCCGCGTTCGCGCTCGATTTGCGCCGCCTCAAATAATTGCAAGGACAAAGCTTCCACCGCCGCTCGGCGTTCGACCTGGGCGGTCAGTGACAGCACGCGTTGCTGGCTCAAGGTGATCTGCTCGCGCACCTCGCGTTTGGCCTGTTGCAAATCGGCTTCGGCCCGATCGCGCCGCGCGCCGGCCTGGCGCGAGCGCGCCCCGATGGCGTTGCCGGTATAAAGCGGCACCGATATGTCGACGCCGACCCGTTCTTGAATGCCGGTCTCAATCCCCGCGCCGTCATTGGCGAAAGACACGATGCCGACGACCTCGACCACCGGCAAGCGGGCGCGGCGGGCTTGCGCCGATTGCGCCTCAAGGCTGGCGACGGTGCTGGCGAGGCTGCGCACCCGCGCATTGTCTTCCACCGCCCGATCCATCCGCGCGCCGGAATCGGGCGCCAATTCAGCGGCGGTTTGCCCAAGCAAGTCATCGGCGGCGCTCTCGCCGGCTGGACATAACGGATTGGCCGCATTGGCGTTTATCTGGACAACAGCCGCAAAGCGATCGCGCGCCAAGCCCAATTCCAGCGCTTCGGCTTGCGCTTCGGCCAAAGCCGCGCCGACCTCCGCCCGTTCGGTCAGCGTCGCCCCGCCGCTGTCATAAACCGCATTGATGGCCGTCAATTGCTCGGTAAAATAGGAAATCCGCTCAGACGTCGCCCCCAGCCGCGCGCCGGTTTCCAGCCAGCCAATATAGGCCTCGCCCACCCGCAGCGCGCTCTGGGTCTGGGCGTCCAGCATGGCGCTTTCGCGCGAGGCGATATCGGCGCGCGCGGCGCGGCGGG
>DHHV01000101.1:0-775 GCA_002403455.1 Hyphomonadaceae bacterium UBA4763 | reverse complement strand
GCGCGCGCGGCGCGGCGGGCGAATTTGGCGTTGCCAAAGTCAAACACCCGTTGCGAGGCGCGCAAGCCGACCAAGTTCTCGATCTGGCTGTCGACCAGGCCATTATCGCCGAGCCCGGCGCGGCCAAAGGTCGATAATTGCGGGCGAAACAACGATTTTGCCTCGGTCAACGCCGCTTCGGCTTCGGCCAAATCGGCGCGCGCGGCGTCGACATTGGGGCTTTCGGTCTGCGCGCGCGCCAAAGCGGTCGAAAAATCAAGACATACCGGCTGCGCCAAAGCACTGGCCGGGCCGAGCGCCGCGATAACGCCCCAGCTCCAAATGGACCACTTTTGCATATTATCCCCCGATTTGCGTCTTTTGACGACGACCGAGTGAATTTTGCACGCTTCGCGCGGCGAAATGCGCCGCGACCAATCGCCGCGACATCAGCTTGTGTGAATCGCAGGAACTGACCCGTCATGCGCGCCGCTCCGCGCGCTGTGACCCGAAATAAGCCAAGGCGCGCTTGCCAGATGGCGCGCCGGCCTTAAAGCTTGGTCGCGACGCCCTGAGGCAGAACCTGATCCGGAGATTTCCGATGACCATCCATAATCCGCGCCGGAGCAGATTCATCGCCTGGTTCGCCAGCCTTGCCGTCGTTACGGCCTGCGCCGGCGATCCAATCGCGCAAAGCCAAGCCTTGCCGCCGCCAGCCGAGATCGCCTCGCCCCGAGCGACCACCGCGCCAGCCCCGCGCGCGCCGTGGCGGCTGGAGGGCCAGGCCATGGCCGCC
>DHHV01000046.1 GCA_002403455.1 Hyphomonadaceae bacterium UBA4763 | reverse complement strand
CTGACATTTGCCCCACAGGGGCGCCGGAACGGGAAGCAAATGTCAGGAACGAACCACTAGTGTGACTTTGATCCTGAAATTCGCTCAGAGCATGCCACATTTATGGGGCGAATTTCACAATCGCCACACGAGCGACCGACATTTGCCAACTCATTCAAGTTAGAAAATCTATTCCATTTTGCCAAATTCTTTCGGTTGGCTTATAGCGCGGCGACCCTATGTGTAGCGCCTACCGCCCAAAGAGTTGGACGCGATCATGGCATTTACCGCTGATCTTCAGGACCTTTCAACGCTTGCGCCTGTTCGCGACGGATTTGCGCCGGGCAGCGTCAAGATCGTTGGCGCGGGTCCCGGCGATCCGGATCTGCTGACCTTAAAAGCCGCGCGCGCCATCGCCGCCGCTGACGTCATCTTTTATGACAAATTGGTCGCCCGCGCGATTTTGGGACTGGCGCGGGCCGATGCGCGGCTCATTTATGTCGGCAAGGCGAAAGCCGATCACGCCGTGCCGCAATCGCAAATCCATGATCTGATGATCGCGGCGGCGCGGGGCGGCGATCGCGTTGTGCGCCTGAAAGGTGGCGACCCATTCATTTTCGGCCGGGGCGGGGAAGAAATGGCGGCGCTGCAAGCCGCTGATATTGCTGTGGAAATCGTGCCAGGCATCTCCGCCGCTTTGGGCTGCGCCGCCGCCGCTGGCGTCCCATTAACCCATCGCGACCACGCCCAGACGCTCACCCTCGTGACCGGCCACGCGCAAGCGGGCGGCGCGCCGGCGCTTGATTGGCGCCAACTCGCGCAAAGGCATCAAACGCTGGTGGTGTTCATGGGCGTTGAGACCGCGCGCGAGATCGCCGATCACCTGATCAAGGCCGGCCGGGGACCGGAGACGCCCGTCGCGGTGATCGAAAACGGCACGCGGCCGACCCAAAAAATCGTCAAAACCCGCTTGGCGGCGATGGAAGAGGCGATGATCGCGGCAGCGATCTTGGGGCCGGCGCTGCTGATTATCGGCGAGGTCGCCCGCTTTGCTCAAACCCCTCATCAGGAATTTGCCGATGCGCGCGCCTGAAACCAAGCTGAAAGCCGCTTTCAAAGCGGTAACCGGCAACCGCCTGATCGATGGCGATGTGGTCTGGATGATGAAAGACGGCAGCTGGACGCTGAACATGCTGGAGGCGGCGGCTTTTCCGGCGGAAGACGCCGAGGCGGCGTTGGCGCAAGGCGCGGCCCAGCCGACCTTGGTGACCGGCGTCTATCTGATCGCGTTTGAGCCCGGGATCGGCCCGGTCGGCAAAGAAAAATGGCGCGAGGAAATCCGCGCCCGTGGCCCGACAGTGCGCCGCGATCTCGGCAAACAAGCTCACCTTGCGCAAGGCGACAATATATGAGCGCGCTCATCCCGCCTTTTACAGAGGAAACCGCCCGCGCCAAGGTTCAGCGCGCCGAGGATTTATGGAACGCCAAAGACCCCGCCAAAGTGGCGTTGGCTTATACCCCCGATTGCATTTGGCGTAACCGCAATGAATTCATCCAGGGCCGCGCCGAGATTGAGGCCTTTCTGACGCGCAAATGGCGCCGCGAGCTCGATTACGTCTTGCGCAAGGAATTGTTCTTGTTCGGCGGCAATCGCATCGCCGTGCAGTTCCAATATGAGTATCGCACCGATAACGGCCAATATTACCGCGCCTATGGCTTGGAACATTGGGTGTTTGACGCGAGCGGCCTGATGGCCTCGCGCACCGCCAGCATCAATGACTTGCCGATCGCGGCCAGCCAACTTCTGCTCATCAAAGACAAATCGTAAAATGAAAGATTTGGGGCCTCGCCATGTATCGTTATGACGAGTTTGACGCCGCGATCGTTGCCGACCGGATCAACGAATTCAAAGACCAGGTGGCCCGGCGTCTGTCCGGCGAGCTGACCGAAGACCAGTTCAAGCCGCTGCGGCTGATGAATGGGGTCTATTTGCAATTGCACGCCTATATGCTGCGCGTGGCGATTCCTTACGGTTGTTTGGACGCGCGCCGCTTGCGCATGCTGGCCCATATCGCGCGCGCCTATGACAAGGGCTATGGCCATTTCACGACGCGGCAGAATATCCAATATAATTGGCCCGCGCTGAAAGACATTCCCGCCATTTTGGAGGATTTGGCGCGCGTCGACATGCACGCGATCCAGACCTCGGGCAATTGCATCCGCAATGTCACCGCCGATCACTTCGCCGGCGCGGCGGCCGATGAGATCGAAGACCCGCGCGTCTGGTGCGAGATTATTCGGCAATGGTCGACTTTTCATCCAGAATTTTCGTATCTGCCGCGCAAGTTCAAGATCGCCGTGATCGCTGCCGATGAGGACCGCGCGGCTATGCGGCTCCACGATATCGGCATTCAGCTGGTGCGGCAGGGCGGCAGGCTCGGCGCGCGGGTGTTTGTCGGCGGCGGCATGGGGCGCACGCCGATGATCGCGCCCGAAATCAATGCGTTCGTGCCCGCCGACGATCTGCTGAGCTATCTGGAAGCCTGCCTTCGGGTCTATAACCGCCACGGCCGGCGCGACAATATCTACAAGGCGCGGATCAAGATCCTGATCCACGAACTGGGCGCCGACGAATATCGCCGTCAGGTGGACGCCGAATTCGCCCATGTGAAGGCCTTGGGCATCGATCCGCCGGCGGCCGAGTTTGAGCGGATCACGGCCTTTTTCGCCCCGCCCGCATTTGAAGCGGATGACGGCGCCAAACCCGATCGACGCGACCCGGCCTTCGCCGCCTGGCTCGACCGGAATGTGAAGCCGCACAAGGCGCCCGGCTATGCCATCGCCAATATCAGCCTGAAGCCCGTTGGCGGCATTCCCGGCGATGCGAGTTCGGCGCAGATGGACGTGATCGCCGATCTGGCCGAGCGTTATTCGTTCGACGAATGCCGGGTGACGCACGCGCAGAACATCGTCCTGCCGCATGTCCGCAAGGCCGATCTCCATGCCGTGTGGCAGGCGTTGGTTGCCGCCGACCTTGCGAGCGCCAATCTCGATCTCGTCACGGACATCATCGCCTGCCCGGGGCTCGATTATTGCAGCCTTGCCAATGCGCGGTCGATCCCGGTGGCGCAGAAGATCGCCGCGCGCTTCGCCGATGCCGATCGACAGCGCACGCTGGGCGAGCTGAAGCTCAAGATCAGCGGCTGCATCAATGCCTGTGGCCACCATCATGCCGGCCACATCGGCAT
>DHHV01000109.1 GCA_002403455.1 Hyphomonadaceae bacterium UBA4763 | reverse complement strand
CGTC
The DNA here is from genome assembly GCA_002403455.1 of Hyphomonadaceae bacterium UBA4763. Lineage (GTDB taxonomy): Bacteria > Pseudomonadota > Alphaproteobacteria > Caulobacterales > Aquidulcibacteraceae > UBA4763. The sequence continues at coordinate 6,479 of DHHV01000109.1, read as the reverse complement.
ATCCAGCATCGCGGCGCCATCCTGCCGCGCGCCGTGATGCCCGCGCTGGAGCTCTCACGTTGATCCGGCCTCAGACCAATCTTTACCGCGAGGCGATTTCGCTCGACGGGGTGTGGACCTGCCGTCCGGACCCGGACGAAAGCGGCGCGGCCAAGGGCTGGGCCTGCGGTTTTGCCGACGGCTTGCCGATCGCCATTCCAGGCTCCTGGAACGAGCAATTGGCCGAATGCGGATTAATGAATTATGTCGGCGTGATGTGGCTGCAGCGCGAGGTCATCGCACCGGCCCGCGCCGCCGATCTGGCCGCCGCGGTCTATTTCGGCAGCGCCGATTATCGCGCGGAGGTCTATCTCGACGGCGTCCTGCTTGGACAAAGCGAGGCCATGCATTTGCCCTTTCAAGTGGACGCAGGGGCGTTCTTGCGTCCGGGGGCCAAGCAAACTCTGGTCGTCAAAGTTGATAATCGCCTCCCGGAAGGGGCGCCAATGCAACGCGTCACACGCGCCGATTATGTCAACGAACGCCGACCAAAGGACGAATATTTCCCTGCCGTTCGCTTTGATTTTTTTCCGTTTGGCGGTCTTAATCGATCCGTTTACCTGATCCTCGCGCCCAAAGCGCAGATTTGCGCGCGGCGGATCGAGGCCGGCTGGCAGGCGGGCCAAGCAACCTTGCGCGTCGCCGCCATGGCGCCCCATCCGGATGCAGAGGTTCAAATCCTGCTCGACGGCGTCGAGATCGGGCGCGGTCCGGCCAAGAGCAATTGGATTGCGATCGCTGCAGCGCGCCTTGCCCATGCGCAAGCCTGGTCACCGGCCGCGCCGCGCCTCTACGCCTTGACATTGCGCCTCTCGGACGGCGCCGGTCAAACATTAGACGAGATCGAGGACAAGATCGGCTTTCGCGATATTCGCGTCGACGGACAGCGTCTCTTATTGAATGGCGATCCGCTTGTTTTGCGTGGTTTCGGAAAGCATGAGGACAGTCCCCTGCATGGCCGAGGCGTTAACCTCCCCTTGCTGGTCAAGGACTTTAATCTATTGCGCTGGATCGGCGCCAATTCGGTCCGCACCTCGCATTACCCTTACGACGAGAGCTTTCTCGACATGGCCGACGCCACCGGCGTTCTGGTTATTTCGGAATGCTTTTCGGTCAATTTGGATTTTCGCAAGATCGGTCCAGATGATCTGTCCCATCATTGCCGAGCAATGGATCAATTGCTGTCCCGCGATCATGTCCACCCGTGCGTGATCGCCTGGTCCTTATCGAATGAGCCCGGCTATCTTGGCGAACCGGACTATCCGGCGCGCGCTTTGCCCTATTGGCGCCAACTCTTTGCGCATGTGCGGCACGTCGATCCGACGCGTCCGCTGACCGTCGCGAATGTGCAATATGCCGGCGAAGATGATCCCGCCTTTGCGGAAAGTGATTTTCTGAGCGTCAATCGCTATTACGGTTGGTATACAGAGCCCGGACAACTCGACCGCGCGCAACAAAGACTTCAAGACCTGCTCGATCGTTTGTCAGAAACGCATGGCAAGCCGATTTTTGTGTCTGAATTCGGCGCCGACGCCATTGCCGGACTACATGCGACCACCGATCAACTTTGGACCGAAGACTACCAAGCCGACTTTCTTGCGGCTTATTGGGCGGTTATTGCCGGCCATCCAGCCGCGATTGGCGGTCATGTTTGGAATTTTGCCGATTTCCGCACCGCTCAACATGGCCGCCGCGTGGTGTTCAACCACAAGGGCGTTTTTACGCGGACGCGCGATCCGAAAAGAGCCGCTTTTACCTTGCGCGCGTTATGGAGCCAAACGCCTGCAAATAACGACATAAAGGCTTCCGAAATGCCGCAGGGAGGCGATAATGGTCTTGAGCATCAGCCAGGAGACCCGCTTTCCTGAAGCCGGTCTGCAAGCAAATAAAACGGTCAAATCGCGACTGGATTGGCGCCAGAAATTCGGTTGGGCGTCCGGCGATTTCGGATTCAATATTTATTGGCAAGCGCTCAATCTGTTGATGCTGCCGTTTTACACGGACGTTTTGGGCCTTTCGCCGGCTTTGGCGGGAACCGTCTTCCTCGCTGCAAGCCTGTTTGACGGGTTTGTCGACGGAATCATTGGCGCGATTGCCGATCGGACCCGCAGCCGGCATGGCTCCTACCGGCCATATTTGATCTTTGCCAGCCCGCTCCTGGCGATCATGTTCATGGCGGCGTTTATTGAAGTCAAAGCCGGTCAAATCGGCCTATTCTTCTACGCTCTGGCGTCACAAATGGCGCTTCGCACCGTTTATTCATTCGTCAATATTCCCTATTCCACCCTTTCGGCTCGCATTACCAGCGACAGCGATACCCGTTCCGAGCTTGCCGGCTGGCGTATTTCTTTCGCCATGCTTGGCGGTATTATCGTTACTTTTTTAATGCCAAACATCGTCGACTATCTGCAGGCGCGGACCGGAACCGACAATAGCTATGCTTATATGATCGCTGCGGGCCTCGCCGGCCTGACCGCTTTGCCGGTTTTTTGGCTTTGCTTTGCGACCACAAAGGAGCCGGAAACGCTGAAAAACGCCAATCCGGAAGGCTTCCACTGGCGCGCTATCTGGGAGGATTTCGTCGCGGTCGCGCAGATTTTGCGCGTGAACGGGCCGCTATTGCGCGTGTTTGCGTGCATGATCGTGTCGTCTTTGGCGTTCACGATGACCAATAAATGCCTCACTTATTACATCAATCACTACCTTGAGGCGCCGCATCTGCGCGGGCTTTTGGTGCCGTTTGCGCTGTTTGTGAACTTGATTTTCTGCCCAATTTGGGCGTTAATTGCGCAAAAAACCTCGAAAAGAGCGGCCTGGTTGATCGCAAATGGCGTCAGTTTGGTCGGTTATGTCGCGTTTTTTGTCGTTAAAAGCCGCGATCCGATGGTCGCCGCCGCGCTTTTGGCGCTCATTTCGCTCGCAAATGCGGCCTATTTGACGCTGGTTTGGGCGATGATTCCCGACACGGTCGAGTATACGCAATGGAAAACCGGCCTTCGGCACGACGCAAAAGTGTTCGGAATCGCTTCGTTCTCAAAGCAATTGGCGCTTGGCGTCAATGGCTGGCTGCTCGGCTTGCTGCTGGCGCTGGTTGGTTACCAATCGGGCGCCAATGTCCAAAGCGCTGAGGCGGTTGAGGGGCTGAAAGCCATCATGACGCTGGTGCCGCTTGCCGGCCTTGCGCTCTCGGCCTGGGCGATCTCGGGCTATCGCCTGGATCGGGCCTTTCACGCGCGCATCGCCGCGGGAGCAGAAAATGCCTAAGTATCTGTTTTCAAAGCGCGATTTGGCGAGCTTCTTGGGCGCGGGCGCGCTCGCCGCGGCGGCTGCGCCCTGGACGAAGGTCTTCGCCCAAAACCGGCGCCAGGTTAAAATCGCCAAGATCGAGGCCTTTGCCGTCCGTAGCGCGGTTTTCGTCAAGGCAAGCGCTGATGACGGCGCGATCGGCTGGGGGGAGGCCGGCCATTCCGGCGCGCGGATGGTCGCCCGCCTGATCAACAGCGACGCCGATAAGTTACTGAAAAATATTGACGTTTTTGACGCTGAGCCGGCTTGGGATCGCCTTTTTTACGAATGGGACGAATTGGGTCCCGGCGGGATCGTCAGCCAAGCCTTGGCGGGCGTCGATTGCGCCTTGTGGGATTTGCGTGGTCGGTTGCTAAACCAACCGGTCTACGCCTTGTTGGGCGGCGCCCATCGCAAACGTTTTCCGGTCTATGGCTCCTTTAGCCGAGATAATGGCGATGGGACCTATAAATCACCGGAAGAATGCGCAAAATTGGCGCAAAACTTGGTGGCCGAAGGCTTCAAAACCTTGAAAGTCCGCCTCGCCATTCGCGAGGAAAATGCCGATCCTGATCCTGATCCTGCTTTGCCGACTTTAGCGGCGGTGCGCGCCGCGATTGGTCCGTCGATCGGCCTTTATGTCGACGCCAATAATGGCTATCGGCCGGCCCGCGCGATCCGGGTTGGCAAAGCGCTCGCCGACGAATGTGGCGTCAGCGTGCTGGAAGAACCGGTGGCGGCTTATCATTACGCCTCAATGGCGCAAGTATCCGCGGCGCTGGATATCGACATCGCTGCAGGCGAGCATGAATATACGCGCTGGGCTTTTCGTGACTTGATCTTACAGGGGCGCCCCGATGTCCTCAATCCGGACGTATCTAAATTGTGCGGCTTGACCGATGCGCGCAAAGTCGTAGCCCTTGCGGAAGTCTTTGACTTGCCGATCGCCGTTCACAACGCCCGTCCGACCTTATTGTCGGCCGCCCATGCGCATTTTGTCGCCAGCGCCCAGACCGCGACGCGCCCGCAAGAGCATCCAGGCCAGGAGCGCCTCGCGCATTTGTGGCGTTATTTCGACCGGCGGCTGACGGCGACAGACGGGTTTTTCGCCGTTCCGGAAGGCCCAGGGCTTGGACTTGCCGTCGATGAGGCGGCCGTGCGCAAAGACGCAGCTGATTAAACGATTCGGTTTTTCCTTCCGCTGTCCTGACATGGGGCGGTCTCAATAATGAAGGACTCGAAAATGACGACGATCGTCTTGTCTCGTCGCAACCACCGTGGGTTTTACTTTCTCCTGTTGTTGTTGCCGCTTGCAATCTTGCTGATCTTTGCGCTCTCCCCGGCCGCAGCCGAAGACCGGCCGCTCTGCGCGCCCATCGGCGCCGACGATGACGCCAACGACACAGTGGCGATCCAGGCGGCCATCGACCAATGCGCCACGATGGGCGGTAAGGTCATTCTCGGCCCAGGCTTGTGGCGTACCGGCGGGCTTATTTTGCGCTCCGAAATGGAGTTTCACCTTGCCGCCGGCGCGGTGTTGCAGCTGATCCCAGACATTGCGCTTTATCCGGCGCTCGAGGGCCCCGGCGAGGTCGCGGGAAATCAGCGGTTTATCGTCGGGTTGCACGCTCCTTTCGTTGAGCGCCTGATCATATCGGGACCTGGCAAGATCGACGGACAAGGCCCACAATTCTGGGACAAGGATTTTTATAAGCTTGGCCTTCCGCGTCCGACTTTGCCGCGACCGGAACCTTTATTGGAACTTGCCGATTGCAAGAACGTCGTCGTCCGCGATCTGACGATGATTGACCTGCCGGCTTATGCAATCCGCTTGCATCGCTGCGACGGCGCGCGTGTTGAGAACGTCACCATCCGCAATGATCCACGCAGCCCCAACACCGATGGGGTCCAGATCCGCGACAGCTCCAATGTCACGATCACCGGCGCCGATATCGCGACGGGCGATGACGCCATCGTGCTGAAATCCCGAGCGCGCGCGGTTGAGAACATCGTGGTTGAAAACTCAATTTTGGAAAGCGATGACGCCGCCCTGAAATTTGGAACGGGGTCGGCCATTGGTGTCCGCAACAGCGTGTTTCGAGATCTGACGATCCGCAATAGCCGCTATGGCATTGCGATTTTTCAAATCGACGGCGGGACCCATGCCGATAACCGGTTTGAGCGCATCTCGATTCACACGGGCGGTCGCCACAAGCGGACCTTTCCGATCTTTGTCGACATTGACCGACGCGACGCCGACCGCAACTGGGGCAAGATCGAGCGCCATGTTTTTGATTCCATTTCGATCGACACGAGCGGCGCCATTTTGATCGCCGGCAATCCCGCCGCCCCGATCCGCGATCTGGTGCTGTCGCGCCTCTCTATGACCATGCGCGCGCCCATGGTCGACGTCACCCAAACGCCGGGTAAACCGCGCGGCAATGTCCAGATCAAAGCCCAAGCCGGCAGCGTCGATCTGGGCCAAGAGAATGCACATGTCGTGCTCGGGCATATTGACGGCCTCAATTTGCGTGACATCGCCATTGACGACGACTCACGGGGCCGAGAGGGATTGCGCCTCATCAAGGTGACGCAAGCGGCGGGAAAGAATGGGAGATAAACATTCTCAAACTGCCACAGAACTTGGCTTCCAAGCAGCCAAATGAGGGCGGCAACCGACGCACATTGTGGGCGCGGCGCACCACTGAAGGATCGCGTCAACGGGGGAGGAACCTGGAGGGCAGAAATTTTTCAGAGAGAAGGCAAAGCCGCCCTGTCGGTTTCGGGATGGCCGACCTGCTTCGCGCATCACCGCAGATGGGTGGTTAGCCGGCTGCAGGTTTGAGACAGTAATTGCCCATAGCCGCCATCCCTCTGGATACCGGCTACAGAAAAAGGATGGAGAAACGGGAAGCGATAAAGGCGCTCCCCAAAACCTCCGCTTGTTACAGATCAGCTTAAATCAACGATCCGGGCTAGCTTCCCGCCCGAGATTGTAATGAACGAAGCGCCGCGCATGACGAATTGTTCTCCAGCCTGCATCGGACCTAGATCAATAGCCGGGGTGCCTGTCCAATCCACCTCCAACGCGACGAGATCGCCATCGATAACTGCGTTCCTGACCGCTTGGTGGCGAATCGTGAACATCGCTGCCG
>DHHV01000036.1:7656-7968 GCA_002403455.1 Hyphomonadaceae bacterium UBA4763 | reverse complement strand
CATCGCCCCCCGCGCGCCAAAGCTGCCGCGCAGGCCTGATCAACAGCCGTTTTCGCGCGCTGATGGGCCAGCGGCCCCATAAAGGCCGGCGCCGCATCCGCCGCCGCCCCGATCCGCAGCCGACCCGTCACCGCCGCCAGCGCCTCGAGCACGCGATCGCCCGCATCGCCCGTCGGCAGGATCAACCGCCTTGCGCAAGAACAACGCTGCCCGGTCGTGATAAAGGCCGAATGGACGATCAGGCTCGCGGCGGCTTGCGCATCTTCGCAATCCCAGACGATCAGCGGATTATTGCCGCCCATCTCCAGCGCC
>DHHV01000036.1:751-7345 GCA_002403455.1 Hyphomonadaceae bacterium UBA4763 | reverse complement strand
TTGCCGCCCATCTCCAGCGCCAGGATGAAGTGGGCGCGATCGGCAAAGCGCCGCGCGATCGCCGCCCCGGTTGGCGGGGCGCCGGTAAACAGCACGCCGTCGATCTCGGGATCGCCCAGCAGCGCTTCGCCCACATCGCGCCCGCCCAAAACGAGGGTCAACACCCCGGCCGGCAGGCCCGCTTGCGCCCATAAATCGGCCATGGCGAGCCCGATCGAGGGGGCGTATTCGCTCGGCTTGAACACCACGCAATTGCCGGCCAGCAGCGCCGGAACGATATGGCCATTGGGCAAATGGCCGGGAAAATTGAACGGCCCCAGCACGGCCAGCACCCCATGCGGCCGGTGGACAAGGCGTTGGGCGCCAAACGGCGCGGATAACGTCTTTTCGCCGGTGCGGTCTTGATAAGCGGTAATCGAAATCTCGATCTTGCCGGCCATGGCGTCGAGTTCGGCTTGCGCTTCCCAGGCCAATTTGCCCATCTCGCGCGAGATCAGCGCCGCCAGCGCCGCTTTGTGCGCAATCAGCAGCGCCTTGAACGCCCGCGCGACCGCCGCCCGCTCTTCGAACGAGGTTCGAGCCCAGGCGCGGAACGCCCGCCGCGCTGCGGCGCAAGCGCGCCCGACTTGGACGGCGGATGCGCTCGCGCCGGCAAAAGCAACCTCATCAGCGCTCGCGGGATCAATGACGCGCAAAGGCGCGCCGGCCCCTGGCTCGAACGCGCCGTCAATGAATGCCCCGCCAAATGCGTGTTGCGTCATGATTTATCGCTCCAGACGCGGATCGGATCGCCGGCGCTTAGCCCCAAAGCCGCCGCCGCCGCCGGCCCGATGACGGCGCGCCCCTCGTCGATGGCGACAGAGGTCCGCAGCGCGCGAAAATCGCCAAAATCGACCCGCGCCGCCAGCCCGTTGCCGCTCAATGCCTCGTTGCCGATCGCGCACTCATACACAGCGCTTTCGCGCAGCGTCCGAATGCTGTCGCGCGGGCACGCAACCAACGGCCCGCCGTCGAAAATATCGACGACATGGTCATAGGCAAAGCCCTCCCATTCCAGCAACTTTTTGGCGCCGGCTCCTTCCGGATGGCAAGCGCCGATGGCCGCTTGCGCCGGCGCGCTCAACAAATCCGCGTAAATCGGCGTGCGCGGCATCAGATCGAGGATGAATTGGCCTTCCGTCGTCCCGGTCAGCTTGTCGGCGTCGACAAAGCTCATGCGGAAGAATTTCGCCCCCAGTCCTTCCCAGAACGGCGATTGGCCATCGGCATCGACGACGCCGCGCAATTCAGCGAACACGGTTTTGGAAAACCGCGCCGGGTCGCTGGCGATCAACAGATAACGGCTTTGCGCCAGAAACCGGCCAATCCCGCCGCCGCGCGCGTCGGCCGCCAAGAACAACGAGCCGACTTCCGTCGCGCCCGAATATTCATTGGTCAGCACCAAAAGACGCATGTCAAAGCGCCGATTGGCGACAAAGGACGCCTGGCCGATTGTCAGCACCCGGAAGTTAAAAAACGGCCGATCGGTCATCGCATGCGCCTTGACCGCCGCAACGCCGACGATCGCGCCGCGCGCCACATCCTCCAAAATCAGCAAATACCGGGCCGGCACGGCCGGATCGGGCGCCGCGCGATAGGCCGCCAGCGATTGCGCCAGCCGCTCGGCGATCGCGGCTTCATCGTCCGGCAGGCTGGTAAAGCCTGGGCCCGAGGCGCGCGCCAAATCCATCAACCCCGCAAAATCGCCAGCGCGACAGGCACGCACGATCAGCATGGCGCGTGCGCCTTCGGCCGCGAGCGCCACTCCCGGCAGTCAATAGCGCCTTGCGCCGCCCGCATCAGGAACAGCGCGCTTAAACGCGCCCGCTCGGCAAGGCTCGACAGCCGCACCCATTCCTCTGGCGAATGGATCGCGCCGCCGACGACGCCCATCGTGTCGATGACCGGACAGCCGGCGGCGGCAAGATTATTGCCCTCGCAGACCCCGCCGCTGGCCCGAAAGTCGACCGGCGCTCCGAGCTCCGCCGCCACCCCCGCGACCGCCGCCGCCATGGCGCGCAAGCCCGGCGTCGCCGGTTTGGCTGGCCGGGTCACCCCGCCAAAGCGGCTGATCTTGACCTCGCGCGCCCGCTCGATCGTGGCGATCGCCAGCGCCAATTCGGCCTCCAGCCGCGCAAAATCGGCATCCTGCGCCGCCCGCGCGTTGAACCGCAGCACCGCCATTTCCGGCACCACATTCAGCGGGCCGCCGCCATCGATCGCCGCCACATTCACCGACAGCCCGGGCGCCGCCCCGTTCAGCGCCTCCAGCGCCAGCGCCAGCGCGGCGGCCGCCGCAATCGCATTGCGTCCCTCCTCGGGATTGCGCCCAGCATGGGCGGCGCGGCCCTCGATGCGCAGCGCAAAATTGCCCGAACCTTTGCGCAGATCAATCAGCGCGCCATCGCTTTGCGCCGGCTCATAAGTCAGCGCGAAATCGGCTCGCGCCCCGAGCTCGGCCAGCAAAGGCCCAGACCCCGGCGAGCCGATTTCCTCATCCGGCGACAGCAAAATTTGATAGCCCAATTGCGCCGCAAAAGGCGATCGCTCAACAGCTTCGAGCGCGGTCAACAGGACCAGCAGCCCGCCCTTCATATCCGCCCCGCCCGGCGCGTTCCAATGATCCGCATCGATGACGCGCACGCCTTGAAAGGCGTGATCGGCGCCATAGACCGTGTCATAATGGCCGGTGAAGGCGGCTTGCAGCGGCGCATCGGGCCGCACGACAAAACGCAACGCCGGCCCGAGCGGTTCTTCCCGCACCATTCCATCGCGGGCGACGATTTGCTCCGGGGCCAGTTCCACCCGCTCGGCCCGGGCCGGCAGGCCAGCGAACGCCGCTTCCAGCGCCGCCGCCATGCGCAAGAGCCCCGCGCCATGCCGGCTCCCCGAATTGATCGCGCACCAGGCGCGCAAAAGGTCGGCGCGATCTTTCTCGCCAATGGCGGCGAGCGCGTCTTGTTCAGCCACGGACATCATTGCGCGGGCATAGGCCATGCCTGCTTGGCCTGGCAAGGCGGGTTGGACAAAGCGCAGCAGCGCAGCTCGTCGGCGCGCTGGCCGATCATAAACGGAAACGGCAGTTTTTCGGCTGGCGCAAATCACGCGTCGACGCTTACATCTGGCGAAGTCCTGTGACTGGCGGTCAAGCGAGAGGCGCCATGCCGACCATCTCCATGTTTTTCGGCTTCACCGTGCAAATGTACGAGTGTGGCGATTCTGAAATTCGCCCCGTCCTTTTTGAACCAGAAATTTGTTAAGCGCTTGACCCAATTATCCAACGAACTTTTGGTTGAGGACACAAGTTCAAGCCTCAATGTCCCTGCCAAGGGGCGCGCTACAATTGCTGCACCGCGCCAGCATATAGCGGATGCGCCGCCGTTTTCGCCGCAAAAGCCGCATCGGCGGTGACTAAAACGCAGCGCTCGGCCAAGGCGGCCGCCAGATAGAGGCAATCATAGGCAGCGTGGCCCAATGTCCAGGGCGTCACGGACCAGCGTTTCCACATCCAGCGCCCGAATCGGGGTCGCCGCGATCGCGGCGTAGGCGGCCCGCGCGTCCTCCGCCATGATCTGCCCGCGCCGCGCTTTCACCCACAGCACGTTGGCGCACTCGATCCACATCAGGTCCGGGGCCTCCAGCGCCTCCGACAGCAACAAGGACCGCGCGCGATCCGTCCCATCCTCCGACAGGACCCATTTCAGCGCCACGCTGGCGTCAATAATCAGCGTCACGAACCTTCCCTGGCCCGGACGGCGCGCAGATCGTCAACGCTGGTCGGTCCAGCCGGCGCGCCGATGCGCCCGCGCACCGCATCGAGCCGTGCCAATGCCGCCTCGCGGGTCAAGCCGACCGAGGCCGCCAGCGCCCGGCGCGCCTCCTCCTCTAGCGAGGAGCCGGCCTCGGCCGCGCGACGGCGCAGCGCGTCGAGCACGGTGTCGTCAAGGTTGCGGATCAAGATTTGGCCCATTGCAGGAGCCTAGCGCACGCCCGATATCGATGCAAACAAGTCACAGCTTGCGTGTCAACGCCACGCCCGTGCGCCTGTTTTGCCGCTTCGATAAGGTTATGATCATCACTATTCATGCGGCCGAAACCCAGCTCTCGCGGTTGATCGACGCCGCCCTCGCAGGCGAGGACGTGGTGATCGTGCGCGGCGACAAGCCCTTGGTGCGGCTCTCGCCGCTCGCGCCCCCCCCGGGTTTCGCATCGGCATTTTGGCGGCGGACGTGCCCGCCGGCGGCCCCGATTTTTTTGCACCGCTCGAGCCTGACGAACGCGCGGCTTGGGAAGGCGCCTGATCCGGCGTTCGGCCTCCCCCTACCCCTCATTCTTCGCCCAGAACGCCCGGACGATTTTCGCCCAATCGCCCTCCGCCGCTTCTGTCAAACTGGCCGGATCGGGCCCGAGCGCGAGGCTCAGCGCGTCGTCATGGCGTTCATAGGCCGGGTTGCTGCTCGGCCAGCGGAACAAGGACCAATGCGCGCCGAGCCGCTCGAGCCCCTCTAACCGGCGCTGCATGAACGCGGCTTGCCCCGGCGCCCAGCGCACCACCCCCATTTCGCCAACAAACACCGGCGCACGGACCATGGCGGCGCTGATCTCTTGCTCAAAGGCCCGATGGGCCTCCTCGCCCGGCGCGGCGATTGCGGGGCCGTTGCGGCCCTGATGGGAATAGTCAAACGGATCATAGGAATGGAAACACCAGACCGCCTGTTTGACATTCGGCGCGCCCATCAGCGGCGCAAAGGCCGCCCGGCCATAGCCCTCCGGGCTGATCAGCACCGCTTTGTCCGGCGCTTCCGCCGCGATCGCCGCCTGGATCGGTCGGCAGATCCGCGACCAATCGCTCAGCGTCGCCACCCGCGCTCGCAGCCGCTCCGGCGACCATTCGTTCAGCACGCCCCCCTGTTTATCCAACCCCGTTTCATTGCCGTTCGGCTCGACCATCGGCAAAAAGCCGGCGATCTCGGCGCGACCGCCAAACAGCTTGGCGGTGGCGCGCCACATCTCGACCCAGGCGGCCTGCTGGTCTTCATTGCGCCAGACGCTTTCGAGGATCAGCGATTTCGGAAACCACGGATTGGGATTGGATTTTTGGAACGCAAATTCCGATCGCCCGGGTCCGGTCCGCGCGCCCATGACGATCTGCAAGCCGGCGGCTTTGGCCAAATCAAAAAGGCGATCCATCGCCTCGCCCAACTCCTCGTCCAGCGTATAAGGCGCCCAGGGCGGAAACAGGCCCGGTAGCGAAAACGTGACCAGATTGGCGCCCCAATCGGCGAGCCGGTTAAGGTCACGCCCCGTATAGGCCGGGATGAGCACGCCACCGCCATTTTCCCGGCTCCATTTGCCGTCGACTGCCGGCAGACGCCGCCGAAAGGCGATGGTCGCCCCACGCAGTCGCGGCCCTTTGCGCTGGGCGAGGATTGGCGGCGCTGGCGCCTGTTTTTGCGCCAAAGCGGCGCCGGCGCCAATCACGCTCGCCGCCATCAACCCCGCCGCGCCGCGCCGCGTCAGTTCCCGCCCCGCCATGTCGGTTCCTCTCCCCATCATTCATCGCCGCGTCGGCGCAGCCCTGCCCGCATTTGACGCCTGATGAAGCAGAATTTGGGCCAAATGCCGATCTTCCTTCCTCTTCGCTTGGTTTTTTTACCGAATTTCTGTTTGGAGTACGCATGGACAGCTTAGACCTTATCCGCCCGCATCGATCGATCGCGCCGCAATTGACCCCTGCTTTTTCCCCGCGCCCCGCCAACCATCCGGCTATTGCAACCGATAAGATCGGCGTGCTGTTGGTCAATCTTGGCACGCCGGACGGTTATGATTTCTGGTCGGTGCGGCGTTATTTGGCGGAGTTTTTGTCCGATCCGCGCGTGGTCGAGCTGCCGCGCTGGTTGTGGCAGCCTTTACTGCATGGCGTCATCTTGATGACCCGGCCGCAGAAATCGGGCGCCGCTTATGCGCGCATCTGGGATCGCGAACGCAATGAATCGCCTTTGCGCACCATTACCCGCGCCCAAGCCGAGGCGACCGCCGCCGCCATGGCCGATTCCCAGATCCTGGTGCGCTGGGCGATGCGCTATGGCGCGCCATCGATCGCCCAAGAACTCGACGCGCTGAAAAGCCAAGGTTGCGGCCGCATTCTGGTTGTGCCGCTTTATCCGCAATATAGCGCCTCGACAAACGCCACGGTCGTCGACGCCGTCGGCGCCTGGCTCAAGCGCCAGCGCCTGCAGCCGGCTATTCGTTATGCGCCGGCTTTCCACGACGACCCGAGCTATATTTCGGCCTTGGCGATTGGCCTGCGCCGCAGCCTCGCCAGTCTCGACTGGACGCCCGACCTGGTTGTCGCCTCCTATCACGGCATTCCGAAAGCCGCCTTTGACGCGGGCGATCCCTATCATTGCCATTGTTTGAAGACCTCGCGGCTGTTGCGCGAAGAAATGGGCTGGTCGAAGGATTATCTCGTCACGACGTTTCAATCGCGGTTCGGCCCGCGCGAATGGCTCAAGCCCTATACGGCCGAGGAATTGGCGCGGCTGGCGCAAGCGG
>DHHV01000036.1:0-444 GCA_002403455.1 Hyphomonadaceae bacterium UBA4763 | reverse complement strand
TGGCGCGGCTGGCGCAAGCGGGCGTGAAGAAAATCCTGATCCTGACGCCGGGTTTCATGGCCGATTGCCTGGAGACCAAAGAAGAGATCGCCATCGAAGCCGAAGAAATATTCCTGCATGCCGGCGGCGAGCGCTTTGCCGCTGCGCCATGCCTGAACGATGCGCCCGAATCGATCGACTTCTTGGAGCGGTTCTTGACCCAAGAATTGGGCGGCTGGCTGTAATCCTAAAGCCTGGTCTGCGGCTATCGGCCGCAGGGCGTTAATGAATCCCGCCTCATTCTTGTGCGCGTCCCCGGCGTTGATATGGTCCACCGACCAATAACCCGGGGGCGGGCATGCAAATCAAGCTTCATCATATCATTGCCGGCGCCTTCGCCTTGGCTTGCGGGGGCGTCATTGCCGCGCCGTCGCTGTTGCGCCTGCAACCGCCCAGCGCGCCGGC
>DHHV01000063.1 GCA_002403455.1 Hyphomonadaceae bacterium UBA4763 | reverse complement strand
CTTCTTCAACAGCCTGCTAGACGTCGACAAACGGCCGTAATGACTGCCGAAGCCCTGATCATCATCCCGGCGCGGATGGGCGCGCAGCGCCTGCCGGGCAAGCCGCTTGCCGACATCCATGGCGCGCCGATGGTGGTGCGTGTGGCGCAATGCGCGCAAGCCGCGCGCGCGGGCCGCGTCGTCATTGCGGCGGCTGAGCCGGAAATCGCCGCGGCGGCGGCGACCTTTGGCGTCGAGGCGCAGCTCACCGATCCGGCTTTGCCGTCCGGCTCGGATCGCGTCTTCGCCGCCGCGCAAGCGATTGATCCCGACGGCGCCATCCCGATCATCGTCAATCTGCAAGGCGACATGCCAAATGTTGCGCCGGACACCATCTCGGCGACGCTCGCCTGCCTGCAGCGCACGCCGGCATGCGACATCGCCACGGCGGTGCAGGTCAGCGAGGATGAGGCCGACCGCGCCAATCCGAATGTCGTCAAAGCCCTGCTGGCGGGTCTGCCGCGCGCCGGCGCCGGCCAGTGTCTTGCCTTCTCGCGCGCCGCGATCCCGAGCGGACCTGGGGCACTTTGGCGCCACCTTGGCGTTTACGCCTTTCGCCGCCCCGCGCTCGCCCGGTTCGTGGCGGCGCCGCCCTCGCCGATCGAATTGCGCGAGCGGCTCGAGCAATGGCGGGCGCTCGAACTCGGCTTGCGCATCGATGCGGCGATCGTCGATGATTGGCCGATCAGCGTCGATACGCCCGAGGACCTCGCCCGCGCGCGCGCCATGATCGCTTAACAGGGCACAACGCCCGGTACCCGCTCAAAAATCGATGCCGTTATCGCTCGCCATCGGCAGCGGATCGGCCTCCGGCGCACGGGCCGGCCGGCGCATGAAATTGGGTACGTCATCGCCGTCGTCATGACGCGGATCTGGGCGTTCGGATTGGCGCTGACGCTGCGGCACTTCCGTCCCATCGCCCTCCTCGACCCGCGGCGCCCCATCGGGGCCGGTGCGAAAGCGCCGCTGCCGACGCCGGCGCCGATTGCTGTTTTGACCTTGACCCTGGCCGCCATGCTGGCCTTGGCCTTGCGGATGGCCTTGACCCTGCCCTTGCGAATGCTCGCGGCGCATCTGGCGCTCGCGCGGCGCCTGCTGCTCCATCGCCGGCTCAAAGTCATCGGCGCCCTCTGGCCCGACATCGCCGCCGCCATCATTTTCGGCCTCGAGCTCGCCTTCGGCGCCCTCGTCGTCCTCGTCCCATTGGTCATCGTCGTAATAAGGCTGGCCGGGGCCTTGCAGCGCGGTCTTGCGCAAATGTTCGATCTGCTCACTGCGCTGATGCGGCGGCGCATTGGCCAGCACGATGCGGAAATAATGATCGGCATGTTGCAGATAATTCTCCGCCAGCACCCGATCGCCGGAGGAATGCGCATCGCGCGCCAATTGCTGGTATTTTTCGACGATCGTGCTGGCGGCGCCGCGCACTTTGACGTCGGGACCGGAGCTCTCGAAAGAGCGGTTTGATTGGTGGCTGGGTTTGCGTCCGCGACCACGTTGGCGTTTCATGAATACAGCCTTTTATGAGCGATCGGATCGATGAGCCCCTTGCCAAGGATCCGTCTGCATCTGGTTTTTCAGACAAGCGGAGCGGCGGCCATCGCCACGCCGCCCGGAATAAGGCGGCAGATGCGTCAGCAGCATTAGCGCATTCTCTGCGTGTGGCTTTGCTTGAGGCAAATTGCCTGGATCAAGCGCCCCTAAAAACCTCAAAGACGACGGCAGCCACAGCGTCGCGCATGTTCCCTAGCCGGATTCTGCCGAGAGGCCAATAGAAATTTCGTCATCGCCGCGACGCAAACACCACGCGCGGTCGCCCCTCCATGTCACGCGCAAGCCGGGGCGCATCGAACGCGCCGGTCGCCTCAAACAAATCAGCGACGTCTTCGGCCTGGTCGGCGCCAATCTCTACCGCCAAGCCGCCGCCGGGAACGAGGATGCCCGCCGCTTGGCCAGCAATGATCCGGAAAGGCCCCAACCCATCCCAGCCGCCATCCAGCGCAATCCGCGGATCGCCCTGCGCAACCTCCGGCGCCAGCGCATCGATCATCCCGGTCGGGATGTAAGGCGGGTTGGCCAGCACGAGATCAAACCCAATCGCCGCCGCTTGCGCCCAATCGGCGCAGGCGAACATCGCCCGATCGGCCAGCCCATTGCGCCGCGCATTGCGCCGCGCAACCTCCAGCGCCGCCGCCGACAGATCAAGGCCTAGACCGATGGCGTCGGGCCGCTCGCGCAGCAGCGCCAGCAGCACCGCCCCGCTGCCCGTGCCAAGATCCAGGACGCGCGGCGCCGTCGCCGGCGTGATCCATTGCAGGCCGACCAGAACCAAAGTCTCGGTGTCGGCGCGCGGCACGAGCACCGCCGCATTGACTTCCAAATCGAGGTCCCAGAACCCCCAGCGCCCCAACACATGCGCGAGCGGCTTGCGCTGCAAGCGGGCCTGCGTCATCGCCGCGACCTGCGTGAGCAGATCAGCCTCCGCCGCACGATCCTCGATCGCCAAAAGCCCACCAGGCTCCACC
>DHHV01000098.1:2199-2777 GCA_002403455.1 Hyphomonadaceae bacterium UBA4763 | reverse complement strand
GCCGCCATAGGACCAGCCCATGACGCCGACCCGCGTCGGATCGATAAAGCCTTGTTCTTTCAAATAATTGACCCCGGCGACTTGGTCCTCGACCTCGCGCTCGCCCATGCGGCCATGAATAGCGGTCTCAAAGGTTTTGCCGCGATTGGCCGAACCGCGATTATCAAGCCGGAACACCACATAACCGGCATCGGCAAGGATGCGGTCGCGAACGTCAACCCAGGTGCGTCGCACATGCTGCACATGCGGGCCGCCATAAACCGACAAGATCGCCGGATATTTCTTGGCGGGATCAAAGCCGCGCGGCTTGAGCATTTGCCAATAAAGCGTCTCCCCGCCCGGGCCTTTGATCGCGCCATAACTTGGCCCCGGCGCGTCGGCCGCAAAAGCAGCGAAGGGGTGCGCCGTCCCGCCATTGTCGCTTGCCCGCAGCGCATTTTCTTCAATCCACACATGCGGCGCGCCGTCCTTGAGCGCGAACACCCCGGTCTGCGGCGGCTGATCGGGGCTGGAAAAGCTCGCGATCATATAATCAAGGCCGAGCGGGGCGTTCGCCTCCCACCAGCCGGCGCGGCGGG
>DHHV01000098.1:1238-1871 GCA_002403455.1 Hyphomonadaceae bacterium UBA4763 | reverse complement strand
GATTTGGCGCGGTTCGCCCTGTTCACGGAGGGCCGCCATAAAGACGTGGCGTTCGAGCGGGCTGTCACGCCAGCCGGTGAACAGGATCTGATCGGCTTTTTCATCAACGCTGATGATCGCCGCCACCGGCCAATCGCCGCTGGTGATTTGGCGCTTCAGCGCGCCATCGGGGCCATAATGATAGATATGGCGAAAGCCGGTCCGCTCCGACGTCCATAAAAAGCCGCCATCGGCCAGGGCCGAGAAATCATGGTTGAGTTCCACCCAATGCGGGCTTTCTTCAACGAGGATTGTCTTCAGGCTGCGGTCGGCCAGTGTGAACCGATGCAAGACAAGACGCGTCTGCGCGCGGTTTTGGGTCTGGATGAACACCGCATCGCCGCTGCGCGACCAATTCACCCGCGCAATATATTCGGCATCCGCGCCGGCGATCGGGACAGTAATCGTTTTGCCATTGGCGACATCGGCGATTTGCACGCTGACCTTGGCGTTCGGGCGTCCGGCGCGCGGATAACGCTGATCGACGATGCGCGCGCCGTCAGCGCCGATATCCAGGCGCGGGACGATGTCGACGCCCGCTTCATCGACCCGGGTAAAAGCGATGCGGGCGCTGTCGGGCGACCACCAATAGCC
>DHHV01000098.1:0-927 GCA_002403455.1 Hyphomonadaceae bacterium UBA4763 | reverse complement strand
GTCGGGCGACCACCAATAGCCTTGGTCGCGATCCATTTCTTCTTGCGCCATGAACTCGGCGAGGCCGTAAAACACCGGACCGGCGCCGTCTTTGGTCAGCGCTTTTTCGCGGCGCGCGGCGACGTCAAACGCGTAGAGATTGCCGTCGCGCACATAACTCAACGTCTTGCCGTTCGGCGCGAGCCGCGCATCGATTTCAAAGCCGGGGGTCTTGGTCAATTGCTCGGCGGCGCCGGTCGAGGCGTTCGCCAAGAACACATCGCCGGCGATCGGAATCAGCACCGAGGCCCCGTCACTCGACCATGAATATTGCACGATGCCACGCAGGCTGGCGATGCGCATCCGCTCGCGGCGCGCTTTTTCCTCTTCTGACAACGCCTCTTCTTTTGGCGCCAGCGCGCGGCTGTCGACCAGCAAGCGGGGCGCCTCGCCGCTCAGCGGGGCCAGCCACAGATCAAACACATTGCGGTCGTCGGCCTTGGCGCGCAGAAAACTCACCCCAAGGCCATTTGGCGCCGCCTGGACGCCGCGCGCGGCAGGCCCGTTCAGATTAGGTTCGGCATAGACGCGTTCCGGGGTGAGCCGCGGCGCGCTTTGCGCGGTCGCCTCAGGCGCCAAGGCGGCAAGGTGAGCGGCGCCCAGAAGCGCCAACGCCAAATGTCCAATCCGCCCCATGTCTTTATCCTTCCAACAGCATGTCAAATCGCTTTGCCGATCTGGATTTTTCCGCCTCGGCTCAAAGTCAGCGCGTTGGCGCAGGTTGAACGCGAACAGGGCGCTTTGGCAACCCTTCGTGCGGGGCCTCGCCCAGCGAATACCAAAGCCTTGGCTGCGGAAGGTTCGGCCGATCACGAGTGGTTCGATTCTGGAATTTGCATTCCGTTTCTGGGTCCCCGTGGGGCAAATGTCAGGGAAGGGAGAGCCAGT
>DHHV01000095.1 GCA_002403455.1 Hyphomonadaceae bacterium UBA4763 | reverse complement strand
CGATCAAGCCCGGGGCCGCCGCGCTGAGCAGGCTCCCCGCCCGCGCCGCCGCCAAGGGTTCTTCGGCCCGAAACAAGATTGCCGGCGGCGGATTGCGGCCGATCGCCGCGAGCGCGGCCAAGGCGTCTTCGCCCGCCGCCCGATCCTGGTCAAACTGCCGCCGCCGCGTCGCAAGCGCCTGTTCCAGCGCCGCGATCTCGACCTCGAGGGCTTGCAATCGTTGTTCCGCTTGTGACCGCTCAGCGCCAACATCCACCAATTTTCGAGATATTTCAGCCGCTTCGGCGTCCGCCCGTTGCTGAATTTGTTCGGCCTCGGCGGAGGCTTGTTCTTGTCGGGCGCGTTCGGCGTCGAGAATAGCGCGCCGTTCCGCGGGCGTTTCTTGGCTGAGGCTCGGCAAGGCTGCCGTTACGGCGCCCGCAACCAGCCCCGCCGCTAGATAATGGCGAATCGACTTGTCGGGCATCGGCATCGACTTGACCATTTCACGCCGGCCGGCAATTGGCTAGCAAAGAACGCTTCAGGCGTTGTCGGGCAGGATCGCGGCGTTCTGAGGGCGAGGACTCGAGTTTATGGCGTTGGCGAACAGCGATCAAGAACACGATGTGGAGACCGAGATCGCCATTGCGGGCGGCGGCCTGGTCGGCGCGGCCTTGGCGCTCGGACTGGCCCAGAGCGGGATATCCAGCGCCGTGATCGAGGCGGAGCCCTTGATCGATGATGCAGCGGCCGCAACCGACGGTCGCGCCTCGGCGCTGGGCTATCCTTCTTGGCGCATGTTGCTCGCGTTGGGCCTTGGCCCCGAGCTTGAGCCGCACGCCCAGCCGATCGATCAGATCCTGATCACCGACGCCAGCCAATCCAAAATCACCCGCAAATTCCAATCGAGCCCGTTAAGCCTGCATTTTGATTCGCGCGAAAAGCCGATTGGCGGACCGCTGGGCATGATGGTCGAGAATCGGCATTTGCGCTGCGCGCTGGCGCGCGCATTGACCGCCAATCCGAAAATTCGCGTGCTGGCCCCGGCCAGGATCGCGCGGCTCGAGGCTCTGCCGGCCAAAGCCCGGGCGCGCCTCGAAGACGGGCGCGACCTGAACGCCGCCTTGGTGATTGGCGCCGAGGGGCGCCGCTCCGCCGTGCGCGCCGCGATGGATGTCCGCCTGATCCAGGTCGATTATGAGCAAACCGCGCTGGTCGCCACGCTCGCCCATGATCGTGCTCATGACGGCGTTGCCCATCAAATGTTTTTGCCTGGCGGACCGGTGGCGTTATTGCCGTTGCAAGGCCACCGCACCTGCCTTGTTTGGAGCGAAAAGACCGCTTTCGCCAAATCGGTGCTCGCGCAAAGCCCGGATGTCGCCTTGCGGGAAATCCGCGCGCGCATTGGCGCTGTGCTCGGCGAGATAAGTTTAGAGGGCCAATTATGGTCGTTCCCGCTGTCGATGGCCCTGGCCGAGACCTGGGTTAAGTCACGCTTGGCGCTGGCGGGCGACGCCGCCCACGCCATCCACCCAATCGCCGGCCAGGGGCTGAACCTTGGTTTGCGCGATGCGGCCGCCCTTGCCGAGACTTTGCGCGATGCGCGCCGCAGCGGCGCTGATCTCGGCGCGGAAACGACGTTGCTGCGTTACCAGCGCTGGCGGCGCTTTGACACCGCGACGACGGCTTTTGCCTGCGATGCGTTTAACCGGTTGTTTTCCAACGCGATCGCCCCCGTGCGGTTGGCGCGCCGCTTAGGGCTCGCCGGCGTTGACGCCATCGGCCCTTTGCGCCGGCTCGCCATGCAGATCGCCGCTGGCGGGGCGGGCGATTTGCCGCTCTTGCTGCGCGGCGAGGCGCTCGCGCCATGAAAGCCCGCGTGCGATGACCGCAAAGCTGTCGGTCAATCTGAACGGACCTGCATATTTGCGCAATCGGCGGCCTTTGCCATGGCCGGATGTGGTCCAATTGGGGCGCATCGCGCTCGAGGCCGGCGCGGCGGGCTTGACCGTGCATCCGCGGCCCGATGGGCGCCATATTCGCCGCGACGACGTCTTTGCGCTAGCCGCCCTGATCGACGGCTTTCCCGGGGCGGAGTTCAACATCGAAGGCTACCCGGACGAGCCGTTTCTTGGGCTGCTTGCGCAAGTGCGGCCAACGCAAGCAACCTTCGTACCCGATGCGCCAGAACAGGCGACGTCCGATCATGGCTGGTCGATTGCCGCCGCCGCGCGCCAATTGGAACCCGCCATTGCGGCCGCAAAGGCGACAGGCGCGCGGGTCTCGCTGTTTGTGGATGCAGGCAGCACGGAGCTTTCCCTCGCAGCGGCGATGGGCGCCGACCGCATCGAGCTTTACACCGGCCCCTATGGCGCGGCAGGACCCGCAGAACAGCTGGCGATCTTACGCGCGCTTGCCGCCACCGCGCAGACCGCTGCAGGCCTGGGTCTCGGCGTCAATGCCGGCCATGACCTCACACTCGACAATTTGCCGGCGCTGGCGCGCGCGATCCCGATGCTTGCCGAGGTCTCGATCGGGCATCGCCTGACCGCTGATGCGCTCATCCATGGCATGGCGCAAACGGTGCGCTTGTATCTGCGGGCGTTGGCGGAGGAACCCTGATGACTTTAGCGCCGGAGGTCAATATTTCGGGTATTTCGGACGACACCATCGTGAATATCGAGCGTTATCACGCGAGCACCCTATGCCGACGCGTTCGGATCAGCTTATTTTACGAGATTTCTGGTGCCGCCTGCGTGACTCGAACACGCGACCCTCGCATTACGAATGACAGGGGCTGGACGCCAACCTGCTTGATAACTCAGTGTTTTTTCGTTCGCCAGATTCTCGTTGCAAGGATGTTGCAAGAATCGTGGCGCGTGCCGCTTGCGTGACTCGAACACGCGACCCCTTCATTACGAATGAAGTGCTCTACCGGCTGAGCTAAAGCGGCTACGCGACGCCTCGTTTAAACGACGGAGCGCAGACGTGCAACAGCAATTGAACGCTGCCGCCCGCTCTGCTACCACTTTGTCATGGCAGACAATAACCGCGGACGAGACATTGGCAAGCTGCGCGTTCACGCCCCTCTGGAGCGTGACCCTGCCACCATGGCAGAAGCCGAGGCCGCAGCCGAACGCAAGCGGATGCTCGACTTGCGCGCCGTGCTGCGCAAGCTGGAGCCGGACATTCGCCGTCACTCGGCCCTGTTCGAATCCGGTGTGGTCAAGACGCAGAAGGATCACGACAAGCTGCGCGACTTGGTCCTGCGCGCCATCAGCCTTGGGGGTGAAGACAAGCTGCCGGTCGCGCTGCTCGATGAGGTCGGCCTGCGGTCAGAACCGAATCCGCAGGTGCCGAGGGAAGACCACGACGGACCGCCCTTCTGACAGGGTGGTGACTCAACTGCTCCGCGCAAGTAGTTTCTTCGGAACAATGATTCCGAGGGGACAGATTCTTGCCGACCGATCTTTCAGGGCTTTCGCCGTCGCAACTCGAATGGGTCGAGAGCGTCATCCGGCAATTCAAGCTGCCGCACGATTTCCGGCGCAACCCGGCGTCTGACTGGATCACGGATGCCGTGATGAACCGCCTTGGTGATGCGATGCGGATTCATCACGCGTTCAGCCGTCAGGCCCTGAGCAAAGATCGCTTCGAGTATGCCTTCGAGCGGGCGCTGTCTCTCTGCCAGATTCCGGCGGAACTCGTTCGGTCGCGCACGAACCGGGGCCACGATCTGACGATTGCTGGCGTCCCCGTCAGCCTCAAGACGGAGGCCGCCGCGAACATCAAGCGGGACATGATCCACGTCTCGAAGTGGATGGAGCTTGGCCGGGGCGAATGGCGGCTGGACCTACTTCGCGACATTTTCCTCGACCACCTCGCGAACTACGAGCGCATCTTCACGCTGCGATGCCTCGGGCAAGGTCCGCAGCGTTACACCTACGAGCTTGTCGAGATCCCCAAGGCGCTGATGCTTGAGGCCGCGACTTGCCGCCTCGTCGTGCAGACCGAGAGCCGCCAGAACCCGCAACCCGGTTACGGCTATGTCGAGGACGGTATGGGCGCGCTCAGGTATGCCCTCTACTTCGACGGCGGCACGGAGCGGAAGCTACAGATCAAGAGCCTTCGGAAAGACCTGTGCACCGTCCACGCGACTTGGACCTTCGAGTCAACGGCCCTTTAGGAGCCGTTCACGGGCAAGCTGTGCATAGTCTTCGGACAACTCAATGCCCGTGCAGTCGCGGCCAAGTTCGTTGCAGACGACGCCTGTGGTGCCAGAGCCGAAGAACGGGTCTAGCACCCGGTCATCTGGTCTCGATCCGGCGAGGACGCAGAGGCGCACGAGAGCGCGCGGGTAAACGGCGAAGTGAGAGCCGGGGTAAGGCTCCGTGTTGATGTTCCAGACCGTGCGCCGGTTCTTGGCTTTCTGCGTCTTGTCGGCTGCTGGCTCCATGATCGCGTCGCGGTCGAAGTGATACCGCTCCGACTTCGAGAACAGGAAGACATACTCGTGGGAGCGCGTCGGGCGGTCCTTCACGGATTCGGGCTGGCAGTTCGGCTTGTTCCAGATGATGTCTGTCCGCAGATACCAGCCATCGTCCTGCAAGGCGAAAGCCAGCCGCCACGGAACGCCGATCAAGTCTTTCGGCTTGAGGCCGTCCGGGGTCGGGGCGCGGTAACTCATCGCGCGGCCTTTGTTCTTCTCGTCGGCATCCCGCCATGTGCGCCCGCCTGACGTGAAGCTGTCCCCGATGTTGAGCCAGAGGGTGCCATCGTCGCGAAGCGTGCGGCGCACCTCGCGAAACAGCTTCACAAGGTCCGCGATGTAGTCGGTGACTTTCATCTCAGCGCCGATCTGGCCTTCGATCCCGTAGTCCCGCAGGCCCCAGTAGGGCGGCGAGGTCACGACGGTCTGGAAGTGCTGCTCTGGAAAGTCGGCCAAGACCTTCCGCGCATCGCCCACGATGATCTCAGCACGATTGTTCGGATGCGCTCTCAGCACATCGTCAAGGCTTGGTTCTTCTTCGGGCTGAAATAGGGACAAGTGTTTCTGCATGGGCTGATTTGGTTCCGGTCATGTTGTGCCGACTATGACGTGGTGCGCGTCGATTTCCAATTGGCATTTAGCGTGCGGGGCGTCTCAAACAAACAACAGGTAGTGCCGCCCATCCCCGGTTGCGTGGTTCCGGGGACAGGTCCGATAAGCGAGTTATAGCGGGAACAAACCGCGAACTCAACAACGGAGACCACGACATGCTCACGACCTACTCGATCCACTCGGCGCGCAACCACGACATTATCGCGACGGCCAACCCCGGCGACCTTCAAGAGGTTGTCCAGCGGGTCGCCCGGAGCGGCCACACTGAGGACCGTTCGACCGCCCGCTACTACGTCCACAACGGCCTCGGCGTCGTCGGTGCCTTCCTGACCCGCAGCGGCATCGCCTTCGACATCCTGCGCGACGATTACCGCCAGTTCGATGCGAAGGCGCGCGCCCTTCGCGCGGACGCGAACCTCCCGAACGACTGACCCCGGAACAACGGCCCTGCCTGCGCGGCAGGGCCTCAACCCATGAACGGAGACACGACCATGACCAAGACCGAACTCGCAGAAGCCCTGAAAGCCGCCGGGATCGACCTGACGGCGAGCCAGATCAAGAAGGCGACGGTTGAAGACCTGAAAGCCCGCCTCGACGCGACCAAGGCCAAGAAGCCCGCCCGCGAACCGCGCGGGATGGAGGACCGGGTGATCATCGAACCCGGCAACGCGGACGACGTGAAGCCCGCGAAGGAGGGATCGAAGCGCGCCCTGCTGATCCAGGCGCTTTCGCGTGGGACGACGGTCGAGCACCTGATGGACCTTCTCGACTGGAACCGTCCGACCGTGACCTCGGCCATCTACGGTGACGTGAAGGCCATCGGCCTCGGCGTCGAGCGGCGCGACGGGAAGTACTTCCTCATCATGCCCGAAGGGCTGACGGCGCTGCCGCTGCGCGAGACGACGAGGACGCGGGCGAAGGCGCGCGAGGCCTGCAAATGATCCCGCTGACGGTGATAGAGCCGGGATTCCTCTACCTCATGACGAATCCGGCCATGCCGGGTCTGGTCAAGATCGGCATGACGACTCGGTCGCCAGAGGAACGCGCGCAGGAGTTGGCATCGACGGGCGTCCCGATGCCTTTCCACGTTGCCGCCGCTTGGCCTGTTGACGACGTGCGCGCGGCTGAGCGCGACGCGCACGAGGCCCTTGCTCGCTACCGTGTCAACGATCAGCGCGAGTGGTTTCGGGTTTCCGTGCCCGCAGCCATCAAGGCGCTGGGCCGTTCGACCGCATCGAAGCCGTCCCTTGGCCGTCGTGCCTTCCGCGTCGTGCGCGGCATCGTCGAAGCCATCGGCTGGTTCGGCATCGTCATGACCTTGGCCGCGCTCACCTTCGGTTCCGGTTGATTTCGGGTCCGACACTCGCCGCATCAATGAAACAGGCCCGCCCACTCGGCGGGCCTTTCGATTCCATCAACGGAGTAACTGACCATGTATCGCATTCTTGTGGCCTCGGCCCTCTTTGAAGATCTCGACGACTTGCTGACGGCGATGGATACGGCGCAGCAACTGTCCCTCGCTACCGGCGCGCAGATCGCCGTCTATCGGCTCGGCTTGCCGATGATCGACCAAGACGGTTGCGAGTGCACCCCGGCCTTCCTGCTCCAACAGTTCGGGCAGGAGTGCCACGCATGACGCCCGGTTGGTGGATTCTCCCAAGTGCCGTTCTCAGCATCGGGGTGTGGGGCGTGATCGTCGCCGCGTTGGTGTGACCCATGCGGCACGTCGACCCTTCACGCGAAGCGGCCTCATGGGCCGCTTCTTCTGTTCCAGAACACCTGTCTGCCCGTTCGATCAGGGAGCCGTGGCTCGGGGCAATCGTGCTGCTGGTAGCAGGATTCCCCCTTGTGTGGCCTCCCCTCGCATGGCTGCTCGTTCCCTGCTTCCTCGCCGTCCTGACACTCAGGGCGGCCGCACTGATCAGGTGGCAGGATCATCACGACCCAGAGCCTGCACGATGGCCGCGCCTGACTGTGCTTCTGCCGGTTTATCGCGAGCCAGCAGTCATTGCAGACCTTGCCAACGCAATGCGCGCCCTTGACTACCCGTCTCTAGAAATCGTGCTGCTCGTGGAGGAGGACGACGCAGAAACACGGGCAGCGCTCGACTTCTGGCCGTTTCAGGTCTTGGTCGTTCCTGACGGCAGGCCGCGGACAAAGCCTCGCGCTGTCAATTTCGGCCTGTTGCACACTCGCGGCGAGGTCGTCGTGGTGTTCGATGCCGAAGACAGGCCTGCGCCAGATCAGCCCAAGCGTGCCGTCGCACGCATGATCGAATCCGGCGCGGCGGTCGTGCAAGGCGTCCTGGCCTGTGATCATGACGGGCCGCTTGTGACGCGGCTCTGGGCGCTCGAGTATGCCGTGCTGTTCCGAGGCGTGCTGCCGTTCCTGAGCCGGTTCGGCCTGCCGTTCCTCCTTGGGGGCACGACGCAGTACTTGCGGCGCGACGTGCTGGAAGCCGTTGGCGCGTTCGATTGCTGGAACGTGACTGAGGACGCGGACTTGGCCGTGCGCCTCGCGCGCGCTGGCTACACCTCGTCCGTCGTCCTGTCCGTCACGAATGAGGAAGCCCCTGTCTCGGTCACGGCTTGGGTCCACCAGCGCGTTCGATGGCTGAAAGGTTTCATGCAGACCACTTTGGTGCATGGCGTCCTGCCGCGCGCGGTGGACAGGTGGACAACACCGATGCGCCTGCGTGATCGGTTGGCGCTCGCGGTTCAGTTGCCTGTGCAGTTGGTCTGCATCGCGTCGCATCCGGTCGGCATGGCTGTTGCCGTCAGTGATCCGCACGGGCCGCTTGCGGTCCTGCTCGTGTCTGGCTACCTGCTGACCATCGCGACCTTCGCCGTCGCGGCCCGTCGCATCGGTCGGCCCATGCGCGATGCTCTCGCGCTGCCCCTCTACTCATTCCTGCACGCAGCCGCCCTCACGATTGCGGTCGTCGAGTTGATCGTCGCGCCCTCCTACTGGCGGAAAACCCAACACGGCCTCGTGGACCCGAAGGCCCGGTTGCAGCCACCGGGTGGCACCACCGATGTTGCGACGCAACAACGGAGGCATGTCGCATGATCACCCTGACCGAAGAACAGATCGAAGCTGGCCGGATGGCTGCGATGGCGCGGAGCAAGCTTTGGAACCCGACACCACCCGAAGGCATCGCGCTGGCCCACTCCCTGTTTAAACGGGACGGGCAAATGAAGTTTCGTGCGCACAGCGCAGCAGTTGGGCAGTTGATCGGTCGCCACCCGGATCAGGTCTATGAACGCTTTCGCATGGGTGAGGTAGGGCTGCCCACAAACTGCGTCGAAAGAGCAGCGGCTTTCGCTGCTGGATCAGTGACCTACCATGATGCGCAAGGAGTAGAACGCCGCGTGCTGGATAACGAGAACGCGGCGCTGCCGGACGAGCGCGCATGGATGGAAAGCCTCAGAGCCAAGTTCGACGGCGTGACGAAGGCGATGCTGGCCGCGCTGTTGACCGATAAATGCCCCTGCTGCGGGGTGCGACTTGAGCGCGGGCACCACTTGGCTGCACTGTCTTTCGATCACCTCGTTCCGGGCGTCCGCTCGCCATCGAACGCGCGGCTTCTCTGCCGTGGCTGCAACTTGACCAAGCTGGACGCGACACCCGATCAGCTACGCAGAGTGGCTGACTGGATGGCTTTGACCGCTGACCAGATGCACAACCGGGCCTCGTCAATGCCGCAGATTGAGGGGTTCCGGCTCAACGACTGGGACGGCAGGAAGCAGTTGCTTGCCATGAAAAAGTACTCGGCAAGGAAGATTGGCGTCCCGTTCGATTTGATGCTGGAAGATGTGGCTTGGCCGCGTCAGTGCCCGGTCTTGGGCGTGGATTTCCTCCTGCCCGGCAGTGATGGTGTCGAGCGCAAGGGACCGAAACGCAATTCCCTGTCCTTTGACCGCATCGACCCGAAGCAGGGCTATGTGGCCGGTAACGTCGTCCTCGTGTCGCACCTCGCCAACTCGATCATGGGCAACACGACTTCCCCTGACCGGGTCCGGATCGTTGCGGAGTGGTTCGACCGTGAATTGGCAGCAGCGCGTCGCTAAGGCGGTTTGAGGCGCAAGGGGCATATGGGCAGGGCGTCGCCCCGGAATGCCCAGCGCTGCGCAAGCTGGCTGCGGCTCTCGGGCGGTTCGTCGGGCGGTTCGTCGGGCAATGACGGGCACGACGATCACGAGCGAGGCGAGAGCAGGCGGTTTTCTAGAAGAACCCCTGCAACTTCCGCACCTCCATCGCCCGCGAACTGAGATGCGTTTCCCCCAGCAGCGCGAGCGCGGCGGCAATCGCCGTATCTGAGTGATGCCCTTTGCCACCACCTTGGAGAACCGGGTTCCCTGCGCTCGTGAAGGTCAACTCGAAGGCCGCGATTTCCTGCAACAACTGGTCTCGTCCCGGCAGATCATGGGCAATGATGCAGGAGCCGTTCTCGATCTGGGTCGCGAGGTTTTCCAGAAGCAGGTTCTTGCTGCATGTCACCTTCGACCCGTCCCGCGTGATCGTCGAGCCAGCCGTGATCGTGACGCCGGTGCAGCGCACTGATGCCTGATGAAAGAGCGACACGACGGGGCCGCCCATACCGCTTGCGTCGCACAGCAGGTTCCAGTGCTTGAGTTTGCGGAGCCGCGCGACCACCATGTCCACAAGGTCTGTATAGTCCAGGTTCTTCACGGTCTCCGTGTAAACGATGGTGTACTGCGGCTGGGTCAGCTTCTGCTCGAACCCCCGACCCGTGAAATAGGGCTTCGACTCGGCCTTGATGATGCACAGCGCGGAGGGGTCTGTGTAGCGGCCCACGTCAAGACCTATGGAAAACCGCCTGAAACCCACCGCTTGATACATGGCGACGGCGGGGTCAGCCGAGGACGGCAGGACAAGCGAACCGTCTTCGCGTTCGATGATCTCAGAGGACAAGGGCCTTCTCCGTGTTGTCGGTCGCGCGGGACAGGGTGTCCCATGAAATGAGTTGGGTGCCGTTGCCGGATAGAAACTCGCAGAGGTGTTCTTGCCGGAAACGGAAATCGGCCATGAAGCGCCGGTCATATTCGACCTTCGAGAGAACATCCGGGCGCATCGAATCCACCGAACGCGCGAAGATGATCCGGGCCTTCTTCTCCGAGAACACCTCCCAGAAGAATCCCTGCCGCCCGTTCGGCGTCGAGATCATCAGGGTTCTGCCCGTGCTGCGCCTCATGGGCAGAAGCGCCGTGATCGCCTCGTCCTCGTGGAAGGCCGCCTCGTCCAGAATCAGAGTGTCGCAGGTCATGCCGCGCGCGTTGTCGGTGGCCGGGATAGAAATGATCCGGCCCCCGTTCATCGTTTCGATTTCCGTCTGGACCTGCCGCACGACCTTTGGCGCAAAGGGGTCCGCGTTCTTGAACTCGACAACACGCCGCAGCAATTCAGTGCTCTGGCGCAGCGACGGGCAGGCAATCAGGACCGTCTTGCCCCTCGTCGCATCATCCCAAGCCAGCGCGGCGATTGCCGTTGACTTGCCGATCTGGCGCGAGGCGACGCAGCAGAGCATCGCGTCTTGCGGATCATTCGCGGGGTCAGAGCGCAGGATTTCCACCTGAAACGGATCAGGTTCCCCGATAGCCGCGCGAAACCGTTCGACCGGGTCGAGGCTGACCGTCAGGCCAGCGAGGAAGTCCCGGACGTTCTCGGCAACCGTCATCCGGGCAGACCTTTCGGATTGACGACTTTCAGCCGCCCCATTTCCGTCAGGAAGTCGGCCTTCGCGTCCGGGTGGCGTTCGAGGACTGTTAGAATCACGCGGCGCAGTTCGAGGAAGGCCGGGCTTTCATGCAGGCCGAACGTGATTTCCACCTTCTTGTTCAGCTTTCCCTGCATCTCGCTCAGCGCCATCAGCGACTGCCGAAGTTCTTTCAGGGTGCCAAGCTGCAAGATGCGGTCTTCGTCGCCCTTGGCCGCGTCGAGCAGGGCTTTCAGTTCCCGCAGGACAAACTTGAGGTCTTTGTCGGTGTCAGCCCCGAGTTCGTTGACAAGGTCCGCGTTCTGCATCGCGGCGGCGATCTTGGAATCGTGCGCCGCGCGGGCGATGATCTCAAGGCGTTCTTCCTCCTTGACAGTCGCCATGTAGCGCCCGACCGACGTGTCAGCGATCCCGAGGTCTTGCGAGACCTTCCACATGGAGCGGCGTCCGAGAACAATGTCCCGGACGATCTCGTCACGCTTGGCCTTCGGCAGCAGGTCGAGTTTGTGCTTGCCGGCCATCGGTCAGGACTCGTTGCCAGCGTTCGCCGCCCGCTCCATGAGGTCGAACTTCGTGCGCGCATGGCCGGGCAGGTCGTCCGGGCTGTGGAAGGTCTTGATCGTGTAGCCTTCGCGTTCGGCGGCAAGGCGACGCTGAACAAGGCCGGTGCCGGTCTGCATATCGGCTCGAAGCCAGCGCACCCGCTCGTGCTCGTCGTCAAAGGTGAAAACCTTCGACTGGACGACTTCACGTTTGCCGGTGTTGCGCCGGGTCGGGTCTTCGCCGGGTTCGATCACGCGCAGCGGCACGCCGCGCTTCTCGGCCTGCTGTTTCGCCTCACGGTACTTGACCGGGTCGCGGGCGTCCTCGCGGGACAAATAGACGCCGGGTTCGGACTGCGAGCCGCCGAGAATCCAGTTGCCTGCGGCGTCCTGAATGAAACCGGCGTTCTTCATGGTCCGCTCTTTCTCCTGCTTGGAGAGCATCGCCATGAGGTTGTCGAGCGAGGCGCTCGGGTCCGACTTCTTCGTGTCAGCCAGCTTGCCGAGCAGTTCGTCGTTCTTTTTCTTGATGCCGCCGATCTGCGCTTCCACGGATTCCGCGATCTTCGGCAGGATGGCTTCGATGAGTTTCGGCGCGAGCGCTTCGATCAGCGCTTGCGCGTGCTGGTCGTTCTGGTCGGGCATGTGTGGTCCTCTCTGAACAAAGACGGCGGGCAGTTCCGAGCTTGCCCGCCGTCCTCGTTCACCAGAGAGGAAGCAAGCCTGACCCGCCACGAGGAAACGCTAAGTCCTTGCCGTTGCATCCGAAACCGGGAAACAAGGTGCCGACGTTCTGGACCTGAATTAGGCGGATGCGATGCCGTAGAGCCAGCCGTCCGCAGGATCACGAGGCGGGCAAAGCCAGGGCTTTGCTGCGCGCTTCGTCTCTTTGACGCGGCCTGACTTCGTCATGGGCGGCGCGGGCCTCGGTGTGGGGGCGACAAGCGCCAGTGCTGGCTTCTGGGCTTTGGGCGTCGGTGGCGGCAGGGCTGGGATTTCGCGCTTCGGGCGTTCGGCACGGCGGCGCAGGCGTTCCGCGTGGGCCGCTTCCTCAAAGGCTTTCTGTTCGGCCCAGAGAGCGCGGGCTTTCTCGACCCCAGTTGCGCGCACGTCGCCAAGATAAGGCATGTCGCCGCCTTCGAGGATGGCGATGATGGTTTCGCGCACCTCTTTCGGGTCTCGGTCGATCACGAGGCCGATTTCCGCGCGCATGTCTGCCCAAGGGCCAGTGGGTGCCGTCAGAAACAGGAGCGCTTCACGGCGGATCAAGTCGCCTTCCTTCGGGTTCGACGCGGACGGGCTGCCCGCGAACAGATCGACAATCGCCTGCTTCATGACGGCGAGGTAGAGTTGCGTTTCCTCGTAAGCGACTGTCACCACGGGCAACCCTTCGGACGTTCCCAGATGTCGAGGTGACGGATCGCCGGGGCGAAGATGAAGCGGTCAGCTTCCGCGCGCTCGGCTGCGGTCGTCGTCTTCTGCCATCGGACATAGACGGTCTGAGGGGTCAGGCCTTCGTCGGGGGTCCAGACCGCGACAACATCAAGGCCGCGTTCGCGCAGCAAGTTCGCGGTGAGGTCGAGAGCGCGCCAAGTCATCAGAAAGGTCTCGCCCCTGTGATGCGATATGCGCCGGGTGCGCCGTCGTCACGCGGACCCGGCCACGAGTGACCGATGCGCAGGCCGTTCGAGGGGTTGGCTTCCTCGGCCACCTTGCGCTGGTAGCCAGTTGGCATCGAGTCCCAGAAGAAGGTGACGGCTGACCCGGCGCGGCGCACCTCCAAGAGCGTTGCGGCCTCAAGCATCGTGCAGCGCCCCCGGCAGGATCAGGTTGGCTTGCGCGCGTTCGGCCTCGGTCGGAGGGCGGTGCCACTGGATCAGGGGTGCGCCGTCGCGGTCAGTGACACCGGCAACGTCGAGGCCGTGGGCGCGGAGGGAGGTCAGGCGGTCGTCGGGCTTGGGGGCGGGCTTCCTTGCCATCACAGCACCAGCGGGAAGGCGTGCGCATAGGGGATGGCGAAGCGGCCCGCGCTGGTCGTCACGTCGATGCCTTCGGCGGTGCGCACGAGGGAGGCGGGACCGACTGCCAGTTCCTTGGTCGCCGCAGAGGCGAGGATGGTGCGCAGGCCGTCACGCAGGGCGGCGGCTGTGATGGTCAGGGGGAACAGGGTATTGGACGAGATGCTCGTCGCCACGATGGCGCAGCGGTCGCCCTGGTCTTGGATGATGATCTGCATGGGGACTCCTGAGAGGCGCGCACTCCGAGGGTCTAAGGACGTGACGGGTCTCCCTCGGAGGGCGCTTCGGTTGGCCAGCCGACCCGTGCGAACGTGATAAGCGCCGATGCAGGGGAGGTGTTGCCCGCTTTGAGGTGGCGACTGGCGATCACCTCATTCTGTCGCCTACGCTGCGCTGACCGCATGGCTTGAGGCGTGAGGAGGTTTTGGGCGTTTGCCCTGTGTCGGGTCGGAAAGCTGCAAGATACCGCAGCGCTGCCCAGCGCTGCCGCGCTCTTGCGGCATGTCGTCAGACAGGCGTGCTGACAGGCGCAGCGCCGAGGCAGAATTCATGATCACGCCTGCCGTGCCGTCGAGCAGGTGGAGCGGGCGTTTCTCGCCGCAGAACCATGTGCCAGTTTGCAATGGCTTTGGCGTTGCAAGAAGGCGAACCAGAATGTTGCTTGGCGCTCAATCGGTTAGGGCGCTAGCCCTCGTCATTGACAATGCGTAGCAGGGCAAAAACGGCCAGAGGACGACTTTCTGCCGGTGGTGAGGGTCGATGCTGCCTTGCTCCCAATGCTGCGCAATGACGCGCGCACGCGTGATATTGGCCCAACTATTATGATGATGGCTACCCTGACTTCATCATCATAATTCTTCTTCCAATATCACGCGCGCGCGCATAGTGGCGCAGCAGAACGAGACGCGGCCATCTGGTATTCGAGGATGATCCTGAAAGCGCGGTCGAGTGCTTCCCCATCTGGGCCTTACATTGCAAGCCTAGCAACAGAGTGAGGCTAACCCGATGGCCCGAACTTACGGACAGAAAGTCGTCGATGCGATGATCCAAGACCAAGCATTCGCCTCACGCGAGTCCTTGCACCGATGGCTTCGCGAGAGTGCGCGCTTCAACGACAGCACCAAAGCGATCCTCCTTGAACTGCTGACCCGAAACCTGCTGAAAACGGAGAAATGACCATGCCCAACCGCATCATCGTTGAAGAACTCTACCAGATCGACCGCGCCATTGAAGACGCGCGGGCTGCGCACAAAAACCCGGCTGCTGCTCGGGCCTATCTCGAATCTCGGTTCCATGATTGGGCGCGGCGTCGCATTGCCCTGAGGCGCTACGACGCCGCATTCGCTATCGCAGCCTAATCGACTGTATAGCGCCGCCCGTCCCCGTCAGGTTCGATGGGGGCGGGTTTCTGTTTCAGATACATCGAGAAGTCGGCGTGCTCGTTCAGGGCAACGAGGCGCATCATCCGCTCCCGCGCATAACTGTCACTCAACGTGTCGTACTCATCGGCCTTGCGCCAGCGCCAGACCCAAGCCGTTTCTGTATCGACAAGGCACCGCCGTTCGCGGTCCCAGACGCGCTGATAGGTCCGCGACAATGACTCGCCCTCGACCGCGTGCGATACGTCCTTCTTGACCCTGACCCTAACGACATGCTCCGACCGATCATGCGTGCGGGTCTTCGGATCCCATGTGAAACGCTTCTCGACTTCGCACTCGGATTCCCATTCCCAGACGAGGTTGTCAGAGCAGAAATACCGTGTCGTCCGTTCGATGACCGAGTAATCAGGCTGGCGATCCGGGGAGCGGTAACGCGGAAATCCCGTCTCGATCAACTCGCGCAGCCGGGGCGCGTCGAACGGCGGAACGTTCGAGTACTCGAAGTCGAACTGAGGGCGTTCAGGTTCGGCCGGATCGAACGCGACAGGCCGATAGTGATTGACTGCGCCATACTCCTGGAACCGCTTCATCGCCCGTGCGGCTGCAAGCAGTCCGCCCGTGTCGAGCGCATCCTTGATGATCGTCTGCATCATCTCAGGATTCTGCTGTTCAAAGACCCGTTCTTCCCACCGATCCAGCCCGCGCATGACACGCGCGCGCCAGTCGATCACACGTTCCCTGATTTCCGGCCAGACTTTCGGCTCACCACCGCGCGACAGCCAACTCTGGAAAGTTGTCTGCTTGCACAAGTCGTCCAGTTTGAGCAAGTCGAACCACCAGTTGCTGGTGGCGTAGTCGCTCGCAGGGCCGCAGAACTCGTCGAACGATTCCGGCACCTCAGGCGGTTCGCACCAAGGGCGCGGATTGCTGATCACGTCGGACAGCAGGGCGTCCAGAACGCCTGTCACAGGCTCCCAGACAGGCTTGCCGTTCAAGGCGTCATTGATGGCCGTTTCAGAAAGCGCCTTCTGAATCTCAACATCATTGAAGCCATGCTTCTTCGATGCCTCCCAGATACGGCGCTTCGATCCGCGAGCATCACGGAAAGTCCGAAGCAGTTCACGGCACGAGCGATCACTGTAGATTGCCGTCCGGTCCTGCCTTTCGCGATAACTGGTCATGCCTGATGCTCCTTCAAGAAGGTGATCAGGTCTTCGCGAAGATAGCGGACCATGCGCGGGGTCGGCTGGGAGTACTTCGGCCCCCACGCATCCTTGCGCCAGCGCAGGAGCGTTTCGGTCGTGACGCCGAGAAAGTCAGCGGCGTCACCGGGGGTCATGACTTCGAGATTCAGGGGACGGTCAGCAGTCTGCTGACCCACAGGGGTAGGCATGATTGGACTCCATGTAGAATGAAGCCAGTCAGCCCGCGCCCTACTTCCTCCGTCGTGTCCCAGGTCGCAATGCACTGGGCAGTTCGGGCGAGGCCTCACGTCGCTCTTGGCTAGGCGACGTGCGGCAGTGAGTAGAAGTTAGGCGGTTGCACGGCCGATTTCAACAACATTCGCGGGTCTTCGTTTCAGCCGCGAGTTGATCGAAGCGACAATCGCATCCGCCGACGCCTTCTGTTCTTCGCGGGTCGGCTCGCCGTAGTGACCAAGCATCCGCAGGTCGTCGTCGGTCATGGTCTGCTGCGCGAGCCAGCGGTGAACGTGACGGGGTGCGACTTCGCGGGCGGCTGTCATCCAAAGGTGCCGAAGATCGCCGGGGGCAGTCAGGGGCAGGCGGTCGAGTGCGTCGAGGTGGCCGCGCGCATCACCGACGACCCGGCGGCTCGGGAACACCCAGTCGCAGTCGTCAATCCTGATCTCGTGCAGCCGCGTGAACAGGCGCAGCACGTCATCTGCGAGAACGATCACGCGCGGCGTCTCCTGCCGCTTCAACCGGGGGAACGTCACCGTGCCGTCTTTCAGGTTGATCTGGTCCCACTTGAGTGCGCGGAGCGACCGGCCCCGGAAGCCCGTGTACCACGTCACCTGCCACGCGAGACGGATGTGCTCGTTCTCGATGGCTTCGACCTCAGCCCAGCGGTCTGCCCAAGACACCTGCATGTCGAGTTTGCCGGTCTGGACGCGGGACTTCATCTGCGTGTTGTCGAGTAGCGCCGGGATCGGCAGAGCGAGGGCGCAGAGGCGATTGACGAACCGGACGACTGCGCCT
The DNA here is from genome assembly GCA_002403455.1 of Hyphomonadaceae bacterium UBA4763. GTDB lineage: Bacteria > Pseudomonadota > Alphaproteobacteria > Caulobacterales > Aquidulcibacteraceae > UBA4763. The sequence goes on along the minus strand of DHHV01000095.1, from coordinate 16,880 downwards.
GCAATCGAACCGGCCCTGTGGGCCGCGTGCGGGTGTTCGACCTGTAGCGCGTTCAGGTACTGGTTGATTTCGAGGATCGGCAATTCGTTCACCGACGTGTCGGCCCACTTGGTCAGGTGCTTGTCGAAGGCGAGGCGATAGTCCTTGACTGTCTGCTCGACCATCCGCGCCTTGCCAGATGCGCGCGCCGTCGTCCTGTGGGCGATGTACTGCTCAAGAGCCTCGCGGAATGTCGGGATGCCGAGCGCGGCCTTGTCTGCGACTTTCTCGGCCTTCGTGCGGGCCTTTCCCTCCTGAACGTCGAGCGCGACCTTGCCGATCTGATCCTTCGCCCAGCGCGTGTGAGTGCCCTTCGATGCCCACTGGCCGAGTTTGACGCGCCGGACCTTCTGCGACGACGCATCCCACTTGTTGAGGTACCACGTCTTGGTGCCGCCCGGCGTGACGCAGAGCTGCAACCCCTTCACCGTCGGATCGGTGAACCAAGTCGTCTTGTCGGCCTCGAGTTTCGCGACCGACGTGTCTGTGAACCTGATCTGTGGCATGGCCGTCTCCTTGCAACGCGGCGTTTTTTGCAAGGACGACGTTACGTTCTAACCATACCGTAACACAACCGTATCTTCGCTAGTGGCCTTGTTTCATTGAGGTTTGTGGCCGTATGTGGTTCTAGCTTCGTTGGGTTTGCGTATTACGAATGCGATGCTCTACCGGCTGAGCTAAGGCGGCTTAACCGCGCCATGGGTCATGACGCGATCGAAGTGGCCGCGCTTATGCGAGATTTGGCGTTGTCTGTCCAGACGGATGATGAGGCGAAATCTACGCCGCAATGATCGACAACGCCTTCAAACCGCGCCCCCTGCGCCTCAAGAGCCGTTGATCGCCGATCTTTGCCTTGATAACCAAAATCGGAATGGTGATCCCTCGATTGATCATCAACTTGGAGTTCATCGCCCGTGATGTCGCCCTTTGAAACCGCTCGCATCGCCATGGTGGATGCGCAGGTCCGCGCCAATGACGTGCCCAACCCGGCTTTGCAGGCGGCAATGTTGGCGGTCGCGCGCGAAGCGTTCGTGCCGGCTGATCGACGCGCGGTGGCCTATGCCGATCTCGAAGCGCCTATCGGCGATGAGCGCTGTTTGTTGCGACCGCGCGATTTCGCCAAGCTCGCACATGCCTGCGCGCCACAAGCCCATGACATCGTTTTGGATTTGTTTGCCGGCACGGGTTATTCCACAGCAATTCTGGCGCGGCTTAGTGAAACGGTCCTCGCGGTTGAGCCCAACGAGCGTTTGGCCAAGTCCGCGCAGAAAACCCTGATGGACCAGGGCGTGGCGAACGCCGTTGCGCTCTGCGGCGATGCTTTGCAAGGCCTTGCGTCTGAAGCGCCGTTCCAGGTAATTTTTGTCAACGGCGCCGTTGAGGACGTCCCGCAGCTTTGGCTGGATCAATTGGCCGATGGCGGTCGCCTTGGCGTCTTTGTGCGCGACGGATCAATCGCGCGCGCCCGTTTATACACCAAGGCCGGCGCGGCCTGCGGCTTCCGCGTGCTGTTTGACGGCTCGGCGCCCCTCTTGCCAGGGGCGACGCGGCCAAGGGGCTTTGAGTTTTAGCTCAGAATGCCATAACTGCGCGTCTCCCAGCCGCTGAACGTCTCGCCGAATTAATTCATCGTTGCGTTGCAGCCACATATCGAAATTCAGTAAGAATCACTATTCCCTTCCGTCACGCGTGGGATATATCGGCGCAGCGTTTACTCATAGCCGATTAAAAGGAGCCTCTCATGTTTGTTCGCCTGTTGTTTGGCGGCGCCGCCATCATCGCCATGGTCGGTTCGGCCGAGGCGCAGACGTTGCAAGACGCGCTGGCGATCGCTTACAATTCCAACCCGGAAATTTTGGCGCAGCGCGAACAGGTCCGCTCGGTGGACGAAACCTATGCCCAGGCGCGCGCTGGTCGATTGCCGACAGTTGATGGCAATGCGCAGGTTGGCTTCCAATCGAGCCGATCTGCCGGGACGATCACGCTGCAAGGCGCATTGGTCGACGTGTCGGAAACCGACGACGTCAAGCCGCGCTCCGGCGGCGCCACCATTACCCAGAATATCTATTCCGGCGGACGCGTGCGCGCCCAATTGCGGCAAGCAACAGCGCAAGGCCAAGCGGCCCGCGCTCAATTATACAATATCGAACAGCAAATCTTCCTGGCGGTCGTCACGGCTTATACGGACGTGCGCCGCGCCGAAGAGGAGGTGCGCATCCGCACCAATAACGTCACCGTTTTGCGCCGCCAATTGCAGGCCGCGCAAGACCGGTTCGACGTCGGCGAGATTACGCGCACCGATGTTGCGCAGGCCGAAGCGCGCCGCGCTGGCGCCGAAGCGGACCTCGCGCTGGCCCAAGCGCGGCTGGACGCCGCCCGCGCCAATTACGAGCAAGCCGTTGGCGAGGCGCCCGGCACGTTGATCGCCGAATCGCCGCTGCCGCAAATGCCCAATTCTTTGGGTGACGCGATCAATTTTGCGCTGGAGGACAATCCGACCATCCTGCAATTGGAGGCCATCGAGCGCGCAACGAAGCTCGGCGAAAAGATCGAATTCGCCGGATTTTTGCCGCAAGCCAATATCAGCGTCGGCATTCGTCGGGCGCAAAGCTTCGGCCAAGAAGGTTTCTCGTCGCAAAGCTTTGACATCACCACGCAATTTCGCGTGCCGCTTTATGACGCCGGCTTGACGCGCTCGCGGTTTCGGCAAGCCAAGATCAACACCTCGCGCGCTCATTATGACGTCGAGGCCGCGCGCCGCAACGTCCAACAACAAGTCGCCATTGCTTGGGCCGATTTCCAATCGGCGCAACGTCAAATCGCCTCGGCGCAGGAACAAGCCAAGGCCAACGAAATCGCATTTGACGGGGTCGAGCAGGAATTGCGTGTTGGGTTGCGCACGACGCTGGACGTTCTCGACGCCGAGCAAGAATTGCTGAACTCGCGGCTCTTATTGATCACGGCGCAGCGCGATTCTTACCTTGCCGCGCATCGATTGTTGCAAGCGATGGGGGCGCTGACCCCAGATACGCTTGGCGTTAATGTTTCGTTATACGATCCTGAGGCATATCGTCAGGAGGTACGCGGGTTGAAGTCTTTGGTGTCCGTCAAAGTCGACCCGCTCAAGGAATAGACGAGGCGCGCCTCTTGGCGGCCTCGACGAAAGCGGCGATAAATCCCGCTGGGTGATGAGTCGGAGTGCGGCAATGGCGGTGCAAGAGGTACAAAACGAACCGACGATGGAAGAGATCCTCGCTTCCATCCGGCGGATTATCTCCGAAGACGATGCGCCGCCCCCCGCGCCGGTCGCTGCGCCGCCGTCACCGAAAGCCATGCTCGATACGTTCGAGCTGACCAAACCGGTTGATGTCGCCGATGACGATCTTGTCGCCTTCGATATGGCGCCAGAACCGGCGCCGCCCGTGCGCAAGGCGCCCGAGCCAATGCCCGCTCCTGCCCCGGCCCGTCCCGCCGCAATGGTTCCAGAGCTGGACCTTGTCGGTCCCGCTGCCGCTCAGCAAGCCGCGTCGGCTTTTGCGCGGCTGACCGGCGCGATGGCGATCACGTCTACGCCCGGCCAAACCGTGGAAGGCCTCGTGCGCGAATTGCTGCGGCCAATGCTGAAAGACTGGCTCGATTCCAATCTGCCCAGCATTGTCGAATCGGCGGTCGAAGCCGAAGTCAAGCGCCTGTCGCGCGCCTCTTAAACCGCGACAACCATGCCGCGTTTGCCGCCGGAGCCGGCGCTCGACTGGACCGCGTCTGGGCCAGTGGATCGCGCCAGCGGCGATGTGTTTTTCTCGGCGTCGGGCGGGTTAGACGAGACGAAGCTCGTTTTTTTGCAGGGGTGCGACCTCCCCGCCGCCTGGGCAGGCAAAGACCGCTTTTGCATTGTTGAGATCGGCCTTGGCGCTGGGTTGAATTTGGCCGCGACTTTGGCGCTGTGGCGGCGCCATCGCCCCCCAAGCGCGCTTCTCCATTATCACAGCATCGAGCGCGCCCCCTTCGCCGAGACGGACGCCCAGCGCGCCCTTGGCCTGTTCCCCGAGATCGCCGCCGAGGCGCAAGCCGTGCTCGACCAATGGCCCGCCCGCGCGCAGGCGAGCCAGCGCGCCTTGTTTGACGCCGATGGCGTCCTCGCCACCTTCCACATTGGCGAGGCCGAAGAGATTCTGCCTTGCCTGATCGGCCCCGTCGACGCGTGGTTTCTGGACGGTTTTGCGCCCGCTCGCAATCCGGACGCCTGGAGCGCAAAGCTGTTTGCCGCCATGGCGCGGCTCTCAAGTCCGGGGGCGCGCGCAGCGACCTATAGTGTTGCCGGCCCCGTGCGGCGTGGCTTGGAGAGCGCCGGCTTTACCGTCGCCAAACGCCCCGGTTTTCGCGGCAAGCGCGAGCGGCTGGAGGCGCAACAGCCGCCAGCGAACCGCCCAATCACCCTGTCGCGGCCCGCCCGACCGCTCATCCTCGGCGCCGGCATTGCCGGAGCCGCCATTGGCCATGCGCTGGCGCAACGCGGGGCGGCCCCGATCGTCATTGGCGCTGGCGCCAAACCCGCCGATGGGGCAAGCGGCAATCCGCTTGGCCTTGTAACGCCCCGCTTTGACCGCGGCGGCGGACCGGTTGCGGCGCTCCTGCTCGCATCCTTCCTGTACGCCACGAGATTTTATCAGCGCCGCGCCCCGCAAGCGATCCTCAGCCAGGGCGTGGAGATGGCCCCGTCGGGCGAAGACGGCGCTGCGCGCTGGCGCGATTTGCTGGCCGATCCGCCACTCGATTCCGCGCATTGGCGGCCTGGCGCCGCTGACGGCGAGGGCTTTGCCGTGGAGGGCCTCGCGATCGATCCGCGCGCGGCGATCGCTGCGTTGCTGGGCGCGGTTGAGACGCGTCTTGGCCGGCCGGTCGCCGCCATTGTCCGACAAGCGGACACTTATGTGTGCCGCGACGCCCTTGGCTTCGAGATCGCTTCCGGCGACGCCCTTGTGCTGGCGGGTGGGGCCGGCCTTGCGGCCCTGGCGCGTTTTGCCGGCCTCGCGCGGGATTTGCGCCTGGAGCTATCGCGCGGTCAGGTCAGTTGGGCGCGCGCGCCGAACGAAGCGGGCCAAAGCGCCCGATCCGGCGGCAGTTATCTTGGCCATACGGGCCAAGATTGGGTGTTCGGCGCGAGCTTTGCGCGCGCCGCCACCGACCACATGCCCGACCTCTCGGAAGCCGACCATGCCGACAACCGCCAGAAACTGGCCCGGCTCGCCCCGGGGATCGCCGCCGCGATCGCCGAGCGCCCGCTCGAGGGGCGGGCCTCTCTGCGCTGCGCCTCGCCCGATCGGCTGCCGATCATTGATCTCGCCGCGCCCCGCTTTGGCATTTGTGGCGCTTTGGGCGCGCGCGGCCTGACTTTTGCGCCGCTTGCCGGAGAAATCATCGCCGATTTACTTGACGGCGCCGCGCCAATCGTGCTCGCCGATGCGCTCGCACGCGTCAGCTTGCAGCGCTTTGCCGCCGCGCCAGCCTAAATAACCGCTGTCAACAGGAGCACCCCATGACCCCGTGGATCATCATCGCCGGCTTTATCGTGCTGATGGGCGTCTTCAACTTGATTGAAAACGGCCGGATGGATTGAGCGCGCCGGGTGATGTAGCGATGTCGTTTCAGTAGCAATCGCCTCGACCCGCGAAAAATTTAGCTCGCTTTGCGCTCCGTCGCGCGCGGGGCGCGGCGGTCTACCAGCGATAGCATATCGCCAGCCAGGCTGCGCAGCATAGAGGCGGGCCGCCCGGCCTTCCCAAACAAGCGCAGCGCCACATAGGTCGCCAGGATCTGCCGCGCCATGGATTGGCGCTCTTCGAGGCTCGAACCCGCCCAATTGGCGCTGCGGGCTAGCACATGCTCGATCGCGGCTTCGATTCGGGCAAGGCTGTGCAGCACACGCTCTTCTACGCCCTTGTCGAATGGCGCCTGATCAATCGAGGCATTGCACAGCAGGCACCCCATCCGGTCGCCGCGCGCTTCAAACGGCACGATCGCCCCGTCCAGCAATTTGCCGATCCCGGACAACGCGTCGGGCGCGCTTTGCAGCGCTTGCACCGTCTGTTCGACTTCGGTGGCGTCGTAGCGCTCCAGCACCCGCAGATAAAACGCCCGTTTGTCGCCATAAGCCTTGTAAAGGCTGCCTTTTTTCACCCCGACCGTGTCGACGAGGTCTGACAGCGAAGTGCCTTCATAGCCCTTCGACCAGAAAACCCGCATGGCTTGGTCAAGCGCTTCGTCAATGTCAAATTCCCGGGGGCGGGCCATGTGGTTTTCCTTCGAGCGATACGCTTACACTTACGATCATCACATCGCCGAAAATGCCCAATCTGCGCAAATCATTGATTGACCACGCGGTTTCACGCTTATGTTGAAGAATGTTGGAAAATGACAGGCGTTCGTGATCGAGCAATTCCTTCGGGCTTTCCGATGTGATGAAAGCGCGCCATATCTGGCGAGCCCCATTTGCCGACCTAGGACCCTCTGTGACTGAGAATCAACCGCCGCCATCCGATTCCGAGATCGACTTCTGGGCGCAGCGCGTGCTTGGCCGGCTGACCACCAGCGCCGACGGCGCGCTGCAGCTGGATCTACGCGGCGCCGATCGCCATGCCGCCGAACACGCCATCGCGCATATGATCACGCGCCCGGCGCCAGAGCCACGCCGGGTCACGATCCTGATGGACCGTCCCGATGGGGCGGGCGGCGAAAGCTTGTTTCAACCGGTCGGTCAATTGCTGAAAGGCGCGCTCGCCATGGGCAAAGCGCTGAAAGTACGCCCGATCTCGCCGGAAAACGGCCTCGGCTTCGAGGTCGATCTGCCGGCCAATCCGGGGGCGAACGCTGTTTAAGCCGCGTTGACGGCCAATAACGGGGCGCGCGCCGCCCGCAAGCCGGGCGCCAAGCCGCCCAACACCCCGATGATCAACGCCAAGCCGACGCCCTGGACCACCGAATCGGGCGTTACTTTGAACGCGAACACGACTTGGGTGAAGCCGGCCCCCAGGGTCGATGCGGTCAGGCCATTGAACAACAAAAACGCCCCGCCGACGCCCAACAGCCCGCCGAGCAAAGCGAGCACGATGCTTTCCACGAAGGTGCCGGCGAAAGCCGACAAGCCGCCAAACCCGATCGTCCGCAAGGTGGCGATCTCGCGCGTCCGCGCCGAGACCGAGGCGAACATCGTGTTCAACGCGCCGGCCAGCGACCCGATCCCCATGATGACGCCCAGCACCGTGCCGACAACCGCCAAAAAGCCGACCGCCCCGCCCTGATCGGCAAAAAAATCGGCCTCGGTTTCGACGATCACGTTAAAGCGCGAATCAGCCGCCACGTAATCGGTCAGCTTTTGCAAGCCCTCGGGTCCGTCGAGCCGCAGGCGCACGGTTTGCACCGAGCCTTGTCGGTCAAAAACGTTCTGCACGATTGCGCCATCGCCCCAAATCTCGGAATCAAACACTGTGGCGGGAGCGGTAAACGCCCCGACCACATTCCAATCGGCATCGCCGAGCCGCACCACCGATCCGATTTCAAAACCGGTGAATTCCTCCAGCACGCCCTCGCCAACGATCAGCTCATTGGCGCCGAATTGCAGCATGCGTCCTTGCGTGATCGTGAAGCCGTCGCGAAAGCCGGCGGCGGCGGCGCCGACGCCCCGCAGCGGCAGATTGACCTTCTCCGGCCCGGATTTGCGGCGGCCATCGACGATGACATAAAGCTCGCCCGACATTTGCGGCGCGCCGTCCGGCCCGAGCTTGACGCCCGGCGCCCCACTCAAAATCCGCATTTCATCCAGCGAGACCGCGCTGTTCAGCTCGGACCCGCCCGATCCTTCGCGCGAGATCACCGCGATCTCCGTCGAGCCGGAGCCGCGCACGGTCGCTTGAAAGCCGGCCGAAATCGATTGAAAGGCGAGCATCACGCCCACCGCCAGGGCGACCGCGATTACCGTCGCCGCCGACATCCAAAATCGCTGCGGCAGCGATTGCAAATTGAGACCGATCACCGCGCCGATCTGCGCCAATGCGTTCATCGATCAGTTTCCTTTGCCCATCGCTTCGACAATCCGCATCCGATAGGCGTTGACGCCCGGGATGGCGCCTGTCAGCGCGCCCAGCCCCAAAATCAGCCCTGCGCCGATCAGCAACACATCATTGCTCATCCCGAGCCCCGGGAAAAACGCCGCCGCTTGGCTCGCAAGGCCCACCAAGGCGACGCTCGCCAAAGCGAGGCCGAGCGCGCCGCCCAAGCCCACCAGCAACACCGCCTCGCCGATCACCAGCCGCATCACCCGCCCGGCCCCAAAGCCCAAGGTCTTCATGACGCCGATCTCTTTGGTGCGTTCGCGCAGCGCCATCACCATGGTGTTGCCAACGATCAGCGCCAGCGACGCGAAAGCCGCCGCCATGACCGAGGTCAGCAATTGCGTCAGATTGCCCAATTGGGCGAGAAACCCTTGCGCAAAGGCCCGTTCCGTCGTCGTCGCTGTCTGGTCGCGGTCGGTCGAAAAGCCGTCATCGATCGCGCGGACGATCTGCTCATTCTGCGCCGGATCGGCGGTGAGCAAATACATCAAGCCGATTTTGTCTTTGCCGAAGGAATTGGCCTCGTTCAAATAATCATAATGCAAATAGAGCGCCGAGGTGTCAGCTTTCGGATCGGCCAAGGTGTAGATCGCCCGCACGGTCAGCGGCCAGATCTTCTCGCCATCGCTGCGCTGCAAAAAATTGCTCTGAAGCGGCACGGTGTCGCCGATTTTCCAGCCCAACCGCGTTGCTGTCGCCTCGCCGACAAGGAGGCCCGTGCGGTCGCCGACAAAAGCGGCGCGCTGGTCCGCCGGGATCTGCAATTCCGAAAACACTTCCAGATAGCTTTCCGGATCGACCGCAAAGGTGACGATCTGGTTGCGCGGCTCCTGGAAATACGCGCCGAACCAATTGGCCCACGTCACGGCGGTGACGCCCGCCACGCTTCGCACCCGCGCGATATAGGAATAAGGCAAGTCCGAGGTAAAGTTGATCTTGTTGGCCACTACCAATCGATTGGCGGCGGTGAGGTTGATCCCGGCATTCAGGGTGCTGAGAAACGCCCCCAACATTCCAAACAACAAAAAGGCGATCATCGCCGTGATGATCAACAAGATCGCCCGCAGCGGCTTGCGAAACGCGCCCGCAAAAATTAGCCCGAGATCATCGATCATCCGCTCAGCCTTTCTTCGAACCGCCCCTTGTCGAGATGCAATTCGCGCTTGGCGAACCGCGCAGCGGCCGGATCATGCGTCACCATGACGATCGTCTTGCCGAGCGAGCGGTTCAGCGTCTGCATCAAGCCAAGGATTTCGTCCGCCGTTTTGCGGTCGAGATCGCCGGTCGGCTCGTCCGCCAGCAGCATGGCGGGGTCCGACACAATCGCGCGCGCGATCGCCACGCGCTGTTGCTGGCCGCCCGACAGCGCCCGCGGCTTGTGATGGGCGCGATCGCTCAATTGGACAAGCTCCAGCGCGGTTTTCACCCGCTTTTTCCGCTCCCCGCCGGATAATTTGGTCAATAATAGCGGCAGCTCAACATTACGCGCCGCCGACAAGGTCGGCATCAAATTATAGAATTGGAAAATAAAGCCGATATTGCGGGCGCGAAATTTGGCCATCGCGCCTTCGCTTTTATTGTCGACGCGTTCATCGCGGAAGGTGATGGCGCCGGCGCTCGGCCGATCGATCCCACCCAGCATATTCAGCAAGGTCGATTTGCCAGAGCCAGATGGCCCCATAATCGCAATGAAATCGCCGTCCTCAATCTGCATGGACAGACCATCAAAAATCGAGATCGCCTGCCCGCCGCGTTTGAAGGATTTCGAGACGCCGTTTAAGTCTACGAGGACGCCCATCACTTTGTCCTTTTTATGCTTGGTAGAATATTACGAATTGTCGATCGGAAAGGTCACTTTCGCCGCCATGTCCGGCAAAATCCGTGCATCATTGCCGTCAAACGCCACCCGCACGAAAATCGTGGCGCGGTCGCGATTGGCGCGCGGAATGATGGCGCGAACGCGCGCTGGAATACGCCAATCGGGATAGGAATCCAGGGTAACTTCGACCGGCGCGCCCGGTTGGACGCGCCCGATCTGCGCCTCGCCGACATCGACCTCGACCTCGAGCGAGGTCATGTCAACCAGCGTATAGACCCCGGTCCGGGTAAAGCCGCCGCCCGCCGAGCCGGGCGAGACGATCTCGCCAGCCTGGGCGTTCTTGGCGATGATCACGCCGGCAAAGGGCGCGCGGACGATATGGCGCTCCAGCAATTCGGCGCGACGTTCCGCGTTGATGCGGGCGGCGTCCGCTTCGGCGCGGGCATTGGCGATGCGCGCGGTCAGGCTGTCGACCGCGGCGCGGGCGCTGTCGACGGCGGCCTGGCCGATCAAATCGCGTTGGCCGAGCGCGCTGTTTCGCGCCAGCACCCGATTGGCCTCGACGAGATCGGCTTCCAGCGCCGCAATTTGAGCGCGGGCGGCGGCGGCGCGGGCGGTGTCGAAATTGAAGTCGGCGCGGGCCAATTCGTCATCGAGCCGCGCCAGAATATCGCCTTTGCTGACGACATCGCCTTCTTCGAACCGCATCTCGGTGATTTTGCCGGAGATTTCGGAGGAAACGGTCGCTTGTCGGCGCGCCACCACAAAACCAGAGGCGATCAGCCCGCTGGCGCGCGCCGGCTGCGGCGCAAGCGTCGGGGCTGCGGCGCTTGCATTTGAGCGCGCGGTTTCCGCTGTTGGGGACGCATTGTCGCGCTCCCCGCTCCGCGAGCCGCCCCCCAGATAGCCTGCCGCGCCGGCAAGGATGGCCAATCCCACCGCCATACCAATCGCCACGGTCCAGGACGGCCTGCGTGTCGCGCTTTCCTCGGATCGATCGATCCGCAAGGATTGCAGCTTTGTGATCGCATCATCTGGCATTTATTGCCCCTCGATAACGACATAGGGCAGCCAGGGGCCTGCATCAAGCGCCGCGCGGCAATTTCGCTGGTCGACAGGGGCCGATCGGTTGATGGGGCAGCGACAGCAATTGGTTAACTTGTGCGGATCGGCGCGCCGCTTGGCCTCATTTCGCCAAGGCTTTGATCACCGCCAAGATCAGCCGGTCTTTTCGCCGCTCCGCGACCGACAAGCGCCGATAGGACACCAGCGACGGATGGGTTTTTGCCTGGGCGTCCTTGACCTTGCCATAGCGCCAGCCTTGCCCGAGTCGCTCGGCCATCCATTGGTCATGTTGGGCGCTGGCCGGCGCATGCGGATTGGCGAGCCGAAACTCCACCGCCGCTTTGGTGGACGTCACCATCCAGTCGGGCGCCTCTTCCCAGGCCGGCATCGGCGCCTCGCCGATGGTCTGCGCATAAGCGCGCATGGTTTCATGCGCCATCCGGGCGATCTGGTCTGTGGTCATTTGGCTCATCGCGGCGCTCCTGTCCGGCTTGCCGGTCAGCAGAGCCCAAAAACGGCGCAAAATCATGGCGAAGACGACCCAATCAAGACCGAAACGACCAACACGATGACCGCTGCCGCCGCGAGATTTACCCAAAACCCAGCCCGCGCCATTTGGCCGATACCGACCCCGCCGGCGGCATAGGCAACCGCATTCGGCCCTGTCGCCATGGGCAACATGAAGGCGCAGCTCGCCGCCATGCCGACGGGGGCGGCCGAGGCGACGGGGTCGAGCCCCGTGCTCGCCGCCATGGCGAGGATCACCGGCATGATGGCCGAGGCGGTCGCGACATTGCTGGTCAGCTCGGTCAGCGCCAGCACCGCCACCGTCACAATGATCAACACAACCAATCCGGGGGCCGCCGCCAACCCACCGAACGCCTGCGCGATCACCGCGCCGAGGCCGGTGGATGTCATCGCGCCGGCAAGGCTCAAGCCCCCGCCGAACAACAAAACAACGCCCCAGGGGATTTTCTCGGCGCTCGCCCATTCGAGCAGAGCGGTGTTTGGTTCGGTCTTGGACCCAGAGGGCGCTATAAAAAAGCCGAGCGCGCCGCCGACCGCCACCATGGAATCGTCCAATTGTTTAAGGCCCAACGCCTGTTCGATCGCCCCCGAGAATACCCACAACAAGGCGATCACCGAAAACAGCGCCAATACCCGCGCTTCCGGAGCCGACATCGGTCCCAACGCCGCCAAACGCGTGCGTAAGACTTGCTGCGCATTTGAGCGAGCGCGGTCATTACTTCCAGCACGCGGCAAGCCGATCGCCAAAACTGCCCAGGTCAGCGGCAATAACAGCGCCACCACCGGCAGCCCGAGCCGCATCCAATCGGCGAAATCAAGCTCAATGCCGGTTTCCGCCAAAAACCCGATGACGATCAAATTGGTCGGCGAGCCGACCGGCGTCGCCAATCCGCCGATCGAGGCGGCGTAGGCCGTGCCAAGCGCCAAAGCGGTGGCGATCGCAGTCGCGGATTTTGACCCGGCAGCCTCGGCTGGCGCCAGTGCGCGGGCGACCGACAAGGCGATCGGCATCATCATCAGCGAGGTCGCCGTATTCGAAATCCACATCGACAAGGCGGCGGTCGCCAGCATAAAACCAGCCAATAAGGCGCTTGGCCGCGCGCCGACCAAGACCAGCACAGACAACGCGAGCCGGGTGTGCAGATTCCAGCGCTCAATCGCTTTGGCGATGATGAAACCCGCCATCAGCAAAATCACAACTGGATTCATATAAGGCGTCGCAGTCTGCGCCAATGTTTGTCCAGCGCCAAGTGGAAAGGCAACCAAGGGCAGCAAGGCCGTTGCGGGGATGGGGATCGCCTCGGTCAGCCACCAGATGACCATCAAAGCGGCGACGCGGGCGACGAACCATCCTTCCGCCGTCAACCCGCCGGGCGGCGCGATCAGGCCGAGCCCAACAAACGCCGCCGCGCCAAGACCCAGCCCCGCCCATGGAATTGGCCCGCGCGGAGCCGCCATTGCGTCCATAATCTAATCTTTCCAATCGAAAGAACGCATCAATGCAAGCGCCAATCAATCGGGCGCCGATAGCAGCGCAACGCGCGTTCAGCCGCCTTGTTGGGCCGGATTACCCGGAACCGGGACCGGCGCGCCATGCGGCAAGGGTCGCGGCGCGATCGGCCGGGGCCCAGGCTGAAGCGGCGGCTGCCCTTCGGGCGCTGCGGGACGTTGTGGCTCGGGGAGCGGTTGCACGTTCTTGGCCAGACGCGCCAATTGCACAAATTCCGCCCGCAGGCCGTAAGGATCGGCGCCTTTCGCGCCATTGGCGAGCGCAATCACCGCGTCAAATCCAAAGTCTGGGTCAAGATAAGGGTCGCCGCGCAACAATTGCGCATAGCCGGCGACGGCGGTCGCAAACCGCGTTGCGTCGCTGGCCGCCTCCAGCCGCGCGAAAGCCGCCCCGTCGAGAACCGGGGTTTCGATCAAACGGCTTTCATCCTCTTTCGGCTTTTTATACCGGATTTTCACGAAGGCCCATTCGGCTACAGCGGCGCTTGATGCGGGCGCAGGCGCGCCATAACGCGGCGGATCGATCAGCACAGCAGAGCTGCCGACCGGGGTCAGTTCGTAAATCGCCGTGACCGAACTCCCCGCGCCGATCTCGCCCGCATCGACCCGATCGTTCTTAAAGTCTTCTTCCTGCAATGCGCGGGTTTCATATCCGATCAAGCGCCATTCGGCGACTTTGGCCGGATTAAACTCGACCTGGATCTTGACGTCCTTGGCGATCGGAAACAACGCGCCAGCAAGTTCCTTGTTGAAGACCTTTTGCGCTTCGTTGAGCGTATCGAGGTAATTCGCCGTGCCGTTGCCGTTTTGCGCCAAAGTCTGCATTAGCGCGTCATTATAATTACCGGCGCCAACGCCGATCACCGACAGAAAGATGCCAGTTTCGCGTTTCTTGGCGACGAAATCTTCCAGCCGCTCGTCATCAACGACCCCGACATTGAAATCGCCGTCGGTGGCGATCATCACGCGGTTAAGCGCGTCGGCGTCAAACCGGCTTTCGGCCAGGCGATAGGCTAACGCCAACCCTTCGCCGCCCGCAGTTGATCCGCCGGCGCTCAAGTTTTCGATCGCGCTGAGAATTTTGGCTTTGTCGGCGCCGGAGGTCGGCGCCAGCACTTCCCCCGCCGCGCCGGCATAAACGACCAGCGCGACGCTGTCTTTTTCCGTCAACTGATCGACCAGCAGGCGCAGCGCCTTTTTCACCAAGGGCAATTTGTTTTCCGGCTGCATCGAGCCGGACACATCGATCAAAAAAGTCAAATTGACTGGCGGTCGCTCTGTGCGCGGCACGTCATAGCCGCGCAGGCCGATATGCAGCAGGACCTTGTCTTTGGCCCAGGGCGACGGAACCAATGCCAAGCTCGGCCGAAACGGCGCATCGGCGCTGGAAGCCAAGGGATAGTCGTAATCGAAATAATTCAGCAATTCTTCGGGCCTGACCGCGTCGCGCGGCGGCGCGGTCCCGTCGGTCAAATACCGCCGCACATTGGCGTAGGACGCGGTGTCGACCTCAGCGGCAAAGGTCGAGACCGGCTGTTTTGCCGTTTGCTTGACCGGATTGGGGTCAACATCTTCGTAGCGTTCGGTATCGATATCGCCGGCGCGACGCGGCGGCGGTGGTGGGGGAGCCGCGGCAAGAAGACCCCCCACCGCACCGCTATAAAGCCCCAGAGCCGCGCTTGGCGCGCCGCGACGGCCCGACGGGTCGACAATTGCGCCGAGCGCCGACCCGGTAACGGCGATCGTTTGATCTTTGGAGGCGTCTGTGGTCGTCTCTTTGGAATGAGAACAGGCCGCCAATACGAGCGCCATAATTCCGACCGCTATGTATCGCATGATATCCTCCATCAGCGCCGGCGCCCGGCGCCAAGCCCTCAGCGATCGAGCGCGAAGGTCACGTTCACATCCGCCTGCACCGTCAAGCGACCGGCGGCGACCGGCGTCGGCGCCGACGCGGCGCTATCGGCTTGCAGCCGCGCCACGGCGACCGCTTCGGGTTGCGGCGGCGCCGAATAGCCCTCATTGATCGTCAAAATCCGCGCCACCCGAAGTCCGGAGGCTTCGGCATAGAGTTGGGCGCGGGCCCGCGCCTCTTTCATCGCTTCGCTGCGCGCGCGATTTTGCAGCGGGGCCGGATCGCTGATCCCAAAAGCCACATTCTGCACCTGGTTGGCGCCGGCGTCGACCAGGCTGTCCAGCACGCCGCCGACATTGTCGAGCTTGCGGACAATCACCGTCACGGTATTGTTGACCTGATAGCCGACCAAGGGCGATCGACCGGTCTCTTCGTTATAGCGGCCATAGACCGGATTGAGCGACAAATTCGAGGTCTGCACGTCGCGTTCGGCGATGCCGGCGCGCCGCATGGCGTCAAACACCTTGTTCATTTGGGCGCGATTGCCGGCCATCGCGGCGGCGGCATTGTCGGCTTCGGCGACGACGCCAGTCTGGATCGTCACGAGGTCGGGCACGGCGTTGACGCTGGCGTTCGCATTAATGGTCAACAGGGTCTCGCGGCCGATCAAGCCGTTCTCGCGCACATGTTCTGGCGGCCGCGGCGGTTGGGTCACGCCGGCCGGCGCGGCGGATTCTTGCGACAAGGCGGCGCATCCTGTGCTGAGAGCCAAAATCGATCCGATGATGAAAGCGCGCATAATCCCTCCCAAAGGTGGCGTCGTCACAGCAAATCGCGAACCTGCGGCAGAAATTGGGCCAACAAGTCATTAACTTTGTCGGCCGCTTCTTGCTGCACCCAATGGCCGACCCCTGGCAAAATCACTTCGGCGCGCAAATCCGCCGCCAGGCTGCGCTGTAAATCCAGCATGCCGTCAGCAAAGCGCAGCACGGCGTCATCGGCGCCAGCGATAAACGCAAAAGGCTGGCGCAAGACCTGGTCAATCCCGTCGCATTCCGCCCAATTGGCCGGAAAATTCCGGTACCAATTCAACGGCCCGCGAAAGCCGCTTTGCTGAAACCCAGCGACATAGACCGCCAATTCCTCGGCGCTCAGCCAAGACGGCAGTCCTCGATCCGGCGTGCCGTCCAAGAGCCGCGCCTCGCGCGGGCGGTGCGTCAGCCAGCCGGCGCGCGGCGCATTGGCAGATAAGGCCCCATAGATTTGCCGCAAGGAGCGCGGGATATCGGCCTCCAATTCGGCTTCGCCAACGCCTTCGGCCTGGAAATAGCGCATGTAAAAAAAGCTGTCCGGATAGCGCATCTCCCAAATCCGGTCGAACGAAACGGGCGGGCACCCTGTATGCGGCACGCTCATGCCAACGATGGCGGCCACCCGATCCGGATAGGCCAAAGCTGTCCAATAGGCGACCGGCGCGCCCCAATCATGGCCGATCAGCACAAAACGCGCCGCCCCCAATGCGTCGGCAATGGCGATGACATCTTTGGCAAGTTCGGAGCTGCGATAGGAGCTCACCTCGGGCGGGCGGGCCGAGCCGCCATAGCCGCGCATATCGGGCGCGGCAAAGCGAAAACCGGCGGCGCGGATCGCGGGGGCTTGCCGGCGCCACGAATAACCAAGCTCTGGCCAGCCATGCGCGCATATGACCAAGGGACCGGTATCGCCCTCGACCCAAATCGCCATCGGTCCGGCTGGTCCGTCCAGCATGATCTGCCGCATTCGTGCGCACCTCTTTGCAATGGGGCCATTCGCCGCCCGTCCGGGTACGCGCTGAACACTCGGATATGTCTGACGAAACCATGTCGCAACGATCGTGTGGCGATCCTGAAATTCGCCCTATAATTGTGGCATGCTCTGAGCGAATTTCAGGATCAAAGCCACACTAGTGGAGCGGCCC
>DHHV01000071.1 GCA_002403455.1 Hyphomonadaceae bacterium UBA4763 | reverse complement strand
TCTGAACGGAATCTGCTCTAGCGTTTCAGGCACATTCGGTCTGTTTTCGGATTATCGATTTCGCGGCGTCAGCCTGACTGGCAATGACTTGGCGGCGCAAGGGTCGGTGTCGGTCACGGCGCCGTTCGGGCTGTCCGGCGGAATTTGGGCGTCCAACCTCGACACCGCCAGCGGCGACAGCTTGGAGCTCGACGTCTTCGCCGCCAAGAGCGTTGATATCAAAGGGACCAGTTTGTCGATCGGCGGGATCGGCTATCTGTTCCCGGGTAATAATGGCTTGAATTATGGCGAGGCGACGATTTCCGCCGCCCGCTCGATCGGCCCGCTCGACGTCACCATCGGCGGCAATTACGCCTGGGCGCAAGCCGGCACGGGCGGCCGCGACAATATTTACGGGTTTGCCAATGCGGCGACGCCCCTGGGTCAAATTGGGCCGGTGGCGTTGTCGGCCGGGGCCGGACTTGCCTATGAAAGCGGCGCCTTTGCGTTCGGCGTCGACAAAGTCGATTGGAATATCCGGTTGACCGCCAGCGTCTGGGGCTTCGACATTTCCGCTCAATATGTCGACACCAATCTCCCAGGAGCCTCCGTCCGCGCCGGTCGCGCTGGCGCGGTTTTCTCCATCAGCAGATCCTTCTGATCGGTCGCCGAGCTCGGTTATTTGCGCAGATCGCCGTCCATTTCGGCGACCAGATACACAAAAGCCGCATAAGCGGCGACGTTCTGGCGCATGTCCTCCGGCTTGATCTTGTCCATCGTGTCGTTGGGCGTGTGGTGCAAGTCGAAATAATCCCAGCCATTTTGCTGGAGCGTCACCACCGGCACGCCCTCGGCGCGCACAAAAGTCATATCGGGGCCGCCGCTGGCCTCGTTATGGCCGCGCGCAATGCCGAGCGGCGCGAGGATTTCGTGGATCGCCGTGGCTTTCGCGGCGCTCTCCGGGCCAAAGCGCGTATCAAAGCGCCAGATCTTGCCGGCCCCAAAATCGCTTTCCGCGCCGACGATATGTTGCGCCAGCTGCGCTTTGTGCCGTTCGGCATAAGCGCGCGCGCCGTGCAGGCCGGTTTCTTCAGCGCCAAACAACACAACGCGGATCGTCCGACGCGGATTCTGCGGCAGATCGGCGATCAATTTGGCCGCCGCCATTGTGATGCCAACGCCGGCGCCATCATCGACCGCGCCAGTGCCGGAATCCCAGGAATCAAGATGGCCGCCGATAACGATCATCTCGTCCGGCTTTTCCCGCCCGCGGATTTCCGCCACCACATTGCCCGAGGGCGCCGCCGGTCGCGCTTCCACGGCGATTTCGAGGTTGACGCGCACGCTTTGGCCCTTTTCCAGCAAGCGCGCGATCTGGTCTGCATCCGGCGGCGACAAAGCGGCGGCCGGAACCCCGCCGGAGATTTGCCCGCGCGCCTGCTGGCCCTGATGGGCAAAGCGATGATGTTGGGTGCCGACCGAGCGGATCAGGCAGGCGGCTGCGCCAAGCCGTTGGCTTTCCGTGGCGCAATCGCGCCGTTTGCCAACGCCAACGCCATAGCCCGATTCGTCTTGCGTGCGCGTGGTCGCCTCATCGATGAAGACAATCTTGCCGGCGACCTTGGCCGGGTCCGCCGCGCGCAGAGCGGCCATTGAAGCAAAGCGAACGATTTCGGCCTCCACCCCACCGGTTGGCGTCGGTTCCGAGCCGCCAAGCGCGGCGATCACCAAGGGCTGCGCATTGGGCCCTGTAATGCGAGCGCGTTCGACAACGCGGCTCCAATAAGGAACATCAAAGGGTTCGGTGCGGATATTGGTGAACCCCAGCGCTTTGAAGCGCGCTTCGGCCCAGATCCGGGCGCGGGCTTCGGCTTCCGATCCGGCCAGCCTGGGGCCAATCTCGGTGGTGAGGTCGCGGACGATCTCATAGCCGAGGTCGCTTTGCAGCGCCGTCGCAATCAAGGACCGCGCGCGCGCCGCAAGGTCGGGCGCGATCACGCCATTGGTCGTTGGCGCCGCAGCGCGAAACGGGGCCGGCAATTGCGCCGGCTGTTGCGCGAACGCAAGCGGCGCGCCCAGCATCGCGACCGCGCCGACACATGAAGCAGCGGTCGACAGCATTTTTTTGACCGCTGGACGGCGAAAACAGAACGCCATGCGCATTTCCTCCCAGGGGAATTCATTGTTCAACGAACGCGATGCGCTTACTTGCCAGAATAAGGCGGCCGCGCAATGATTTTCGATGCTCGACGGTCCAACCTCTTAAAAACGCAAACGCCCGACCAAATAGGCCGGGCGTTCTCGCGTCGATGCGCGTACGTCGGGAGGGGAAACCGACGTCCAGGTGGCGCGCTTGGGGGGGGGGGGATAGCGCCACGCTGACAACACTTAATGTGGCAGCCGTCGTGAAATTTTCAAGATTAAACTTCATACAGCTTGCCTGTTGCGCTTGCGCAACGGCGCAAATTGCCGACACAACTCACGCGAGCGCAGGATTCATCGCGCGGCGCGAAAGGACGTTTTTGGAGCTAACATATTGAAATTGTTTGGCACTGATGGCATACGCGGCCGCTTTGGGCATTGGCCGATCACGGCGGAAACAATGGTTGGCCTTGGCGAGGCGTTGGGTGCGACATTCGCGCGCAACCTCGGCGCGCGCCGACCGATGGCGTTGATCGCCCGCGATACCCGCGCCTCTAGCCCTATTTTGCTGGCGGCAATCGCAGCCGGTCTCGCCAAATCTGGCGTTCTGGCCGAGGCCATTGGGGTGGCGCCAACGCCGGCTGTGCCGATCTTAGTCGCCGCGCGCGGCGCCGATCTTGGGATCATGGTCACCGCTTCGCATAATCGCGCCCCAGATAATGGCGTGAAGATTTTTACACGGACGGGCGACAAATTGTCGGACGATTTGGAGCGCGCGATTGAAGCGGCCCTCGCTGATGCGCCGCTGGACGCGCTCATCGCCCCGCCCATGATGACGCCGGAAACCGGCGACGCGCTCAGCCTCTATCTCGACAGGGTTGCGGCCAGCCTGCCGGCGCATTTCACCCTGGTGGGGCGCAAAATCGTGCTGGATGCCGCGCATGGCGCAGCTTTTGCGACCGCGCCCGCGCTGCTGCGCCGGTTTGGCGCGGAGGTCATCGCCATTGGCTGCGCGCCGGACGGCGCCAATATCAACGCCGATTGCGGGTCGACCGCGCCGGCGGCGATGCAACAATTGGTCCGCGAAATCGGCGCAGATTTAGGGATCGCGCTCGATGGCGATGGCGACCGCCTGACCATGGCGGACGAGACCGGCGCGCTGATCGATGGCGACCAGGCGCTTGGCGCGCTCGCCTTGGCCGCTGCGCAGGCTGGCGCCCTACGCGGTGGCTGCGTGGTCGGCACGTTGATGACCAATATTGGGCTGGAGCGCGCTTTGGCCCAGCGCGGCATCGGCCTTGAACGCGCCAAGGTCGGCGACCGCTATGTCATCGAGCGCATGCGCGCGCGCGGCGCCAATTATGGCGGCGAGCAATCGGGGCACCTCATCCTTGGCGATATCGCCGCGACCGGGGACGGCGTTTTAGCCGCCTTGCATGCTTTGGCGTTGATGGCCGCGCGCGGCGAGCCCGCCTCGACAGCGCTGCGCGCCTTCGATCCGGCCCCGCAAATCCTGCGCAATCTGCCTTTGCCGGCGACCGGCGATCCGATGGCGGCGCCTGCCATCTTGGCGGCGATCGCCGAGGCGCAAGCGCTCCTGGCCCCGGAGGGGCGCCTCGTCATCCGCAAATCCGGCACCGAGCCATTGATCCGGGTGATGACCGAAGGCGAAGACGTCGCCCTTCAGGAACGCGTGCAAAAGCTGTTGGCCGAGGCGATCGCCGCTGCCTAAAAAAGCCAATACAACACATTTACGCCGCGATCCTTGACGGGATTTCGTGCCTAAGGCAGGGACCGCGCGCTGCCTGCTGCGCGAGGGAACATGGCTGAGCTTTTTTCATCGCCGGCCTTTTGGTTCAGCCTGACGACCCTGACCTTTCTCGAGATCGTTCTCGGGATCGATAATATCGTTTTCATTTCAATCGCCGCCGGCAAATTGCCGCCAGCCGAGCAGCCGCGCGCCCGGTCAATGGGGCTGTGGATTGCGATGGCTTTGCGCATCGCCATGTTGGGTGGGTTGGTGTGGATCACCAAGCTCTCTGGCGAATTGTTCCAATTGCCCGGCTTCATGCACGGCATTGCCGCGGCCTCCGGCGTTGAGCATCCCGAGGATGTCATCTCGATCTCGGCCAAGGACCTGATTTTATTGGCGGGCGGCTTGTTCTTGTTGGGCAAGGCCACGCTGGAGATTCACCATTCGATCGAGGGCGGTCATGATGAAGCGGCGCGATCGGGCGCTGCAGCGACCTTTGCGAGCGCTTTGGTGCAGATCGGCGTCATCAATATCGTCTTTTCGATCGATTCAGTCATCACTGCCGTCGGCATGACCGACAATCTGGTCGTCATGGTGATCGCCGTTATCGCCTCAACCCTCGTAATGATGATCGCCGCCAAGCCGGTCTCCGACTTCATCAACGAGCACCCGACCACCAAAATGCTGGCTTTGGCCTTCATCTTGCTGATCGGTGTCGCCTTGGTCGCCGATGGGCTCGGCGTGCATATTCCGCGCGGCTATCTCTATTTTGCGATCTTCTTCTCGCTGTTCGTCGAAGTGATGAACGTGATGGCGCGCAGCCGCAAACCAGCGCTTTCCTAAAATGATGCGATGACAAATCGCTGGCGAGTTTTAGCAGCACAATGCGTCGATACTATCTTACACTGCGATGCTCACGACATTTCTGTTTGCCTAGAGCGGCGGGCGGGAAAGTAGAACCCGGTTTTTCGATCACCCGGCGCGACCAAACAAAAAATGAGAGCGTTGGGCGATTTCGATAAATCGCCCTGTGCTTCAGGCATTCGACGAACAACGAAAGCGCCGAGACATCTCATAATGCGCCGCTTGTACCGCCAATTATGCTGCGCGTAATTGCGCCACCAGCGCCTCAACCGATTGCCGCAAATTCGCGGCGCGCTGGCTGAGCTGACCGGCGTCATCGACCATGCGGCGGACCGCTTGCGCCGATTGGGCGGCCTCATCGCCGATCTCGACGATCATTTCGGTCGCTCCACGTGCGCCCGACGCCGTTTCTTGGGTCGAGCGGCTGATCTCACTGGTCGTCGCCGATTGCTCTTCAACCGCCGCATTGATCGCCAAGGTCCGCTCGCTCATCGCGCCGATGGTGTCTTGGATGTCGCGGATCGCATTGACGGCGGCGTCGGTGCGCGATTGCATCTCGCTGATCTGCTTGCCGATATCTTCGGTCGCCCGCGCCGTTTGGTTGGCGAGTTCTTTGACCTCGGAAGCAACCACCGCAAAGCCGCGGCCGGCGTCGCCGGCCCGCGCCGCTTCGATCGTCGCGTTGAGCGCAAGGAGATTGGTCTTGGCAGCGATATCGGCGATCATCGAGGCGATCGCGCCAATGCGATCGGCGGCGTCGGCGAGCGATTGCACCGCCCCGCTGGTCTCGCGCGCTTTGGCGACGCCGGTTTCGGCGATTTGCGCCGCGTCAGAGACCTGGCTGGCGATTTCGCGCACGGAGGCTTCCATTTGCGTGGTCGCACCGGCGACCGCGGCCACGTTGGCGGTCGCGCCGGTCGCGGCGTCGCCGGCGCGGCGCGCCCGTTCCACCACACGGTCGGACGCTAGGGAGACTTTTTCGCCGGTCGAGCGCAGGCCATCGGCCGCCTTATCAAAGGTTGCGACAGTCGCGCCCACCTCGCGCTCGAACTGCGCCGCGAGGTCGGACACGGCTTTGCGCCGTAAACGCTCCCCGGTTTCGATGTAAATTTCGACAGCGAAATCGAGGTCAAGCATCACCGCTTTCATCAACACGCTGGCCATTTTGGCGACGCGCGCGCTGGGGTCGGCGCCGAACAACCCGGTCTTGGCGAATTTCTTGGTGACATGCGCGATGATGCCCGCGGACAATATGGAATAGCCACCCACGAACCAAGTCGAGGGAAGCCCGAGCCGCGCGTGGGTTTCCCAAATCCGCCGGACGCTCGCTTCATAGGTTTCGCCGAAATCGGCGTCGGCGATCGTCATCCAATGCTGGATTTGTTTGTCTTTAACATGCGCGATCGTGCGCGCGTCAAACATTTTGGCCATTTCGGGCCATTGGGTGACATGGGCGTAGAACTGATCTAGTAGGCCCGGCAGCGCTTCAGCGATAATGGGCTTAAGTTCGCGCAGCAAGGCGCGCGAATCGGTGTCGATGTTTTGAAAGCGTAAACGGTCCTGCAAACTCACCATCGCCATCGCGCGTCCTCACGTAAGGGTTGTGCGCTTTGACGTAGTATATGGTTGCTTGCATTCTCGTTAATGCGCGCGCATTCGGTCAAGAATTCACGACACAACCTGCACGCGCGCTCCGCAAGCCTCGCAATCGCAGCCAACGCCCCGCCGCACCAGCGTGAAATGCCCGCATTGCGGACAAGGATCGCCCTCATAGAGCGCGCCTGACAATGACGGCTGCGCCAACGCGCTGACGACGTCGGACGCATTGGGGCGCTTTTTCTGCGGCAGAACGAGAATATTATCGGGCGTCACCCCGCGGCTGAAGCCCTTCGAGATCAGACTGGCCGCCGCCGCACGCGGGTCGAGCTTGCCCTCTTCGACGCCGCCGCCGAGCCCGTCGGACCGCGCTTTGCCCGGATCGACTTCGGCCAAATCCTCGCGATCGAGATAGGACACCGCCAATTCGCGAAAGATATAATCGAGGATCGAAGTCGCATGCCGGATGGAATCATTACCGGTAACGGCGCCGGCCGGCTCAAAGCGCGTGAAAACGAAGGCGTCGACGAATTCTTCCAAGGGCACGCCATATTGCAGCCCGATCGAAATCGCGATCGCGAAATTGTTCATCAAGCTGCGAAAAGCGGCGCCCTCTTTGTGCATGTCGAGGAAGATTTCGCCGAGCTCGCCATTTTCAAATTCGCCGGTGTGCAAATAGACTTTATGGCCGCCGACCACGGCTTTCTGAATATAGCCTTTGCGCCGATCCGGCAGGCGGCGACGGGTGGCGGGCGCGACGACCGGCTTTTCGACGATTTTTTCGCGAATGATTTCGACGATTTCCGGCGCGTCGGCCTCAGCCTTGGCCAACCGATGCGCCGCGCGCGCCTGGCGCAACAAATCAAGGTCCGACGCGGCAAAGGCGCTGCGGCGCTCGATCGACACCGCCCGTCCCGGCAGATCGGCCAGCCCGCGCAGCGCCGCATCAATCGCCTCGACGTCGATATCGCGGTCAACCGCAAAGGTGAGCGGGCCAACCAGGCCGCTCGCCCGTGCCATGGCGAGGCGGTCTTCGAAGCTGCAGGCGAGAGTGAGCGCCGCTCTTGCCGACGGCGCAAGGCCGCTGACCGCAGCGAAATCGCCTGTTCCCAACGCCCAAAGGGAGGCACGCTCGCGCTCGCTTTGCGTCACGCCCAGCCGCGCCAGCACATCGCGCCCACGTCCGAGATCGTCGGCCGAGCGACCGAATTTGCGCCGACAAAACGCCTCGCCCAACACCCAAGGATCAAAGGCGTGCGCGAAATCGGCGACATCAGCGAGCGCCGTTTCGACCGCGTCGATCTCGGCCGCCTGGAGACCGAGCGCCGCCAAACGCTGCAAATCCAGCCCCGGCGCGCCGGCTAAGCTGCGTCGCCCAAAAACCTCGGCTAGTATCGCCGCGCGCTCGGCCGCATCCGGAACCGCGCGTTCCAATAAAAGGGCTGCGGGCCCGATCAGATCGCGCTGAATGGCGCCGTCCGGGCCTTCGCGCCAGATTTCCAAGGATTGTAGCGGCGCATCGCCCAAGGTCAGCGCCCCGCTCGCCGCCAGCAGGCTGGCATCGCCCGGCGTCAGCGCGAGGTCACGCCCAGCCGCCGCCCGCGCCGCTCGGCGCAGGCGTTCCATCCACTTAGCGGCGATGGCGCAGCCTTCCGCGCTGCGATAATCTTCGCCGTCAGCCAATAAGGCTGGCGCCAGATCCAACACCGCAATGCCGGGCGATTGCAGCGCGGCGGCCGCCATCCCAGCAAGGCGCGCCATTTGGGCGAGCTGGTCCTCGTCGACGCGGCCGTCGGGCCCGATTGCGGCGCTGAGGCGCAGCCAAATTCTGGCGTCAGCCGCCGGCGCCGCGCCATACATGGCCGCGACGGCCGGGTTGAGCATCATGGCGCTGGCCGTCGCGCGGCGCGCCGAAGCGCTCGCCTCGTCGAGATCGATGCAAATCGCTCGCAAGGGCGGCAAGGCAAACGCTTCCAAATCGGGATCAGTCGACCAATCCGGCTCGATCTGCGCCGTGGCGAGACGCGCCAAATCAATGGCGGCGGCTTCCGATAGCCCCGCATCGAGCGCTGCGCCCAAAGCGGCCGGGTTCTTGGCGCGGTCGGCGGCGCGGGCCAGGCTGGCGCGGCCCATCGCGAGCGC
>DHHV01000003.1 GCA_002403455.1 Hyphomonadaceae bacterium UBA4763 | reverse complement strand
GTCGCGCCGCTGGCCCGTATGTCAATACGGGCGGCGCGACGCTTCTGCCCCGACTCAAAAATCCCGCCCGTCGCGGCCGACGAGCCTTCTTCAACAGCCTGCTAGAATGGGATGACATCCTTGACGTGCTGACGCAATTTCGGCTGCGACGATCTGAAATTGAACAACCAGGCGGCTCGAAATCCTTGATTGCGCGGGGAATTGATGAAGCTTTTGCCAAGCGCGGCTGGCGCGAACATCGCTTTGACATCAAGATTGTCGTAGACGACACTGCTCGCGATGCGCCAACCCATGAAGTGGATATGTTCAAAAATCGAGTGGCGGTGGAAGTCGAATGGAATAACAAAGACCCATTTTTCGACCGCGATTTGAATAACTTCCGATTGTTGTTCGATCTGCGGGTGATCGATGTCGGCGTGATCATCACGCGCTCTTCAGAGCTGCAAAGCCTGTTTGTCGAAGCCGGCAGGGACAAGGGAAGTTTTGGCGCTTCCACAACGCATTTGGAAAAACTTCGACCGAGATTGAACGGCGGCGGTGGCGGCGGCTGTCCGATCGTTGTGTTCGCTATCAACCGAAACGCTTTTTTGGATGACCGAGATGCTCCCAGCGACTGACTGCAAAGCAGCGGCAGACCTTCTTGGGTTTGTTGAAGGCCGTCGATTTCGGACAATTTTGGCCGATCCGCCATGGCGGTTCACCAATCGCACGGGGAAAATGGCCCCCGAACACCGCCGATTAAGCCGTTACGAAACCATGGATTTGCCGGCGATTAAAGCGTTGCCGGTCAGCGCAATCGCAGAGCGCACCGCGCATCTCTATCTATGGTCGCCAAATGCCCTTTTGCCGGAGGCTTTGGAGGTCATGCAAGCGTGGGGATTTCAGTATAAAGCAAATATCGTTTGGCATAAAATTCGGAAAGACGGCGGATCGGACGGACGCGGCGTTGGTTTTTATTTTCGCAATGTGACGGAAATATTGTTGTTTGGCGTGCGCGGCCCGAGCGCGCGAACAGAATCGGCTGGACGCCGTCAAGTCAATTACATTCAATCTCGAAAGAGAGAACATTCCCGCAAACCAGATGAACAATATGAGCTGATCGAGGCATGCTCGCGCGGCCCCTATCTTGAATTGTTTGCGCGCGGACAACGCGCCAATTGGGCGAGTTGGGGCAATGAGGCGGATGAGTCTTACACACCGCGTTGGGATACTTACGCTTATCATTCTGGCATTGCAGCCGAGTGATTACTCCGCAACCGCCG
Source organism: Hyphomonadaceae bacterium UBA4763 (assembly GCA_002403455.1). Lineage (GTDB taxonomy): Bacteria > Pseudomonadota > Alphaproteobacteria > Caulobacterales > Aquidulcibacteraceae > UBA4763. Next base: position 5,821 of record DHHV01000003.1, on the reverse strand, counting down.
CCAAGGCGTCGTTGGCGGTTTCAAGCTCCAGCGCCCGCAGGGCTTTCAATTCGTCGCGGAAGCGAGCGGCGTCTTCGAATTCCAGATTGGCGGCGGCCTCGCGCATGCGTTTTTCGACCTCGGCGATTGCGGCGCGCAGATTATGCCCCGGCCCGCCATGGCTAAAGGCGGCGGCGTCCTCGCGCATGCCGCGCCCGCCGGACCGGCCCGCCCCGCCAGAGCGGCCGCTGCGCTGGCTGAGCGCCTCGCTGGCTTTGCCAGGCGTCTGATAGCCCTCCAAGATGTCGGCGACGTCGCGGCGGATGCTTTGCGGCACGATGCCGTGCACAGCGTTATAGGCTTCTTGCTTGGCGCGGCGGCGCGCGGTCTCGTCCATCGCCCGCTGCATGGAGCCGGTAACGTGGTCGGCATAGAGCACGACGCGGCTGTCGGCATTGCGCGCCGCTCGGCCGATCGTCTGCACCAGCGAGGTCTCCGACCGTAGAAAGCCTTCCTTGTCGGCGTCGAGAATGCCAACAAAGCCGCATTCCGGGATATCCAGGCCCTCGCGCAAGAGATTGATGCCAATCAGCACGTCAAACGCGCCGAGCCGCAAATCGCGGATGATTTCGATCCGCTCGACCGTGTCGATATCGGAATGCATATAGCGGACGCGCACGCCTTGCTCATGCATATATTCGGTGAGGTCTTCGGCCATTTTCTTGGTCAGCGTGGTGATCAAGCTGCGCAGGCCGCGCTTGGCGACGTCTTTGACCTCGGCAATAACGTCGTCGACTTGGCTAAAGCCATTGGCGGAGACCGGGCGGACGTCGACGGGCGGGTCGATCAGGCCAGTCGGTCGAATGACTTGCTCGACGAAGACGCCGCCGGTGCGCTCCAATTCCCATTTGCCGGGTGTTGCGGAGACATGCACGCTTTGCGGGCGCATGGCGTCCCATTCCTCGAATTTCAGCGGCCGGTTGTCCATGCAGGACGGCAGCCGGAACCCGTAATCGGCGAGGGTCTTTTTGCGATTGAAATCGCCGCGATACATCGCCCCCAATTGCGGAATGGTGACATGGCTTTCGTCCAGAAAGACCATCGCGTTTTCCGGCAAATATTCAAACAAGGTCGGCGGCGGCTCGCCCGGTTTGCGCCCGGTCAAATAGCGCGAATAATTCTCAATCCCGGCGCAAGACCCGGTCGCCAGCATCATTTCGGCGTCGAATTCGGTGCGCTGTTGCAGACGCTGCGCTTCGAGCAATTTGCCGGTCTGTTCGAACCAAGCGACCTGCCCGCGCATTTCCTGGCGGATCAGCTCGACCGCTTGGGTCAGGGTCGGGCGCGGCGTCACATAATGCGAATTGGCGTAGACTTTGACGAATTGCAGATCCTGGGTCTTGCGCCCTGTCAGCGGGTCAAATTCCTGGATGGATTCGATCTCATCGCCAAAGAACGACAAGCGCCAGGCGCGATCTTCATAATGGGTCGGAAAGATTTCCAAGACGTCGCCGCGCACGCGAAAGGTCCCGCGCAAGAACGCCGAATCGTTGCGCTTATATTGCAACGCAACCAGATCGCGCATGACCAAACGCGGATCGGCTTTTTGCCCAGCGCTGACCTTAAAGGTCATCGACGAATAGGCTTCGACCGAGCCGATCCCGTATATGCACGAGACCGACGCAACGATGATGACGTCATCCCGCTCGAGCAAGGAACGGGTGGCGGAATGGCGCATCCGGTCGATCTGCTCGTTGATCGAACTGTCTTTCTCGATATAGGTGTCGGTGCGCGGCACATAGGCTTCGGGCTGATAATAATCGTAATAGGAAACAAAATATTCGACCGCATTGTCGGGAAAGAATGATTTGAATTCGCCATATAATTGCGCGGCCAACGTCTTGTTCGGCGCGAGGATCAAGGCCGGGCGCTGCACCGCTTCGATGACTTTGGCCATGGCGAAGGTCTTGCCCGAGCCGGTAACGCCCAGCAGGACTTGATCCTTGTCGCCCGCGCGGACGCCCTGCACCAGCGCCGTGATCGCGGCGGGCTGGTCTCCGGCGGGCTCAAACGGGCTGTCGACGCGAAAGCGGATACCGCCCTCGGATTTTTCGCCAAAACGCTGCGGGCGATGCGGCGCCCAGGCCGTCTGGTCGGCGCCGATCGGCCGGGCATCGCGGGCAAAGACCTCCATCGGATCGGATGTCGGCGCTTGCGGCTTTTTCGGCGGCGATCGGGGATTACGCGGGGACGGCATGGGAAGACATATGCGGCGCTTTGCGCGCAACGGAAAGAGGCGGCGCCGCCCTCAATCGAGGAAAGCCAATTTGCCATCGCGCCACACGCGATAAAAGCATGATTGCGCCGCCGTATGGCAGGCGGGACCGGTCTGCGCGACCCGCAACAGCACGGCGTCCTGGTCGCAATCGACCCGCATTTCGACCAGATGCTGGGTGTGGCCGGAAGTCTCGCCTTTGCGCCACAAGGCTTGACGCGATCGCGACCAATACCAGACCTCGCCGCTATCGAGCGTGCGGCGCAAGGCCTCGGCGTTCATATGCGCCAGCATCAGGACAGCGCCCGTGGCGGCGTCAACCGCGATCGCAGCGATCAGCCCATCCGGGCCAAAACGCGGGCGCAAATCCGCGGTGGTTTCATTGGCGGCGCCGGGCAGCGCGGCGGGAAACGCCGGTGCGGCGCTCACAGCCCGACCGAGCCGATCGCATAAAAGCGCTCGCGCCGTTGGCGCTTCAGCGCTTCGGGGGAGAGATCGCGCAACTCGGCCAAGGCTTCGGCGATCGCTTTGCCAACGAAGTCGGCCGCTTTGCCGGGGGCGCGATGGGCGCCGCCCACCGGCTCGGGAATGATCGAATCGATCACTTTCAGCTGCAATAAATCGGCCGAGACGATCCGCATGGCTTCGGCGGCGTCTTTGGCGCGGGCCGGATCGCGCCACAAAATGGCGGCGCAGCCCTCCGGCGAGATCACCGAATAGATTGAATGCTCCATCATCAGCACTTTATTGCCGGCGGCCAAGGCGACCGCGCCGCCCGATCCGCCTTCGCCAATGATCACCGACACCATCGGGGTTTTCAAGGTCAGGCAGCGCTCGGTCGAGCGCGCGATCGCTTCGGCCTGACCGCGTTCTTCCGCCTCAATGCCCGGATAGGCGCCGGCCGTGTCAACGAAGGCGATCACCGGCAGGCCGAATTGCTCGGCCAGATCCATCAAGCGCACCGCTTTGCGATAGCCTTCCGGCATCGGCATGCCGAAATTATGCTTGAGGCGCTCTTCGGTCGTGCGACCCTTTTCCTGGCCGAGGAACACGCAGGGCGCGCCACGAAACCGCGCCGTGCCGCCGAGAATGGCGTTGTCATCGCCAAATTGCCGATCGCCCGACAATTCAACGATGTCGGTGAACAGCAGCCCCAGATAGTCTTTGAAATGCGGCCGCTCCGGATGGCGCGCCACCAGGGTTTTTTGCCACGGATCGAGCTTGGCGTAGAGGTCAACCAGCAATCCATGCGCCTTTTCGCGCAGCGAGTGCACCTCTTCGTCGACCGACAGACCCGGCGCGGCGCTCGCGGTCGCCTGCAATTCGGCGATGCGCGATTCGATCTCCGCCAGCGGCTTCTCAAAGGTCAAATAATGGGCTGGTTTGGCGAGGGCAGCGTTCATAAAACGCCTATGCCGCGAAGCGCGCGCGCACTCAAGAGCGGCAATGCGGGCCGGTTATTTCGCTTTGCCCAGCCGCGATTTGCCAAGGCCGGTTCGCTTGGCGAGCGTTGAGCGCGCTTTGGCGTAATTCGGCGCCACCATCGGATAATCAGCGGGTAGATTCCACTTGGCCCGATAATCTTCGGGCGTCATGCCGAATTTGCTCATCAAATGCCGGCGCAAGGATTTGAATTTCAATCCATCTTCCAAGCAAATGATGTAATCGTCTGTCACCGACTTCTTGATCGGCACCGCCGGCGCCAGCGATTTTGTCGGCAAAACAATCGCTTCGCCACTTAATCCTTCTAAGGTCGAAAAGATCGAAGTGAACAGAGCCGGCACGTCGCTGGCCGACACATGGTTGTTCGAAACATAGGCAGCGACGACTTCCGTCGTCATGGCTAATTTGTCGCTTTTCACGGGGCGCACCACGACTTTCTGCAAAAGATATTTGGAAATCCCGCAGAAATACTTCAGGCGCAAGGCGATCACGCCTTTGGTTCAAAACTGGTGATCGGCCGTGATTTTATTTTACCGATTGTTCAGCGCGCCGATACGGCCGGCCGCGCCGGCTTGGCGACGCCCTCGCGACGTTTGTCGGCGCCGCCTTCCCAGGCCGTTTCGCGCGCGATGATGACATGCAGGCCGGAGGCCTCGCTTTGGCTCTCGCGCACGTCAAAGCCCGCGCCGCGCAAGCCGTCGACGATGGTCGGCGAGCCCGGCAATCCCGTTTCGACCCGCACGCTGGGACCGCGCGCGATGACGCTCGGCAAATCGATCGCCGCTTGCGCCGGTAGATCCCAATCGAGCACGCCCATCAAGGTCTTGGCGACATAAGCAATGATCGAATTGCCGCCGGGCGAGCCCGCGACCGCAAACAGCGCGCCGGTTTCGTCAAACACCAAAGTCGGCGCCATTGACGAGCGTGGCCGTTTGCCGCCGGCCGGCGCATTGGCGACCGGTTTGCCGTCGATCTCCGGGACCAGGCTGAAATCGGTCAATTGGTTGTTCAACATGAAGCCGGCGGCCATGCGCTGCGCGCCGAATGGCGCCTCGATCGTGGTGGTCAGCGCCACCGCATTGCCGCGCGCGTCGACGATCGAGACATGGCTGGTGCCCGGCGCTTCGTCTGTGCGATCGGCGCCCAGCCCGTCTTTCAGCGACCCCTTGCCCAAGACCGCGCCCGGATCGCCCGCGGCGACATCGGCGAGCGCGCCTGAGGGTTGGATCAACGCCGCGCGCGTCTTTAAATAACGCGGATCGACCAGATCAGCCGTCGGCACGGAGACGAAGGCGTCGTCGGCGACATAAAGATCGCGATCGGCATAGGCCAAGCGGCTCGCCTCGGCGAACCGGCGCCAGCTCTCGGCGCTTTGCGGCGGCGCTGGCGGCAAGGCCAGCGCGTCGAGCGTGCCAAGGATCGACAAGACGGCGACCCCGCCCGAGGAGGGCGGCGGCATCGAACACAATTTGAACCTTTTATAGGGCCCGCATAACGGCGTCAGCTCGCGGGCGCGATAGCCGGCCAAATCGGCCAAGGTCAGCCGGCCCGGGCGCGGCGCTTCCTGGACAGAGGCGATGATCGCCTCTGCGATCGGGCCTCGGTAAAAGCCGGCCGGTCCTTCGGCCGCAATGCGGCGCAAACTGGCGGCGTAAGCAGGGTTGTCGCGTTTGAAACCAACCGCCAAGGGCTTGCCTTCGGGGTAGAAATACGCCGCCGTGACCGGATGGCTCGATAAAGGTGAGCGACCCTGCATGCGCGTCAGCCAGTCAGCCAAGCGCGGACTGACGACAAAGCCGTTTTCGGCCAAAGCGATTGCCGGATCGAATAAGGTTCGCCACGGGAGCCTCCCATATTTGCCATGCGCAAGCGCCAGCATGGCGATGGCCCCCGGCGCGCCGACCGACCGACCGCTCGCCACCGCGTCAAAGCGCGGCAAGGGCTTGCCGGTCTCGTCGAGAAACAAATCCGGCCCGGCGGCGGCCGGCGCGGTTTCGCGACCGTCAAACGCGCTGACCGATCCCGAGGCTTGCTCGTAATGCAAGAGGAAGGCGCCGCCGCCAATGCCGGAGCTTTGCGGCTCCACCAGGGCCCACACCGCCCGCGCGGGGGGGGGGGGGGCGG
>DHHV01000142.1 GCA_002403455.1 Hyphomonadaceae bacterium UBA4763 | reverse complement strand
GGGCGCAGCCGCCCGGGCCCGTGGCCGGGGGGGGGGGGGGGGCGCCCCGGGGCCGCCCCCCCCCCCCCCCCCGCCACAGCCCAAAGGCCACAGCGACCGCGCCGGCCAATAACAACGCGCCCGCCGCCAGCGGAAAACGGCTGGATAAATCCGGGTCGTTGAACCATTGCACCAGCCGCACGGCGAGGGTCGGCGGCACGGTCGGCCCCAGCACCAAAGCCTGCTCGACGCTGGCGGTCGCAAAGGCCAAGGCGACGAAGACGGCAAGCCGAATGCGAGGATATAATTGCGGCGCAAAGCCGAGCAGAAAACCGCGCATCGGCCGGTAACCGAGGCTCGCGCTTTGGCGGCTCCAGGCGGCGGGGTCGAGCCCGCGCGCGGCATTCAGCGCAACGATCAGCAAGAACGGCGCTTCCTTGACGGCCAAACCCAAAATCGCGGCCAGCCCAAACGGGTCGCCAGGAAACAAATAATCGGCCGGACGCTCCCAGCCGAAAACTTGCGCCGGCAGCCGCGCCAACAGCCCGGACGGCCCGAGCAAAAACACCAGCGCCAGCGCCATCGCCGCATGCGGGGCCGCCAACAGAATTTCACTGACGCGCCGCGCCCATCGCGCCGACCCGCCGAAAATCATGGCGCCCGCCAGCGCAAACGCGATGGCGGTGGCGAGCAGGGTCGCCACGAGGCCAATCCATAGCGAAAGCAGGATAGAGCGACCAATCCCTGGAACCGCCAGCGCCTCGCGCCACGGCGCCAGCGACAACCGATCCCCGCCCAGCGCTGGGAAATAGCCAAAAGCCGGCCCCAGCGCGCCGAGCGCGCTTAAGATCAAGGGCGCGAGCGCCAGACCCAGCAGCGCCAGTCCCGCCGCCAGTCCAAACTGATCGCGCCAATCGCGGCGCCGCGCGCTGCGGCTCACCTGGCGTAACGCTCGGCCCAGGCGCGCTCGATGCGCTCCATCCAGTCAGGATGCGGCTCGCTCAAGGCCGGCTCAAACCCCTCCCAGCGGGCGAGATTGCCGTTCTCGCCGAGCGCGTCAAAAAGCGCGCGATCGGGACCGGAGAGCTTGTCGAGATCGAGCGCGCTCGCATCGCCCCAGAAACGGATATCGGCTTTGCGGGCCTGCGCCTCGGGCGACAGCAGAAAATTGATGGCGACGAGGGCGGCTTCCTTGGCGCGCGCATTGGCGGGAATCGCCAGAAAATGCGCATTGGTCAGCGATCCGCTCCTGAAACCATAAGTGGCGACGCTGGCCGGTAATTGGCCAAGCGCCACCGCACTCGCCGCCTCTGACGGGTTGAACGACATGGTAAGATCGACTTCGCCATCGGCCAGCAATTGCCGCTGGGCCGGCCCGCTTTGTGGAAAGGTCGCGCCTTTGCGCCACAAAACCGGGTGCAGCGCGTCGAGATAATCAAACAAGGCGGCGCTGGCGCGGGCAAAACCGTCCTCGTCCGGCGGGCGGGCGTAATCAAGATCGGCTGGGCCGATCGCCAGCATCGCTTGTTTTAAGAACGAAGAGCCGGTGAAATTCGGCGGGGCTGGATAGGTGAAGCGGCCCGGATTGGCTTTGGCCCAGGCGAGCAAGGCCGGAAAATCCCGCGGCGGGTCGGCAAGGCGCGCCGCATCATGGGTGAACACAAACAGCGACAGCCCCCACGGCGCCTCGAGCCCCTCAACAGGGATGGTGAAATCGCTCGAAAACGAGGGCTGGCCGGCGAAATCGATCATCGGCGCAATGGGGAGGCGCTCCACGAACGGCCCAAACAGCATGGCGTTGGCTTTGAGCGCCGCGAAATTCTCGCCATTGATCCATAACAGATCGACCGAGCCGTCGTCGACGCGCCCGGCGGCTTTTTCGGCGAGGATGCGGGCGATGGCTTCGGCGGTATCCTGGGTTTTGACATGGGTGAGCTTGACGCCATAATGCTGCGCCAATTCCGCGCTCGCCCAGGCGATGAAGGCGTTGACGCGCTCATCGCCGGCCCAGGCGTTGAAAAACACCTCTTGGCCGCGCGCAGCGGCCTCGATGTCGCTCCAGGCAGCCGCTGGCGTGCTGGCCGGGCCGGGCGTGATAGGCGCCGGCGGGGCGCGATTGCAAGCGACCAGCGCCAGGGTGAGCCCAATCCACAACAGCGTGCGCCGCATCGGCATTTGTTTCAACGTCATGCCCGTTGGTTAATCGGTGTTCGCGCCTGCGTCAAAACACGCGCGCTTGTGTTGGCGGCGAAAGCGGAATTACAAAAAATAAACGCTGTTCACTTATTCTAAAACATCGGCTATGGCGCTTGCCTTCGCCGCAGATTGGAATTTGATGACGCCATGACCGCCGCCGACGACATCGATTCTCATGATACGGGCCCGGCGCCTGCCGATAGCCCAGCCGAACGCCGGCGCCGAAAAATCCGCGACGCCATTATCGAAGCGGCCGAGCGGGTGTTTTCCAACGAGGGCGAAGCGGGTCTGTCGATCCGGCGGCTGGCCGACGAAGTCGATTACTCGCCCGCCGCCATCTATAAATATTTTCGCAACAAAGACGAATTGGTCATTGCGCTGAAAGACGCCTTCTTCGAGCGCTTGTTGGCCAAAATTGCCGGCGCCGACAATTGTGACCGACCATTTCTCGATCGCTTGCGCAATTGCGTGGTTGTTTATGTGCAGACCGCGCTGGAACATCCCAATCATTATGCCGCGGCGTTTCTGACGACGTCACAGAGCCGCCCGGACGAGGATTATGACGGATTTCGGCTGTCGCCGAGCGGCCAAGCCTATCAATGGCTGCGCGGGATGCTGGAAGAGGGCATGCGGCTCGGCGACTTGGCGCCGGCCCCGCTGGCGCTGACGACGCGCAGCTTTTGGGCGGGCATCCATGGACTGGCGATCTTGGCGATCCAAATGCCGAATTTCCTGCAACCTTTTCCAGATGAGCCGACCTATAAAACCGCAGACTTATTGGATTATCACGCCGATTGCATAGCGAATGGCTTTGTGCGGCGAGAAAAATGAGTTTCATAAAAAAATAAAAAGAGACGGCGCACGTAGAAATTATTGCAAATGCTCACAGACCAACACACTTAAGCGACTGGCGCCCGCAATATTTTGCTGATCAGGTTGGCGGGTCGAAATGATGCTTTTTCCATTTGAGATTTTACTGTGGCGATCCAGAACTTCGCCACATGATGGAGGCATGCGCTGAGCGAATTTCAGCACCAAAGTCACTTGAGAAATGAGTAAGTTATAGCGCCCTTTTGAAATAAAAGTTCTTTAAACGCTTGGCCCAATTATCAGGCGGGTTTCTGTTTCAGGACATCAGCGCGTTATCAAGGTAATCCTAGTCAGAGAAAATTCATAGTGGTTCCTTCCTGACATTTGCGCCACGAGGATGGGAAATGGGTTTCGATATGGAAATGGTCCATTGATCTAGCGCGATGCGCCGATTGTTATTACGCTGTCTCCCCGCGCAAGCGCGCCCGCGCGATCGGCGGGGCGATCAGCGCCAGCACCTGCGCCATATCGGGGCCATGCTCACGCCCGGTCAGCGCTTTGCGCAGCGGCATGAACAGGGCTTTGCCCTTCGCCCCGGTCGCTTCTTTGACGGCCTGGGTGAACGCGCCCCAGCTCTCCGGCCCAAATGGGCCGTCGGGCAACAATTCTGCCGCCGCGGCGCAAAAAGCCGCATCGTCGATCGCCGGCGCCAAAGGCCCGTCGATCACCCGGTTCCACTCGGCAAGCTCCGGCAGCGCGCGGATATTCTCGCGGAAGGCGCGCCAGGCCGCTACGCCGCGATCGAGCCCCAAACGCTGCAGATCGGGGCGAATATCGGCATAATCGGCCTGGTGCAGGATTTGCGCGTTGAGGTTGGCGAGTTCATCGGGATCAAATCGCGCCGGCGCACGGCCCATTTTCTCGAACGCAAATTCCGCCGCCAGCGTCGCCAAATCCGGCCGCAGCGCGATCGGATCGGAGGTGCCCAATTTGGCCAAATGCGAGGCGATGGCGCGCGGATCATAGCCCTCGCGGCGCAATTCATTGATCGACAGCGAACCCAAGCGCTTCGACAACGCCTCGCCATCGGCGCCGATCAACAGCGAAAAATGCGCAAATAAGGGCGGCTCTGCGCCCAGCGCCCGGAAGATCTCGATTTGCACGCCGGAATTGGTGACGTGGTCCTCGCCGCGCGCAATATGGGTAATGTTGCTGTCGATATCGTCGATGACTGAGCACAGCGTATAAAGGTAAGCCCCGTCCTCGCGGATCAGCACCGGGTCGGACAAAGAGGCGGTGTCGATGCTTTGCGCGCCGCGCACCAAATCGGTCCAATCGGCGCGCGCGCCGGAAAGCTTGAAGCGCCAATGCGGCCGGCGCCCTTGCGCCTCCAAGGCGGCGCGCTCATCCGCCGACAGCGCCAAAGCGGCGCGATCATAAACCGGTGGGCGCCCGCGCGCCATCGCCAGTTTGCGCTTGCGGTCAAGCTCGTCTTCGGTCTCGTAACAGGGATAAAGCAACCCGCGCGCGCGTAAATCGTCCGAGACCGCGTCATAGCGGGCAAAGCGCTCGGATTGTTTGAACCGCTCGTCCCACACAAGACCGAGCCAGGTCAGATCGGCGTCGATCCCCGCTTCGAATTCCGCCGTCGAACGCGCCAAATCCGTGTCGTCAATGCGCAGGATAAAGCTGCCGCCATCGCGCCGCGCCAGCAGCCAATTAAGCAGCGCAGTGCGCACATTGCCGACATGCAGCCGACCGGTCGGGCTGGGGGCGAAACGAACGCGCGGAGGCATGAAATGATTGATCCATTTGCAGAAAGGGCGTTCGCCATAATTGCTTTAATGGCCGCTGTGAAGGCGAAGAATTGGATGAAGAATTTGACGGACCGATGGCGCGTGCAGCGGCTGCCATTCAACTAGTGGTTCGTTCCTGACATTTGCTTCCCGTATCGGCATCCCCGTGGGGCAGATGCCAGGAACAGGAGAACCA
>DHHV01000064.1:2918-3530 GCA_002403455.1 Hyphomonadaceae bacterium UBA4763 | reverse complement strand
TTTTCTGCCGCAAGCCGAATTAGAGGCCATCGCGGCCTATGTCGCCAAAGCGTTTAGCGGCAAGGCGGCGGGCGACGCCAACGCGCCGGAAGCGATGCCGGGCTGATGATTCTTGACGGCTGAGTGATTTGACCGGGGATGAAGCATGTTGATCCGCGCCGATCTGTCGCAACGCGAAGTCGTATTGCCGGCCGACATGGTTTATGTCGCCTCGCCCATGCCGGGGGTGGAGCGGATCATGCTCGACCGGGTCGGTGGGGAAGTCGCGCGGGCGACATCCATCGTGCGCTATGCGCCGGGCTCGCGCTTTGATCCGCATCCGCATGAATTGGGTGAGGAATTCCTGGTGTTGTCGGGGGTGTTTTCCGACGCGTCGGGCGATTTTGGGCCGCTTTGTTATGTGCGCAATCCGCCGGGCAGCGCGCATGCGCCGTGGAGCGTTGGCGGCTGTGTGATCTTTGTGAAGCTGCGGCAATTTGATCTTGCCGATCGCACGCGCGTGGTGATCGATCCGCGCCAGGCGGACTGGCGATCGGGCGGGGCCGGTTCGGGGATGAAGCTGCTGGCGCTACATCGCTTCGGGGCTGAGCGGGTCGCGCTGGCGGCGCTGGC